>NZ_CP035291.1:2202915-2517618 GCF_006094395.1 Staphylococcus haemolyticus | reverse complement strand
AAAATAAACTCCATCTTCTTTTAAATTTAGGACTTATACACAGACATTTAGACAAGTGGATAAAAATAATCACAGCATGTTAATAATTATCCACAAGTTAATAACATTCAGTGGATAACTTTATGTATGCTATGATTTATTCACACTAAATACGTATATAAAATCAATAAATAAATCCTTTAAAAATAATGAGTTAGACGACTTATCCACATAATTATACTTTTTAACTTAGAGAGATGTCAAATAGGTGTGAATATGTTGTTAAACTTGGTATAAATCTGTTAATAATGAATATATTATCCACAGAAACTTGAATCTCATATGTGTATAAGTGGATAATTTTAAAAAACTAACTTTATGTACTACAACAGCTTTGGGAAATAATTTATAAAGATGAATTTAAAATGAATAAAGTTTGAAAGACGCTCGTTTGATGAAATGTATAAATATTAAAAATGAATGGTGGCAAGTGGTTAAAAAAATAACATCTTAATGCAAATGCTGCTTGCTTTATAAATAGTAATTTGTTATATTGTAGTAGTTGCTTGAATTATGACTAGATAAAATTGAATTAAAACAAGAATTCTGATATCAGAAATTATAATTTATCTATTAAAATAATCAGGATCACTACAAGAGCGAGTGAGCTGGATAAATATGTAGATGGAGGTGTTTTGCATGGTAAAACGTACTTATCAACCAAATAAACGTAAACATAGTAAAGTTCATGGTTTCAGAAAACGCATGAGCACTAAAAATGGCCGTAAAGTTTTAGCACGTCGTCGTCGTAAAGGCCGTAAAGTTTTATCAGCATAAGATCACTGACTTCTCAGTGGTCTTTTTTTTCGTTTGAATAGGTATAAATTGAGATACGCTATATCAAAACTAACTTTAACTAAAATGGCAAAGAATAAAATAAGCGAGTGATGTGAACGTGGAGAAAGCTTACCGTATAAAAAAGAATACTGATTTTCAAACGATTTATAAAAGAGGGAAATCGGTAGCAAATAGACAGTTTGTTGTTTATACCTATAATAGTAATAAAAATCATTTTCGATTAGGTATTAGTGTATCTAAAAAATTGGGCAATGCAGTGACTCGAAATAGAATTAAACGTGCGATAAGGGAGAATTTCAAAATTCATAAAGAAGATATTATTGCACGTGATATTATCGTTATTGCTAGGCAACCAGCTAAGGATATGACTACACTTGAAATCCAGGGTAGCTTAGAACATGTATTAAAAATTGCTAAGGTCTTTAATAAAAAGATTAAATAGAAGGGTAGGGGGATTTTTAGACACCTGTTAGTCTGAGGTTAGACAAACCGAAGTCTTAACTTATGAGCGATAAATCAACTTATTAGCAATTTTTATAGAAACAAATTACAATGTTATAATGAAATTTTACTTGAATAAGGAGGCGAGGATAATCATGGATTTTGATACGATAACTAGTATTTCAACACCTATGGGTGAAGGGGCAATCGGTATTGTCCGTTTATCTGGACCGCAAGCCGTTGAAATTGGAGATAAGCTATATAAAGGAAAGAAAAAGTTAGAAGACGTAGATTCACATACGATTAATTATGGTCATATCGTAGATCCTGAAACAAATGAAGTTGTTGAAGAAGTTATGATATCTGTGCTAAGAGCACCAAGAACATTTACACGCGAGGACATAATTGAAATTAATTGTCACGGTGGTATTTTAACGATTAATCGAATATTAGAACTTACAATGACGCATGGCGCAAGAATGGCAGAGCCAGGTGAATATACAAAGCGTGCATTCTTGAACGGGCGTATCGATTTATCACAAGCTGAAGCTGTTATGGACTTTATTCGTTCTAAAACAGATCGTGCTTCTAAAGTTGCCATGAACCAAATCGAAGGGAGACTAAGTGATTTAATTAAACGACAACGTCAATCCATTTTAGAAATTCTCGCGCAAGTAGAAGTGAATATTGATTATCCCGAATACGACGATGTTGAAGATGCTACAACTGAGTTCCTATTAGAGCAATCTAAAAAGATTAAAAACGAAATTAATCTATTATTAGAGACTGGCGCACAAGGTAAAATTATGAGAGAGGGTCTTTCAACCGTTATCGTTGGTAAACCAAATGTAGGGAAATCGTCAATGCTAAATAACCTTATTCAAGATAATAAAGCCATCGTAACTGAAGTTGCAGGTACAACTCGTGACGTTTTAGAAGAATACGTCAATGTTAGAGGTGTACCATTAAGATTAGTAGATACTGCAGGTATTCGTGACACTGAAGATATCGTTGAAAAAATTGGTGTCGAACGTTCACGTAAAGCCTTAAGTGAAGCAGATCTAATTTTATTTGTATTAAATAACAATGAGCCATTAACACAAGAAGATCGTACATTATATGAAGTTATTAAAAATGAAGATGCCATTGTAATTGTTAACAAAACTGATTTAGAGCAAAACTTAGATATAAATGAAGTAAAAGAAATGATTGGTGATACACCACTTATCCAAACATCTATGCTTAAACAAGAAGGTATTGATCAACTAGAATTACAAATACGAGATTTATTCTTTGGTGGCGATGTTCAAAACCAAGATATGACTTATGTATCTAATTCAAGACATATCTCTTTATTAAAGCAAGCTAGAAATGCCATTCAAGATGCGATTGATGCAGCTGAATCAGGTATTCCTATGGATATGGTTCAAATTGACTTAACGCGTACATGGGAATTACTAGGTGAAATTATTGGTGAATCTGCTAGTGATGAATTGATTGATCAACTATTTAGTCAATTCTGCTTAGGAAAATAATAGTTTGTACCTCATAGCGATGCAACGTTATATCAAATTATAAATATAAATGAAATTGAGACGGTAGGAAGTCTTATTTATAAAAATAAAGGCAAAGGAAATTTAAAGGAGGTCAATTAGGTGGTTCAAGAATATGATGTAATCGTCATTGGTGCTGGACATGCAGGTATTGAAGCAGGTTTGGCATCTGCAAGACGTGGTGCAAAAACACTAATGCTAACAATTAATCTAGATAATATTGCATTCATGCCATGTAACCCATCAGTAGGTGGTCCAGCGAAAGGTATTGTCGTTCGAGAAATTGACGCATTAGGTGGACAAATGGCTAAAGCGATTGATAAAACACATATCCAAATGCGTATGTTAAATACTGGTAAAGGACCAGCAGTACGTGCGTTACGTGCTCAAGCAGACAAAGTGTTATATCAACAAGAAATGAAACGTGTCATTGAAGATGAAGATAATTTAGACATCATGCAAGGTATGGTGGATGAATTAATTATTGAAGACAATGAAGTAAAAGGTGTCCGCACAAATATCGGTACTGAATATCGCGCTCAAGCGGTTGTTATTACGACAGGTACATTCTTACGTGGTGAAATAATCTTAGGTAACATGAAATATTCAAGTGGTCCAAATCATCAACTTCCATCTATCACGCTAGCTGATAATTTAAGAGAATTAGGGTTTGAAGTTGTGCGCTTTAAAACGGGTACACCTCCACGTGTAAACGCGAAAACAATTGATTATTCTAAGACGGAAATTCAACCTGGTGATGATGTGGGTCGTGCATTTAGTTTTGAAACTACAGAATATATCCTAGACCAATTACCTTGTTGGTTAACATATACTAATGATCGTACACATAAAGTCATCGATGATAATCTACATTTATCAGCTATGTATTCAGGTATGATCAAAGGAACAGGTCCTCGTTATTGTCCATCAATTGAAGATAAATTTGTGCGTTTCAATGATAAACCTAGACATCAACTTTTCCTAGAGCCTGAAGGTCGTAATACAAATGAAGTTTACGTTCAAGGCCTTTCAACAAGTTTACCAGAACATGTACAACGTCAAATGTTAGAAACAATTCCTGGTCTTGAAAAGGCAGACATGATGCGTGCAGGTTATGCCATTGAATATGATGCCATTGTACCAACGCAATTATGGCCAACATTAGAAACTAAAATGATTAAAAATTTATACACAGCTGGACAAATCAATGGTACTTCAGGTTATGAAGAAGCGGCTGGACAAGGTATTATGGCAGGTATCAATGCTGCAGGTAAAGTGCTTGGTACCGGAGAGAAAATCTTAAGTCGTTCAGACGCATATATCGGTGTTTTAATTGATGACTTAGTTACAAAAGGTACGAATGAACCTTACCGCTTATTAACATCTCGTGCAGAATATAGATTATTACTACGTCATGATAATGCTGACTTGCGTTTGACAGATGTAGGTTATGAATTAGGTATGATTTCGGAAGAACGTTACGCGCGTTTTAATGAAAAGCGTCAACAAATTCAAGATGAAATCCAACGTTTAACTGATATTCGTATTAAACCAAATGAACACACACAATCCGTCATTGAGGCAAATGGTGGTTCACGTCTAAAAGATGGCATTCTAGCAATTGATCTATTACGACGTCCTGAAATGACATACAATACAATCTTAGAAATTCTAGAAGAAAGTCATCAATTACCTGAAGCGGTTGAAGAACAAGTTGAAATTCAAACGAAATATGAAGGTTATATCAATAAATCATTGCAACAAGTTGAAAAAGTTAAACGCATGGAAGAGAAAAAAATTCCGGAAGACTTAGATTATAGTAAAGTGGATAGTTTAGCGACTGAAGCTCGTGAAAAATTAGCTGAAGTTAAACCATTGAATATTGCACAAGCATCACGAATCTCTGGTGTTAACCCAGCAGACATCTCAATCTTACTTGTTTATTTAGAGCAAGGTAAATTGCAAAGGGTGAAAAATTAATGAACGGCATAGAATGGCTAGCTAAAGAATTAAGTGAACATGGAATTGAATTGTCAGATAAACAAAAAGAACAATTTCAAACATATTATCGTTTACTTGTAGAATGGAATGAGAAAATGAATCTCACAAGTATTACAGATGAACATGAAGTTTATTTGAAACATTTCTATGATTCAATTACACCAAGCTTTTATTATGATTTCAATCAACCTTTAACCATCTGTGATGTTGGTGCTGGTGCAGGTTTTCCAAGTATTCCATTGAAGATTGTTTACCCTGAATTGAAAGTAACCATTGTAGATTCTTTGAATAAACGTATTCAATTTTTAAATCATCTAGCTGCTGAACTTGGCTTAACTCAAGTTAGCTTTGTACATGATCGCGCTGAAACATTCGGTAAAGGCGTAAACAGAGAAACGTATGACGTAGTTACAGCACGTGCAGTAGCCAGACTTACAGTGTTAAGTGAATTGTGCCTTCCTTTAGTTAAAAAAGGTGGTCAGTTCATCGCATTGAAGTCTTCTAAAGGAGAAGAAGAATTAGAAGAAGCACAATTTGGGATTAGTATATTAGGTGGCGTCTTTAGTGATTCTTATACATTTGATTTACCAGAAGATGCTGGTGAACGACAAATGATTATTATAGATAAACGTCGTCAAACATCTAAAAAATATCCTAGAAAACCTGGTACGCCTAATAAATCTCCTTTACTAGAAAATTAATAGCACTTACATGTTAAAATTAATTTTAAGAGGAGTGAATGGATAATGAAAAAGCCTTTTTCAAAATTATTTGGATTGAAAAATAAAGATGACATCGTTGGATACATTGAAGAAGATCGCAATTCTAGCGTCGAATCCATTCAAATTGAGCGTATTGTACCTAACCGTTATCAACCAAGACAGGTGTTTGACTCAAGTAAGATTACTGAACTTGCTGAATCTATTGATGAGCATGGTTTATTACAACCCATCGTTGTAAGACCGATTGAAGAGAATATGTATGAAATTATTGCGGGTGAACGACGTTTCAGAGCACTACAGTCACTGCATAAATCTCAAGCAGATGTCATTATACGTCATATGAATGATGAAGAAACAGCAGTTGTAGCATTAATTGAGAATATTCAACGTGAAAATTTATCTGCTGTTGAAGAAGCGGAAGCTTATAAAAAGCTTCTTGAAATTGGTGGCACAACGCAAAGTGAATTAGCTAAAAGTTTAGGTAAAAGTCAAAGTTTTATCGCAAACAAATTGCGACTATTGAAATTAGCACCTAAAGTGATTAATCGTTTAAGAGAAGGCAAGATTACTGAGCGTCATGCTCGTGCTGTCTTATCTCTCAAAGAGGACGATCAAGAAAAGCTAATTGAACAAGTGATTAGCCAAAAATTAAATGTTAAACAAACAGAGGCACGTGTTAAACAGAAAATTGGACCAGAAAAAGTAAAAGCTCAATCTTTCCAATTCTCTAAAGATTTAACACAAGCACGTGACGAAGTTGGAAAAAGTATTCAAGCTATTGAACAATCTGGTATACGTGTAGAACAACGTGATAAAGAACATGATGATTATTACGAAATTAAAATAAAAATTTATAAAAAATAGATGAAAAGTGTGTATGATACCATTTCTTAAGGGATTGGTTTTAAAATGTATATCACTAAATATTAGCACTAAGATGATTAAAAATTGAATTATCTTAGTGTTTTTTTATGTTCAATATGGCAATCATTTTTATTACAAAGTGCTGTTTACATAGCAAATAAATAGATTTACAATATTATTAAACGAAACGTATCGTTTAATAATTAAAGAAGAAGGGTTTATTGTGTTTGGAATATCCATTTCTAGTGCTATTCTTCATTTTGTTATTGGAGGTCTTGCAGTGGCAATTGCATCTATAATGGCTGAGAAAGTCGGTGGTAAAATGGGTGGCATTATCGCTACTATGCCGGCAGTCTATTTAGCCGCAATTATTGCCCTTGCGATAGATCATCGTGGCAATAAATTAGTACAAATGTCAATTCATCTTAGTTCTGGTGCCATTATTGGGATTATATCGTGCATCATAACAGTCTTTCTAACTTCTCTTTATATTAGTAAAAGAGATTATAAAAGAGGTACAGGATTTGCATTAATATGTTGGCTTGTAATTTCTCTAGGTATATTTGTCGTTAGACATATGAATTAATCTTTGGAGGCTTTTGTAATGAAATTAGCATTAATTAAATTCTTGGTTGGAGGATTAGCAGTTACACTTAGTTATATTATTTCTGTTATTTTACCTTGGAAAGAGCTCGGTGGCGTCTTTGCTACATTACCTGCAGTATTCTTAGTTTCATTGTTTATAACAGGAATGCAACATGGCGATGTCATTGCTAAGCACGTTAGTAGAGGTGCAGTGTTTGGCATGACAGGTGTATTAATTAGTATACTAGCAACATGGGCGATGCTTTATTTTACAAATCATTGGTTACTTAGTATTGTTACTGGATTTATTGCATGGTTTGTAAGTGCAGTAATTATTTTTGAAGCGGTTGAATTTATTACGCGTTTAAGAAGGGGAAAACATGGCTGGAAGACCGAAAGATCCGACAATCAATCATAAAATATTTAATGAAATAGATCGATTGTTAGTAACCACTCATTTTAGAGACATTACGATTGATCAAATTTCAGAGAACACAGGTGTTTCAAAAGCAACGATTTATCGTCGTTGGAAAGATAAATCATCGATTATTGTAGATATGTTTGTGAGTAGAACTCAGATTTTTGAAAATGAAAATAAAGATTTATACACAGGATTGTATCAATATTTAGTAAAGATAATGTCTATTTATAAAACCAATCTTGGACGAGCGGTTATTGAAATATTGATTAGTAATCAACAAAATGACGCTCGCGAATTATTTATGCAAGGTTATTTTAAAAATAATCGTAAGATATTAAAATCTATTATTGCTCAACATATTAAAGAAGAGGATCAAGATTTATTTATAGATTTAATCTTCTCACCGATTTATTTTAATATTTTAATTAAACCTGAAACACTCGATGAAGCGTATATTGAAAAAATGTTGAAAATGATATTAAAATCATTTAATGACTAATATTTAATAGTAAATGGAACAGCAATAAATGTTAAGACGCTGTTCCTTTTTTAGACGTCGGGAAGTCTTGCAAATGCTGATATATCAGTATGTAAAAGGATTTTGACAATGAAAAAGATGCGTATGACAAAGAAATTTGGTAGTTTTTTATATGAGGAAACGTTTCTATAGAGATGAAGTGAGATACGGCACATATTTACTATCTTGCTTCTATTCTATGCAAGATTAATCTATATGGTTAAGGAGTTATGGATGATGGAAATCGGTCAACAAATTAGAAAATATAGAGAAAAAGAAAAGTATTCTCAAGAGTACTTAGCTGAGAAATTATATGTTTCGAGACAAACCATTTCTAATTGGGAAAATGAAAGAAGTTATCCAGATATCCATAATTTGTTAATGATGTGTACATTATTTAATGTTTCATTAGATGATCTTGTTAAAGGAGACGTGAAACGTATGGGTCATGAAGAAGTTAAAAAAGACATGGATTTTTGGACGTGGATGATGTTGATTTGGATTTTATTAGCTTGTGTTTTAATAGGACCACTTTTATATTATTTGAGTTGGTGGGGCGTTGCGATTACCTATGTTATTTTTTCTGTAGGTTTTTATAGTAGTACGCAAGTCGACAAAATTAAATATAGGCACGGTATGGATAATTATGATCGAATCGTTGCATTTATGAATGGTCAAGATCCAAACGAAGTTCAGACGAGTAAAACACGTAATCTCATTACGAGCATCTTATCATTTGTCTTTGTAGTAGGTGCATTTGTAATCATATGTTGGTTAAGTATTTATTTGTCATTTAAATTTTTACCGTAATCAATTAAAAAGACCTAAGAAGCGGAAATGCTTCTTAGGTTTTTTAAAAATTTCACTTTAAATTTTGCCCATCGCGTCTTCTTCTACCGAATAATAATACACTACCTAAACTTGCAAACATTGTTGCTAATAATGATTTATTTATATTAGCATCGTCGCTACCAGTATTTGGTAGGTGCTTCGGTTGATTTAGTTGTTTAGGTGTTGGTGGCACATGATGTGTCGGTGGTACACCTGGTTTTTCAGGTGGGTTGCCTGGCGGGTTAACTGGAGGTTGACCCGGTGTTTTAGGCGGATTATGTGGTGGTTTGTTTGGCGTTGGTGGTACGGGAGGTTTAACAGTGTTGTTAAACTCAGTATCATTTATTCCAACTGATTTACCGCCTGAACTGTTGTAAGTTACAGTTGCTTGTAAATTACCAGTTTCTGGATTTTCAGTAACTACCACTGTTGATTTGATAGACATTGTATCATAAGCAATATTTGAATCTGTTCCCACTTGTTCAGTGATTTGGTAAATATAAGTGCCTACTTTATTGAATTTAATTGGTAAGAAATTCACTTTACCATTCGCATCATTTGTTGCTGATTGCTCTGGGTGATCAGGAGTGTTTAAATCCGTTAAGATGAATGTGTAATCTCCACCTTTAAGTTGACCACCTTCCAATTTCTTAGTCACTTTGAATTCAAAGTTTACTGGTACTGGTTTTACTTTATTTACACGTTTTTCTGACGGTTTAGGAGGTGGTACTTCATTGCCACCTTTGGCTGGGTTAAAGAACTGCACAGACTGATTAGCTACATTAGTGATGTCTTTACTAGCTTTGGCACTGTCTTTAATGACCCCGACAATATCTAATTTGTAATAACGTCCAAATGGCATTTGCGCATTATCTAGCACATGGTCTTTGACTAAACTATCTTTTGATGTAGCTATGATAACACCATTCTCATCTGTGATATCAAATAAGTTTGTAACGTCCTGTCCAGTAATACCGTCGTATACCTTAATACTTTGAACAGCTACGCTTGTTTCATCATAGTCATCAGTAATGCCTAATTTATTAATTTTATTCTCTGGTGTTAAGTGTGTTGTATCTAACCAAACTTGATACACAATTTTATCGCCACGATTAAGCGTTTTAGTATTGATGTTTTCTGGTTCATTATTAGTTGTTTGATCCGCATAAGGGTTCACATTAGTATCTGCATATTTATTCGCTAATTCACTATCATCATCTAATAATTTATTTGCTGTAATATCATATTTTTCCACTGATAAATCAAATTTTTCAGGTTGGAATACAGGTGTCGGTGGTGTTGGAGGAACAAATGTATTGTTGAATTCAGTATCTGCTGGCGCAATCGATGTTGCTGTAAGTACATGTAAATCTTTAGTGATATTTACAGTTACAATTGCTTTCATAGAATCACTACTGATATTCGGTAAGTTACTAGGAACTTCTTCAACAGTATACGTGAAGGTTTTACCAGCATCGGCATTAGTATAAGTCGGACGTTTACCTTCAATAAAGTTGAAGTTTATTTGACCTGTCGCATTATTTGTACCTGTAGCGATAACTTCTCCGTCAGCATTTTTCATAGTGAATTGAAACTCTTCATTGTTTAACGGACGGCCAACTAGAGATTTTGTAAAATGAACGTCAAAGTCTAATTGCTTAGGTGCTACATAATAGTTAGTGAATGCTTGGTTATTATCAGTATCTGAATCATATGCGTAACTCACATTTGCGTTTAAAGCCACATTTTCTTCGGTTACTGTAACAGTTGCTGTAATCGTTAATGGTTCAGCATCAAAATTTGAGTTAAGGTTAGCTTTATTTTCTGTAATTGTATAAGTGTAAGTACCTGGTTTTGTAAATGAAATCTTATCAAATGTAACTGAACCATCTGCTGCATTTGTTTTTGATTGCGAAGTCTCTGGAATAGCTGGTGAATTAGGACCGGCTACAATATTGAAAGTGAATTCACCTTGCGCTAGCGTATGTTCGCCTTTAACTACTTTATTTGCCTTTAATGTGACTTCAACAGGGTCTATTGCTGTGTAGTAATAAATAATAGGATGCGCTTTAGCTAATAAGTTTTGTAAACGGAAGTTACTTCCACGTCCTACTTGTACACCATTTATTGATTGATTAGGAGCAAATATATTCCCAACAGCACCTTCGCCAGCACTAGCTGGTTGAATAAGAAATGGTATATTATATCCAGGAATATAAATCTGTTTACCTAAATCATTTTTATTTCTTTCGCCAGGTCTTAACGTTGCTTCATAAACTTTCACATAATTTGTTGTATCGATACCTGTGTTTTTCGCAGATTCAGACATGTGATCCACCGATAAAGTCCAAATTTCGATACGTGTTGTACCATCTTCTCCGATAATTTCTTTGATACGTTTGACACCACCATTATTCGTTTCAGCATCCACATATCTCAACCCAACTTGGTATGGGCGAACCATTGTACCAATCATGTGATTAGGCTCAGCAATTTGATATAATTTGTAACCTTCAAATTCACGTGAGTTTGAAGCGGTATAGATTTGTCCATCCATACCTTTAATCGTATAGTGTGCTAGCTCTTTTTCAGTGAAATCTGGTTGGTATGTTTGAGCGTTTATATCAGTCTTATCTGCTTGATAAGTGGGGTTATTCTTAGTAACAACACGATAATAGGTCGTTTCAGGAACAATGTGGGGCACATAATATTGTGGATCTGTAATGGTTGTTCCTTCATTCGCCTGGTTAAATAAATCGTAAATTTGTATGCCGCTTCGTCTATCTTCTAAGCTACCATTATCATCTATTTCAAAACGTGCTCTAATAGTTGAAACTGTGTTTTTGAATGAGTCTAATGTATTTAAAAAAGTGAAATTGATATGACCATATTTCGCTTTTTGAGGATCATGAGCAGCTACTGCGATTTCTAGAGAATTTTGACCAATGGATACAGTGCCAGGTGAATTGATCTGTTTCGTTTCTACTACAGTATTTGTCTCACCGTTAACTAATTCAATCGTTACGTCATTAGAATCATCGTAGGGCTTAGATAAACGATAATAATATTTTGTTTGATAGGCAGCATTAAAATCTTTAAGATCTGTTATCGCAAATGTATACTGATTTGGATCAGGACTTTTTTCAAATACGACGTTTGGTGTTGGGACAGTATTTGAATCTTTAGGTTGTAGAATGGCAACATCTCTACTTTTAACTGATGCACCATTAGCATCATCCATATTAGGTGTTGCAGTTGTCGTTGTATCCTCTAAGACGCCTTCTGAAGTAATTGGTGACGTTGCTGAACGACGTGAACGCGTATGTATTACTTTCTTCTCTATTTGAGATGAAGCGGCAATGGCTTGCGCATTTGCATTTTCTTTAACTGAGTGAGTTGTCTTACTCGTTATTTGTGATTGAATTTCTGCTTTTGTTGTATTTTCTGTATTTTTTAGGGGATTAGATTGATATGTTGAAGCTGCATTTTGTACGTCTTCGTGTGTTGAATTATTGGCTTTCTTTTCAAAAGATTGTGGATTGGAAGCCGTGTCCGTTGTTAACGTACTATTATGTAATTCACTCGCATGAGCTACATCTTGAAAGCCTACAAATAAAAAGGCACCTAATAGTACGGAGCCTGTTCCTATTGAAAACTTTCGAATAGAGAAGCGATATTTAGTTTTTTGAAGCATAACTTGATGTCCTTTCTTAGATGAATAAAATATTTCTGTCAATTTAATTATAAAATATATAAAATAAAAAATATTAATATATAATGATCATAATTATTAAAATAAAAAGCAAAGGGGTAGGATAGAATCCTTTTGAATTCTATCCTACCCCCAACTTACTTAGCTTGTAGAATTTCTTTGTGAAATTCTTTATGTTTGGGCCCCAAACCCCGTATGTATGATTAGAGCTGAGAATCGCTTGATTTAAAGCGCCTTCTCAGCTCAATTAATTACTGCTTGTTTTCAATGTAGCCATATTTATTCAAAAAGCTTTGTTTTCAATATTAGTTACTATTCTTTTCTTCATAACGTTTTAGAATATAACCACCACCAAGTAAGCCTACCGGCACTCCAATAAATGGTGTCACAATGCCACTTAATATGAAGACGATAAGTACTAACATAAGACCGTTAAACCAATTGACTTTCAAACTTAATAAATCCTCGTAAGATTTGCGAATTAATTCTTTAATATTCATTTAAACAACGTCCTTTCTTTTCAATTATTAAATAGAGTGTTTTACAATTCGATTTGCATGGATAAATGAGATTGCTGCAAAGATAAGGTAAACAAGTGAATAAACAATCATCACAATGATAATCGGTATAGGAGAGTATTCTCCCATTAGTTTCATAAATACCATTGCAGCAAATAGTGCGTGTAATAATGCGATGATTAAAGGTAAACCGAAGTTGAATAGAATCTTTAATGCTAGACCTTTCGTCATATCCGTGTGTGTGAAGCCGATACGTCTTAATATGCGATAATTGTTAATTTCATCTTCGGTTTCATCCATTTGTTTAATATAGATAATACATCCCGCTGCGATGAGAAACGCTAATCCTAAGAATGATGTGACAAATATTAGAATACCATTACTTTCATCTAGCATTTTCTTCGTGTCATTTTTTAATTCTACATTTGGACTTACTTTCTGAGCTAATGTCTCCGCTTTGGAGAGGTCTTTATGATCTTTGATATTAAATCCATAATGATGCATCAGTTGGTCCTTCATTTTCAATTTATTGAAATTATCTGGACTTACTTTTAAGACAGGACCACCTATAGAAACGGTCGACGGAATTACCTCATTGTCATCCTTTTTATTCACGTTTAATGTCATTTTTTGTTGACCTTGAAGTGTCATATCTTTATTCGTATGAACACTTACAATGCCAGAAAGCGGTCCTTGTAGGTTAGTAATTGTAGCATGGTTACCTTTATTATTTTTATCTGGCATCACAACGATACCAGTATTTTGCATACCTTCGTTTGTTTTACTTTTTAAGGCATCATTTTTAAACAATTTCGTATTACTACCTTCAAATGTTTTCGTGTCATATTGAATATGATTTTGTTTTAATAGTTTTTCATACTTTTGAGCTGATTCTGTTTTAGAAAAGTTAACGTCTTGAGGAGACGATACTTGAATCATATAGTCCGTATTGGCTTTACTAATCGCGCCAAAACACAGAATAGTTACTGTCACAGCTGAAATTACCGCAATAATTGTTAGTGACATCGCATTTTTCTTCATGCGATGCATAATTGATGAAGTAAATACGACATCTGTAATTGAAATGCGTCCATGTTTAGACTTTTTCAGTGATTTAAATATGATAGATACTGAACTTCTAAAGAATAGATAAGCCCCCACAACGGTTAGAAACAGAATTAAGAAAGGTGTGACTAAGACCATTGTTAAAACTTCGAACTTACCAAACATTTCAGTAGAAATATAATACCCAAAGATGATCATGATAATGCCTAGAATACCGGCAATAAGTTCAGGAACGGTAATTTTAGCTTTAGTAGCTTCTGATTTAGTACTGTCCTTCATCATTGACAGAATGGTTCTTCTTTTTAGGAAAAGGAAGTTCTGGAACATAATCAAGATAAATGCTAGTACGAGCATCACAATTGTTTGTATTAACGCAGGAAATTCAAATCCGATTGATACACCTACTTTCAAATGCATCATCTTCACTAGAATGTTAAGTAGAATTTCAGAGCCTACAATACCAATTAAAATACCTATGATGCCAGTAATAAAAAAGAATGTAAGTTGCTCGATAGCTAGCATTCTTAAAATGTTTTGTCGTGTTAATCCAATAAGTTGGAATAGCGCAAATTCTCGTGTTCTACGTTTAATAAATAATTGGTTCGCATACATTAAGAAAATAATAATTGTAATAAATAGGAAAACTGAGCCTACTTTAGCACCTTCTTGAATAACTTTTGGAGAACCACCATTATTAATACTATGTGTGTACTGCAAAGTGACAAAGCTAAAGTGTAAAATAATACTAAAAATGAGTGAAAAAAGATACAGTGCATAATTTTTGAAATTACTTTTTAAGTTTTTGAGTGTAATTTGATTAAACGTCATTTGCGACACCACCTAAGGCTGACTGTAATTGAATGATTTCATTATAAAATTCGCGTTTAGATTTATCTTCTTGATGGATTTCTGAATGAATATTGCCATCTTTTAACATAATGACACGCTGTGCGAAACTCGCTGCAGATGGGTCATGAGTTACCATGATTATCGTGCTATTGAATCGCTCGTTCATATCTTCTAGACGGTTGAGTAAGTCTTGCGCACTTTTCGAATCAAGTGCTCCTGTCGGTTCATCGGCAAAGATAATAGCCGGTTTATGAACGAATGCACGTGCGGCAGCGGTACGTTGTTGCTGACCACCTGATATTTCGCTTGGATATTTATCGCTTAACTCATAAATACCGAGTGCTTCAGTAACTTCTTTATAATTTTGTTCCATCTCATCTTTACTTACTTTTTGAACGGATAGTGGCAACATAATGTTTTCTTTAACAGTTAAGGTAGGTAAGACACTATAATCTTGGAAGATAAATCCAAGTTCTTTCTTACGAAATTGTGCTAACTGCTTATCTTTAAGTTGATTAATTTCATTGCCACTTACTTCTACAGTTCCTCCAGAAATACTATCGATGGAACTAATGACATTGAGGAGGGTAGTCTTACCTGAACCTGAAGGTCCCATTATGGCGACGAATTCTCCTTTGTCCACTGAAAAGTTGATGTCGTGTAGGGCTTTATATTTTTGTTTACTTCCGTATACTTTTGATAAATGATTGACGTTTAGAATTGGCATGTCGATCGCACTCCTTATTTGATTTATAATTTTTCTTTTGCTTTAGTTGGAATTTTTGATTTTTTAACTTCTTCGAATGACTGAATTGTGTGAGATTTTTCGCGTACAACTAAGTAATGATTTTGTTTTAATTTTTTAGATGCTGTGTATTCAATTTTTTTAGATTTACCATCTTTCGTGTAACCCGTTTGATTGTAATGATAGATATAGAAATCTTTTTCTTTATCAACGACTTCTACTTTCGATGGCTTTTGAGTCTTAACGTAATATTCATATGTTGGGGCTAGAGGATTGAGCTTGTTCCAGTCATTGATTGAATGATTGTTAGGGTGTTGATTGGAATAAGCATTTAATCCAAACAATCCTCCGATAACGATAATTGCAATGACGACAATTGTAATGAATATATTTCTTAAGGTTTTCAATATCATCACTCCTTGTTTCTATTACACTTATAATTGTAGAAGGGTTGCGTCAGTACTGCCTTTATCTAACCTTACAAAGTCGATGTCATTTCTTACGAATATGAAAGATTGGATTATTTTTTGAAAATGTAAGTAAGAAGGCATTCTTAAATGTGATAACTTGAATAGTAATCTTGTGAGAGGTTTGTTACGATGAAGCTATCAATAAGTACGCTAAGGATGAATTTCTTGATGAGCTTAATTTTCAAAACGAAGTAAATTGATTAACGTTACGGTTTTTAAAGATGAGTGAAACGACTTTGCAATATATTTGTGATAAAGTAAGTTGTGTTTATAAAAGATGATAGGCGGGGTTTAATTGAAAAAAGAGATAATTGAATGGATTGTAGCCATTGGTGGCGCACTCTTAATTGTAGGTATTGTATTAAAGTTTATTGGAACATCATACACAGTATCAGGTTCATCGATGTATCCAACTTTCCAAGATAGAAATAAAGTGATAGTTAGTAAGATTTCGAAAACATTGAACCACATTGATAATGGTGATGTCGTTGTCTTCCATGAAGATGCACAACGTGATTTTATTAAGCGTGTGATTGGTACGCCAGGTGATAAAGTTGAGTATGAAGGTGATCAATTATATGTTAATGACAAAAAGGTATCAGAGCCTTATTTAGATTATAATAAGAAGCATAAACAAGGTAAGTATTTAACAGGTACATTTAAAACAAGCCAAGTGAACGGAGCAAATGGTAAAAATAAAATTCCTAAAGATAAGTATTTAGTTTTAGGTGATAACAGACAAAATAGTGTAGATAGCCGTTTGGCTGAAGTTGGTTTAGTAGATAAAGACCAACTTGTAGGTAAAGTTGTTTTAAGATATTGGCCATTTAATAAATGGGAAGCAGGTTTTAACCCAGGCACATTTTAGAAAAAACAATTAAATGAATAAAATTTATTGTCGGTGGAGTCTTAGACTTCATCGTTTTTTTATTTCAGTATAGTTAAGGCAATATTTAGATTATTATATTAAATGAACTTATCTAAATATTGCTTTTTAAAATATATATTTATTTTGATAAAAAGTTCAAAATAATATAGAAAGCAACACAAAATAAATGATATACTTTTTGAAGATTTAAAAAATAAAAAATTGGAGGGATTCCTATGCAATGTCCAAATTGCGGAAATGCTATCGAACCTAACGATTTATTTTGTGGAGAGTGTGGCCATAAAATAGATAGACAGTCTCAGACTATTAATTCTGCTGAAAAAGATATCTCTAATGCTGAAGCTAATGGCCGACGACAGGATTCAAATGAATCATTAGGTGAAGGTAACGAAACGACATCACATCAAAGTAATCATTTATCAAGAACAAACGAATCGAAACACGATAAAAATTCTTATGAAGAAGGTAAAGTGCCAGATCATCAGCATGTACCTGAACAGACTACATCGACACAACAACATCAAATGCATCAACCACAGTCAAATCAGCACCAACAACCTCACAACAACGCAGCACATACATATCACAATCAACAACAATACAATCAGTCATATTCAAACCATCAACAACCACAACAAACAAGCCAATTTAGTGACCATGCAAAAGAAGTGACAGAAGAAAGTAAAGGTTTCTTTAGAAGTGCTTTCGCTTCACCTGATCAAGTACTAAAAAGCCAACAAGCATTTAGTTTTAAATTGTTATTTTCTTTAATCATTGTCGGTTTATTAGTCGTAGCACTGTTACTTGCTATTGTAATTCCTTCATCAGTTGGAATGTTTGAAACACCAAAAAGCCAAATTATCTTTTCTGTTATGTTAGGTGTCATTTTATTCCTAGCAGTGATAGTGGGAGCAACATATGGTATTTCGCGCTTAGTAGTTAGAAAGCCAATTACATTTAAAAAAGTACTGTCAGATTTTGTACTTATTAATAGTGTTTCAGTGGCAGTACTATTGATTGCACTTATTTTAATGTTCGCTAATTCTTTTAGCTTTGGTGGCGCATTATTTATGCTATCCATTCTATTAATCGTTGTTTCAGGTGTTTACATGATTGCCAAATATAGTGCAAATCATCATACGCGCTTTTCTAGTTTTTACGGTGTGATTATTTACATTATTGTGTTCTTCTTATTTGTGACTATTTTCGGTGAATCTTTATTTAACCAAATCTTTGGAAACTTAATCAGTGAGTTCAATAATCTATTTGATGGGAGTTCGATTTACTAATGAAATATTGTAGTAATTGTGGTCAACCTCTTCGCGAAGGTGTGAAGGTATGTACAAATTGTGGGAAACCCGTTCAGCAATCTAAACCAAATCACTCTAACACACAGCAAGATTATCACAACCAAAGTCGACAAGATAAGCATGAGCAACATCAATATCAAGGGTATAATAACCATAATCAAAACGGTTATGCCGACAGACATGATCAACAACCACGTAAAGGCGATAATAAAAAGACTTGGATTATTATTGCAGTTATAGCTGTATTGCTAATTGCTTTGATCGTTGCATTTTCAGTATTAAAAAATCAATTTTCTCCGGAAAAGCAAGCATCTAATATTGCACAAGCAATTAAGAAAGATGACGAAAAAGCATTAGCCAAAGAAGTTACAACTCAAAATGACCAAAAATTAAGCAAACAAGAAGCACGCGCATATTTAAACTACATCAAAACAGAAGATGACTTAAATAATGTCGGTAGTAATGTAGAACAAAGTGCGAAAGAAATTAAAGATAATCGTTATAATAATTTATCTGTGGATGCTAATGGAAATAATGTGTTAAATATTTCAAAGGATGGCAAGAAATTCCTATTTTTTGATAATTATTCATTCAATGTTCCACAAAAATCAGTGAGCATTTATCCAAGTAGTAGTGGAGATATTACTTACGAATACAATGGTAAGAAGCGTACGACAACGGTTACGGAAGATGATGAAAAAACGTTAGGTACGTTCCCAATCGGTGATTACAATTTAAAAGCAACAAAAGACATCGATGGTAAGAAATTCAAAGGTGCGCTAATGATTAACATGAGTGATGACGCTACTGCTTATGAATCATTTAAACAAAAACGTTTCACAGTTAGTGTTGATGGCGGCTATATGTTAAACAATGTGAAAATATACGCGAATGATAAAGAAATCGGAAGTGAATCATCTTCTGAAACATTTGGACCATATGACCCTGATGAAGAAGTAACCGTTTATGCACAAGGTACTTATGAAGGTAAAACGTTCAAATCAGATTCTGTTAATGTGACTAGTTCTGGGGAAGACGATGATGACGTAACAGATGTCACAGTTACGTTTGATGATGATGAGATTGATAAGTATATCGATGACAAAATGGATGCTGAGTCTGATAGTGATAGCGATGATTCTGATTCAAGTTCAGGCGAAGTGACACGTGATAACGTCATTGATAAAGTAGAATCATACGAAGGTCATACGTTAGATACTGATACTTACACATACAAAGAACCAGAAAAAACAGATGATGGTAAATGGGGCTTCTCATTTACTGACAAAGACGGAGATTTAGCCGGATCATATACCGTTGACACTGGCGATGGTTATGTAACTGAATACGATGAAGATGGTGAAGAAGTCGGTTCTGGTTATTAATAAATGAATAGCGGTAATGATTACGAGGTTGAGCGATTGAATTTAATTGCTCAGCCTTTTTATAAAGTTTTAAATCAATTTATGTTACTATATATTTAATTTACCGAATAATTTGAAAATTTAAACTGGAGGCGATAGATATGATGTTTGGTTACGAAGTAAATGAACATGTGACGTTAAAGATATTAGAAGAACGTGAGGCGGAGCAACTGTTCAAATTAGTAGATAGCAATCGTGATTATTTAGGCGAGTTCTTGCCATTTGTCGAATATACAACTGAAGTTGCGCACAGTAAGAAGTTTATTCAGTCGGCACTAGAACAATTTACGCGTTGCGACGGCTTTCATTGTGGCATATGGTATGACGATGAACTTGTAGGTGTCATCGGCTTACATTATTTAGACCTTGTTAACAAACGTACGTCTATCGGTTATTATTTGGCTGAGCATTTTCAAAAAATGGGAATTATGACGGCATGCACAAAGGCGTTGATTCGCTACGTGTACGAAACGTTTGATATTAACCGCGTAGAAATTCAAATGTCGACGCGAAATCCGAAAAGTAAGGCCATACCTGAACGACTTGGTTTTACGCAAGAGGGTGTGTTGAGAAGTAACGAACGTTTACGTGGCGAGTTCTCGGATAGTTATGTGTATAGTTTGTTGAGAGAAGAGTATGAAAAGTTAAGACAGACTTTTGAATTATAATTTTCAATTATAAAAGAAAATGTGAGGGCTTGATGCCTAGAGAAAAACGTCAAAGTTGTCATTTGATTATTATAACTGCTTACTTAATTTCATTTAGCATACTGGTTCCTCAAGCATCTCACTGTATGTATCTTTCTATTAAAATAAAAAATAAGGCACTCCCGTATCATTTAGTACATATCACTAAACTCAATTAACGAGGTGCCTTATGTATGAAATTTATAACATGATGTCACATATGCTACCAATTCATACTTCAATACTTATTTCCACAGATGATAAATCACAACATATGAACGATATTGTTGAAACAATTTCTAAATCATTCTTACTTTTCAGTCCATTTATCAACTTTGTCTCTGTTATTGTCAATCCACTCTTTAGTAGCTTTTTCAGGATCTTTACCATTTTCAATTTCTAACATGATAGATTCCATATCCTTAACAGACCATTTAAAATTATCAAGGATTCTATATGCTTCTGGTTCATCTTCTTTTAATCCTTTTCGAGCTATCGTATTGATACTTTCTGCTTTACCCATAGAACCTTTAGGATCATCTAGGTATTTCAAGTCATAGCGTTGGAAGATCCAATAACGATTCCAGCCTGTAATAATAATATCGTCTTTGTTTTTAATTGCACGCTTCAATTCTGCGTTCATTGCACCTGTAGAAGAATTAATTTGTTCCCAACCCTTTAAATTAGGGTAAGCCTTTAATGTTTCATTAGTGGCGTCAACAATCTCTGCACCAGGTTCTATACCAGTTATTTTTTTATTGGCTTGGTTATTTAAATCTTCAATGGAATTAACGTCCATATATTTAGGAACGACTAAGCCTAATTTTGCTTCTTTATCTATATGTGGCCCTAAATTATCGATATCGTTTTTAACTTTCTTGTACTCAGCACCATGTGTGATTGGTAACCAGGCACCAGTCATAGCATCAACTTCACCTTTAGAAACAGCTTCCCATGTAACTGGTATATCGAGGGAAGTCGTATCGACTTTATAACCTTGTTCTTCTAATACTTGTGCAATAACGTTTGTAGAAACAATTTGGTCATCTTGTTGTGCATATGCGAGTTTGATAGTACCTTTATTGGCTTCTTTATCATCAGAAAACATATGCCCTAGAATGCTGCCTAATATTGCAACGAGTAATATGATTATAGTAAGTATTATCTTAGTCTTTTTAGGTAATTTTTCCTGACGAGAGTGGTTCATAGCCTGTGTAAATCGATCAACGATAATCGCTAACACGACGATACCTATACCGTATACAAAGCCATTACCTACTTCTGAACGTTGTACAGCAGCTAAAACGCCTTCACCTAAACCTGGCGTTCCAATCATAGATGCGATAACGACCATAGAGAGCGTTAACATAATTGTTTGATTGATACCCGCAAAGATGTTTTCTTTAGCCATAGGTAAATCAAGTTTGAACAATCTTTGCTAAGAAGTTGATCCAAATGAATCGGATGTCTCTACTAATTCTTTTGAGATTGAACGTATGCCTAAATTTGTCATTCTCACTGTTGGAGGTAATGCAAATATAACTGAAGCGAATACACCAGGTACCATTCCTATACCGAAGAATGCCACTGCAGGTATTAAATACACGAATCCTGGCATTGTTTGCATCAAGTCTAGTAATGGTTTAACAATTTTTTCAACGGTATCGCTTTTAGACATTAATATACCTAATGGAACACCAATAATTATAGAAATAAGACTTGAAATAAGAACTAATGTAATTGTACTCATTAAATCATCCCACATATTTTGGTTATAGATGAATAATAAGCCAATTAAAATAAATATTGGAAAACCAATTTTACGTTTGAAAACAAAAAATGCCAGTAAAACTAGAAGTAATATCATAACAAATGGTGGAATGGCTAATAGTATATTAGTTGTAACATTCATCACAGCATTTTCAGCTGTTTGTAAAAATGAGAAAATGCCAGATAGATGCTCAGTTAACCAATTAACAATCGTATCAATCCAATTAGAGAAAGGTAATTGTTTAAACATTTTCATTCACTTCCTCTTCAGTTGAATTTTCTTGAGAATGATTCGTTTCTCTATCTTTATTATTAGTAGTCATTGCACCTATGACACTTCCGCGAACCACAACACCAACTAAGCGATTATTTTCATCCGTGACTGCTAATGGTGTAGGAGAATCGTAAATAATATTGAAAATATCTGTCACGAGCATGTCTTTATTAATGGTCTGTACATTATTTTGGTAAATATGCTTTAAGGAAATACCGTCTTCTCTTGCCTTCAAAGCATTGTCTGCCGTAATACTTCCTTTTAATAAACGTTTATTATCAATCGCTAATAACATACTTACTTCTTCTTGACGCATTCGTTGTAAAGCGACATTTGGACCTTCTGTCTCAATATTTATAGTTAATGGAGACTCCATTATGTTTTCTGCGGTAAGTATTTTAGAACGGTCCACATCTTCGGTAAATTCACTAACAAATGCATTTGCTGGATTGGTTAAGATCTCTTCTCCGGTACCAATTTGCATAATTTTTCCATCTCTCATTAATGCAATACGATCTCCAATACGTAATGCTTCATTTAAGTCATGAGTGATGAAGATTATGATTTTTTGCATTTGCTCCTGTAAGTTTAGTAAATCGTTTTGCATATCTTTTCTAATCAGTGGATCTAATGCTGAAAATGCTTCATCCATTAGTAAAATGTCAGAATCATTAGCTAAGGCACGAGCCAAACCAACACGTTGTTGCATACCACCTGAAAGTTGATCTGGATATTGGTCTTTAAAAGATAATAACCCTGTATCGTCTAATGCTTTTTCAGCTCTTTTTTGTCTTTCTGCTTTTTCAATCCCTCTAATTTCTAAACCGTATTCGGTATTTTCTAATACAGTTCTTTTCGGAAAAAGACCAAAGTTTTGAAACACCATATTAATTTTTGTACGACGAATTTCACGTAATTCTTTTTTAGACATATTGGAAATGTCGTCTTCACCTATGTAAATACTTCCTGATGTTGGTTCAATTAATCGATTGATTAATCGAATTAAAGTGGATTTACCACTACCAGATAAACCCATAATCACAAAAATTTCGCCATCATTTACGTCAAAGTTAACGTCATAAACCCCAACTGTAGCCCCAGTTTTTTCAAAGATTTCTTGTTTAGATTTACCTTCTTGTACTAACTTTAACGCTTCTTTTTGTTTTCTTCCGAAAATTTTTGTTAAGTTTCGTACTTTAACTTTGCTCAAAAATAATAAATATATAAGTATATATAAATGAATAGATATTTTAATAATATGATATTCAAACTTTTTAAAATTGCTATCATTCAAGTAAACGAAAATGGGTAGATCGTGTATATTTGTCTTTAGTTTAGTTCAGTATTATAAAACAACGCTAAGATACGTGTACCTTAGCGTTATAATATGAACTTAAGTTAAAGATTATAATTTAGCTTGCCATTTATCTGTCCAGACTAAATCATTTGGCACGCCTTTGAAATCTGACTCGCCCATGATTTTATCGACAACGGTTTCTAATGTTGTTTTATTTGAATGGTACGCGTTGATATAGGCTTTGACCATTGTTGCATCATGTAAGTGTGTTGTGAAATTGAGTGATGTAAAGACGGTAGGCACTTCATGAACGTACCATGGAATTTCGTTACTCATTGCAGTTGACCATCGGATGCGATAGTTATTTTCAGCAGCGTATCCAACGATATTTGCGAATACGAGTGCAGCATCAACGTTATCACGATATTCTAATGTTTTACCTTTTACACGTGTAGAGCCATCATTAACTGTCACATTAAATCCACGATCTTCTAGGATAGATACTAAGTTATGTTCGACAGTGTCATCTGATTTGTAAATACCATTTTTCTCACCTTCGATAATATACAAGCGTATATTCTTGTGTGTTTCAGGGCGTATTGGTAATTGATCTAATGTGTTCTTCACTAATGTGATGCTTAAATCGGCAGCTTCTTGTTGCATTGTCAAGTGTTCATCACAACCGATAACGCTAAGTTGGTCTTCATTTTTAAGTAGTGTACCCTGTGCTTGCTTTTTAGGTAAATGTATTTTAGCTTTTAGTCCTAGAATACGTCTTACAGCATCATTTAGACGGTCGTCAGTGATCACGCCGTCTTGATAACCTTTTAACATGAAGTGGAAGTCTTCTTCTAAATCATTGAAGAATAAGAACATATCGCAACCGGCAGCAATCGCTTGAGGCACATAGTCTTCACGTTTCATGGCTGCAGTCATACCTAACATATGACTTGCGTCTGTTACGACTAAGCCATTAAAAGCTAAGTCGTCTTTTAATAAATCGGTAATTAATTCTTTAGATAATGTTGCTGGTAAAATGTCTTTGTCTGCTAACTCAGGATTGAGTTTTTTAGAATAATGAGGTAATGCGATATGACCTGACATGATCATTTCCACCCCATTATTAATGTGATTTTCATAGACTTTTCGGAAACTTTGATCCCATTCATCTGTTGTCATTTCATTTACACCTAATACAAGGTGTTGATCGCGTTCTTCAGTACCGTCACCCGGGAAATGTTTAATACAAGTGATCATATCTTGTGTTTCGTTAAAGCCATTAATAAAGGCATTGGTATATTTAATCACGGTTTCTGCAGTTGTTCCATATGCACGTGTGTTCACAATTGTGTTACGCCAATTTTTTAAAATATCAACGCAAGGGTCAAAGTTAATGTTAACGCCAAGTGCTTGTGATTCTCGACCAGATACGTAACCTGCATTATAAGCGACTTTACTGTCTTGAGCGGCTTCACACTGAGCTGCTGAAGCGATATACGTACCATCTTTACAAGCTCCATTGCCACCAGAGTCACAGTTTGCAGCGACAAGTAAAGGCACTTTACTATGTTGTTGTAAATCGTTTAATAGCGCTTGAACTTGTTGCTTGTTTCCGCCTTGATAGCGGGCACCACCGATATGATATCGATTTAAAATATCTTTATTTGTATACTCAGAATCGTTAAAGTCGCCATCTTCTTCTAATGAAAATAAATTAAAGAATAATTGTCCTATTTTTTCTTCATCAGTTAAATGTGACAATGTCTCTTCAACCCATTGAATTTGTTCGTCATTTAAAAAGTAAGGTTTAGCTTTCAAATCTACTCGTGCCATAGTTATCATGCTCCTTTTCTAGTCAAAATTATTATAAAATTGTTGAATTACATGTTCTTGAATAGTATTATCAAACTGATTATTAATGAATAAATTTAAGTATTTGTCTTTAAATTCAAGCCAAGATGTCGCTTCGTTTCCAGCTAAAATTGGATAGAATAACACATCATTATCTTGTGCCGCTTGCATATCGCCTTTAGCATCACCTAGAACGAGTACTTGATTTGCATCGTATAAACGTTTGAGTTGATTAATGCAATGTTTTTTTGTGCCAGCTTCTTGCGCGAAGATGCTAGTTATAAAAGGTGTGAGTTGGTGTTCAGTCCATTCTGTCTCAACTGCTGATAGGTTTGCAGATGAAACAATCACAATATCTGCGTTATGATAGGCGCGCTTTAAAGCGTCATATACATATTCAAAAGGACCAATACTCGGAAGACGTTGGATGAGTTGATTAACGCGGTTCGACCAGTCTAACGCTAAACGTAAACCTTTTTTATCAGGGTTAGCTTCAATATCTTGTTGCAATTGTGGATTTGAGAAAGTCGTCGTCGTATCTACCCATGCTTTAATGTCATCGTAGCCATCTACAGTGCGACCTTGTTGATGTAATTCAGTTAATATTTTTTCAAATCCTTGAAATCGATTAATACCACGTGTGATTTCATATAGGTTAAATTGATTCCAACGATTTAATACGTCATCTTTGATATCGTCTAGATTCCAAATATCAAGTAGTGCTGGTCCAAATGCACGTTCATGTTTAATGGTCATTGTATCCATGCCACAGCCATCTGAGTCTACGCAGATAAGGTGATCATGTTGAGGTTGAAAATGTTCTAGTGTGTAATTCAATGTTTTCAATCCTTTCTTGTAATAGTCATAAATGAGGGTGATTAATGTGATAAATCGAGAAGTTTTTGGTATTTTACAAACGCATGCGTTTGAACTATTAATGGTATCTCTTGAACGATATGATTTGGAAGATCTCAAGCATATAAGTAGTCACTTGAAATCGCCTTTTACCAATACAAAGAGCAAACGCTATAAAGCAGAACTACAAAAACTTTTAGAAAATATGAAAAGTAATATGATTTACCATTATGTGAATCAATTTGATGCACACTTTTTAATGTTTAAATATCGAAAATTGCATCAAGTTATTATATTAGGTCCATTTTTACTTCAAAGACCGAGTGAAAATAAATGTCTCGAAATGCTTCAAGAAGTCCAAATTAAACATTCCAAACTTACCATCTTAAAACAATATCTTCTGCAAATACCGGTTTGTCAGTATAGCCAAGCGCTCAATATGACGCATCTAGCTGTTCGATATTTAAAAAATAGAAATATTCATTATAGTGTTGAAGATATTGATTTTAGCTTTCATCGTAACCCAGAATCACACGCCAAAGATAAGGCACAATATGAATTCACATTTAATAAGATTAAAGAACGCTACGATATTGAAAATAGAATGCTGACTGCCATACAGAATGGTAATGCTGATGAAGCACTCAATTTATTTAAATTAATGAAAGTTTCAGTATCTGGCATACGACGCGTCACAGATGATTTATTAAATCATAAGTATAGAGGGTTTCTTGTTAATACGTTATGTCGGAAAGCCATTGAAAAGGCTAACGTCAATTTATTGACCATCAATGATATCTCAGGGAAGTATGCTGCAGAAATCGATGATGCCACTGACATTGAAGACTTAGATAATGTAATGGAAAACCTCATTTATGAGTATGCACAGACCGCATTAAAGGTTAAATCTCTTAAGTACAGTGCTAACATTAATACTGTCATTCAACACATCAAAATTAATTTGGATCGTCCACTTTGTCTAAATGAATTGGCTGATTTAGTTGGGTTGGCACCATCATACCTGTCAAGATTGTTTAATCAGGAAACGGGACAATCTGTTTCGCAATATATTATGCAATTACGTGTTGAAAAGGGAAGAGATTTATTAATTCATACACCTATGAAAGTTGATGAGATTTCAAATTACATAGGTTTTAAACAGCAAAGTTACTTTACAAAATGTTTTAAAGCTAAGTATCAACTGTCACCGTTAGAATATCGTAAACAATATAGCTCGGTGAATTAAACTTAGAAGTGATGCGTTGAACTTTGCTTGCAATTTAAAATTATCATTCATTTTTATTTATCACTAGTTCAAGTAATAGAAAATTTAGAAAATTTGCTACTTTTTTAAATTTAAGGTCAATAATTTATAAAAATCATTAAAATTTTACAAAAAATATTAGCAATTTATACTGTTTTTTTAGCATTTATTTTGATGATATTTCGTTGTAATTCATCATCATTAAGAAAATGAAAACATGCTATAAACCCTTTCATATCAAGCTTTTTAGGATTTTGATAGGAAGGGTTTATTTTTGCTTGAAAGCGATTTCTGACTGCGCTAAATTGACGATTCGTCATTTGCAAATATAATGAAATTGGGTTGGCAAAGAAATTAGAAATAAGGAGCTTTGCGAAAATGAAGAAAATAAAAATATTAAATCAATTGCATGAAAATTATCTCGTCGCAGTTGTCAGAGGTAAAAGCAAAGATGATGCAATCGCTGCTGTTCAACAAATGATAGAAGGTGGCATTTATAATATTGAGATTACCTTTACAACGCCTCAAGCAGAAGAAGTTATTCGACACTTAAGTGCGACAAGCGATGAACATATCGTCATCGGAGCAGGTACTGTATTAGATAGTGGAACAGCACGAATCGCTATTTTAAACGGTGCTGAATATATCGTAAGCCCTCACTTGGATATTGAAATAGCTAAAATGTGTAACCGATATGCAGTACCTTATTTACCTGGGTGTGGTTCTGTAACAGAAATCGTACAAGCAATGGAATCAGGCGTAGACTTAGTTAAATTATTCCCTGGAGACTTGCTAGGCGCGAATTTCATAAAAAATGTACATGGACCTATACCACATATAGAATTAATGCCTTCAGGTGGCGTATCTTTAGATAATTTAGAAGATTGGTATAACAAAGGTGCTTATGCGGTAGGTATTGGTAGTGCATTGATGAAAAATGCAAAAGATGGAAACGATACTGTAATTAAAGAAAATACAGAAAAATTTGTCAGAAAATTTCAAACAGTAAGTGGGTGAGCACATGTCATTCATTACTTTTGGCGAGATATTGATGCGATTAAGTACACCGCATCACCAAACATTTGAACAGGCACAAGCGTTTGATATTCATTATGGCGGGGCCGAAATGAATGTTGCGATAGGCTTATCAGGCTTAGGTATCGACACCGCAATGGTAACAGCCTTACCTAATAATGATATTGGCGACAACATCATACAACATTTAAGACGTTACAACGTGAATGCCGATAAGGTGAAAAGCGCTAGTGGCAGATTAGGTATTTATTTTACTGAGAGTGGTTATGCACAAAGAGCAAATCGTCTTATTTACGATAGACAAATGAGTGTATTTAGCCAATTAAATCCTGATGAATATGAAATTGAAAGTATATTAAAAGCGCATGAATGGTTTCATATTACAGGTATTACGGCAGCACTAAACGATGCGTTATTTGAATACTTGAAAAAAGCGGTCAAAATAGCTAAAACATTAGGTCTTTTTGTAAGCTGTGATTTGAACTTTAGAGATGCGTTGTGGGATTTTCAAACTGCGAGAAGAAAAATGTCTGAACTCTTATACGACGTGGATTTAATCTTTGGTTATGAGCCATTATCACTGCCTGGTGAAGATGGCAAAGATTTAAAAGATGGTTTAGATCGAATGGCTAATATTGAAGACATTAGACCGTTTTTAACGAAAATACATCAAACATACAACATTAACTATATTGCATTTACACAGAGAAAAATTTTTAACCATAAAAGAAACCGCTTACAAGGATTTCTTTCTACACCAAATCAACTCGAACAAACTGAAACAGTTGAGGTCGATATCTTAGATAGATTAGGCACGGGTGATGCATTTAGTGTAGGTATCATTTATGGAATTATGAAGCAATGGGATTTAAAAGATACTGTTCAATTTGGGATCAATAACATGGTTTATAAGCACAACGTCATTGGTGATTATAGTTATGCCAATCTTGAAAAAATAAATACGTCTATTGAAAGTAACAAAGATATCAATAGATAGAAAGAAGGCAGTATTATGGGAACTACAGTTGAAACAAGAGAAAAGCAAAAAGTGCAGAGTCTCAATAATATTCAAAAATCAACATTAGGTTTTAAAGAAAAGTTATCTTATGGATTTGGTGATTTAGGTAACGGCATGATGTTTGATATGGGACAAATTTACTTAATGATGTTCTTCACAGATATTTTAGGTATTTCAGCTTTCTACGGTGGTCTTGTATTTTTAGTTGCAAAAATCTTTGATGCATTTGTAGATACAGGTGTAGGGACAATCGTCGATTCAAGAACCAATATAGGGCCTAAAGGTAAATTTAGACCATTCATCTTATATGGCACGGTGCCCCTAGCAATCTTAACGGTGCTCTCATTTACCGCACCTAATTTCAGTGATACTGGAAAGGTCATTTGGGCGTTCGCAACTTATTTAATGTTTAACGCGGCTTATTCAGTCGTTAATATCCCTTATGGCTCATTATCAGCTGCAATGACAGTGAATGCGGATGATAGAACACAGTTATCTGTATTTAGAAACTTAGGATCACAAAGTGCATTATTCATTGCAGGTATTGCCGTTGTACCATTAGTTTCAAAATTTGATAATCACGCAATTGGTTATCCAGTAGTTGTTGGTATGCTTGCAATCTTTGGTGTGATATTCCATTTGATTTGCTACAAAGGTGTTAAAGAACGTCACGTGATCGAACGTCCGAAAAAGAAAGGCGTCAATAAGAAAGCCTTCTTCAACTTAGTGAAAAATGAAGCCTTTGCCGTCTTAGCTATCTTCACACTATTAACGATTATGTCTATGTTCTTAGTACAATCAACACAACTTTACTACTTTAAATATGTATTAGATAAACCGAATCTTGTTGGTTTAGTCAGTACATTAAACTTTATCGTTTTATTACCAGCGTTATTTGCTACTACATATATTAGTAAAAAGTTAGGTAAAAAATATACAGCCCTCATTGGTATTGGCGGATTTGTTATCTTCGAAGTCTTAAACTTCTTATTCTTCGGAGAAAATTATGTCATGTTCCTAATCATGAATACGATAGCACAATTCTTCTTAGTTATTCCTAACACAGTTGTATGGGCATTCATTGCAGACGTTGTGGAATACGGACAATGGAAATTCAGATTACGTTCAGAAGGTATCACTTATTCAAGTTATAGCTTTACTAGAAAAGTATCACAAGCACTTGCAGGTTTCGTACCTGGATTAGCATTAACGTTCATTGGTTATCAACCTAATGTAGACCAATCAGCGGGCACAATCTTTGGACTTAAAGTTTTATTCTTTGCAGTACCGGCAGTGGCATGTACCATCGCATTCATTATCTTCTTTATATGGTACCCACTTACAGATAAACGACATAAACAAATTGTTAAAGAACTTGCATTGAGAGAAGAAATTTAAAGGAGCGTATACGATATGGCTTTTATAAATGAACATTTTATGTTGAATAATGAAACAGGAAAACATTTATACCATGATTTTGCGAAAGATATGCCAATTTATGACTACCATTGTCATCTAGACCCTAAGCAAATTAGCGACAATGTGGCATGTGACAATATTACAGACTTATGGCTCAGTGGTGATCATTACAAATGGCGTGCAATGCGTGCACAAGGCATTGAAGAACAGTATATTACTGGCGATGCTGCACCACTTGATAAATTTAAAAAATGGGCAGAAACATTAGAAAATTCAGTGGGTAATCCGTTATATCACTGGTCACAACTTGAATTGAAAATGTATTTTGACATTGAAGACTTACTGACTAGTGATAACGCTGAAGCTATTTATCATCGTGCTAATGATTATCTAAAACAACATCACACAACAACTCAATCATTGATTACTGATTCGAATGTCAACTTAATTTGCACAACAGATAATCCTACAGACGACTTAAACTATCATGATGCTATTAAAGCAAAGGATGGATTTAACACGACTGTCCTACCTGCATTTAGACCTGATGATGTATTTAAAGTTGGCGACCCAGCGTTTACAGACTTACTACAAAAGTTAGAAAACCTTACGCATCCAATTACGACACCTTCTGACTTTATCGAAGCGTTATATAAACGTATTCAATATTTCCATGATAAAGGCGGTCGATTAGCTGACCATGGTTTAGAAGAAATGCATTTTGAGGCGTATACGGATCAAGCTATTCAAGACATTTTCAAGAAAGCTTTAAATCATGCAGATATTTCAACATATGAACGATTCCAGTTCCAAAGCTACATGTTAAATGAATTGAGTAAGGCATACTATGAACGTGGTTGGGTAATGCAAATTCACTTTGGTGCAATTCGAAATAATAATACGAAGATGTTTGAAAAAGTAGGAAAAGATGCTGGCTTTGACTCAATTAGAGACCAAGACAATCTTGCGTATCATTTAAATGCAACACTAGACATGATGGAACAAGAAGGACACTTACCTAAGACCATCTTGTATAACTTAAACCCAATTTATAATGATATCGTGGGTTCTACAATTGCGAATTTCCAAACTGAACCAGGTATTAAAAGTAAAGTACAACATGGTGCAGGTTGGTGGTTCAATGATACGAAAAGAGGCATGTTAAGACAAATGTCATCATTAGCTGATCAAGGGTTGCTAATGCATTTTGTTGGTATGTTAACAGATTCAAGAAGCTTTATTTCATATTCAAGACACGATTACTTTAGACGTATATTATCTTCATTCATTGGGGACTTAGTTGAAAAAGGTGAAATCCCTAATGATGATCAACTATTAAAACGCATGATTGAAAATATTTGCTATAACAACGCTTATAACTACTTCAAATTAATATAGGGGGACAAGACAATGAAAATGACATTTAGATGGTACGGCAAAGATGATCCAATCAGCTTGGAATATATTAAACAAATACCTGGAATGAAAGGTATTGTAAGTGCAATTTATGATGTACCGGTTGGTGAAGTTTGGCCATTAGATAAAATTAAAGCATTAAAGCAAGAAATTGAAGATGCAGGCATGGAATTATCGGTGATTGAAAGTGTACCTGTACATGAAGATATTAAATTAGGTAAACCTACACGCGATAAATACATCGAAAATTATTGTGAAACACTTCGAAATCTAGGACAAGCAGGTATCAAGATTGTATGTTACAACTTTATGCCAGTATTTGATTGGACGCGTTCACAATTAGACTACCGCTTAGATGATGGTTCTACTTGCTTAATCTATGATGAACAAGATGTTGAGAAAATGAATCCATTAAGTGGTGAATTATCATTGCCAGGATGGGATTCAAGTTATACGAAAGAAGATTTAAAACAATTATTTGATGATTATAAAGAAGTAGATGAAGAAACGCTATGGGACAACTTAAATTACTTTATCCAAAAAGTAATACCGGTTGCTGAAGAGGAAGATGTTCTGATGGCGATACATCCGGACGATCCACCATGGAATATCTTTGGTTTACCACGTATTATCACTAACAAAGAAAATTTAGAGCGCTTTATTAACTTGTATGATTCTAAATACAATGGTTTAACGATGTGCTCTGGCTCATTAGGTGCTGATCGCAGAAATGACTTCGTTGACATGTTACGTTACTTTGGCGAGAAAGGCCGCGTCAACTTTGTACATGCACGTAATGTTAAATTAATTGGCGATAAATCGTTCCAAGAATCTGCACATTTATCTGAAAAAGGTTCAATCGACATGTATGAAGTCGTTAAAACTTTGCATAGTTTTGACTATCATGGCCCTATAAGACCAGACCATGGACGTATGATTTGGGGCGAAACAGGTAAACCAGGGTATGGATTATATGATCGTGCGTTAGGCGCAACCTATTTAAACGGTTTATATGAAGCGGTTAGTAAGAATAACAAATAAAAAAGGAGAAATGAACTTATGAAATTACCATTCGATATTGATTTAACAGATAAAGTCGTTGTCATTACAGGTGGAACAGGTGTCATTGGCAGTGCGATGTCTACTGCCTTAGCACAAAGTGGCGCTAAAGTTGCGATGGTTGGCCTTAGAGAGGATGCAAGTGGCTTAGTTGAAACAATAAAAGCACTCGGCGGAGAATCTCAAGTATTTCTAGGCGATGTAACAAATAAAGAAGACATGAAACGAATTAAACAGGAAGTCAATGATACTTTCGGTAGTGTCGATATTTTAATAAATGGTGCAGGCGGTAATGCGCCTAAAGGTACTACAGATGACGAACGCTTTGAAGGTGACTTAGATCAAGATAAACAAACATTCTTCAACTTAGATGAAGAAAGTGTTGGCTTCGTAATGGATCTTAATTTCCTAGGTACATTTATTCCGTCACAAGTTTTCGCAACGGATATGTTAGATAAAGCAGACGCAACGATTATTAATATTTCATCAATGAATGCCTTTACCCCACTTACAAAAATTCCAGCCTATAGTGGTGCAAAAGCAGCAATTAGTAATTTCACACAATGGCTAAGTGTGTATTTCTCTAAAACAAATATTAGAGTAAATGCCATAGCCCCAGGCTTTTTACTAACAAAACAAAACGAAGCATTACTACTAAATGAAGATGGCAGTTATACAGCGCGCTCTGAAAAAATTATTAATGCTACGCCAATGGAACGTTTCGGTAAACCGGAAGAATTGGTAGGTGCATTATTATTCCTAGTTAGTAAAGAGGCGTCAAGCTTTGTTAATGGCGTTGTATTACCAGTAGATGGTGGCTTTAACGCATATTCAGGTGTGTAATATAAGGAGGAATGAAGATGTTATACCCAATTAATACAGAAACCAGACAATTATTAGACGTGTCTGGTATATGGAAATTTAAATTAGTAGGCTATAAAGAACATGTCGACGTAAGTCAAGCTTTAGATACAGAAGATGTAATGGCTGTACCAGGTTCTTATAATGATCAAGGTGTGATTCAAAGTATTCGACAACACGTTGGCGACGTTTACTATGAACGTGAGATTATGATTCCAAAGCACCTCAAAGGTGAACGTATTGTATTAAGATTTGGTTCAGTAACGCATCATGCGACGGTTTATTTAGATGGCAAGGAAATCGTGACACATTCAGGCGGCTTTCTACCATTTGAAGTGAATATTACGGAAATCGCTACAACAGGTAGTCATCGATTAACGGTGAAGGTCAACAATATACTGACGCATAGCACATTGCCGGTAGGTAATTATAGTGAACGTGTTGATGAAGATGGAACGGTTACGCCAGTCAACACGCCAAACTTTGACTTCTTTAATTACGCAGGCATTCATCGCCCTGTAAAAATATATACAACACCTCAAACATATATTCAGGATATTGTGATTAACCCAGAAGTTAAACAAAGTGGAGAAAGTATAGTGAATTATAAAGTGAATGTTCACGGAAACCGCTCAGATATTGATCGAATTAGCGTAACGATTATAGATGAAGATGGGCAAGTGGTTACGAAGCATGATGAATCTGAAGGTGCAATGTCTATTGATAATCCTCATTTATGGCAGCCACTTAATGCGTATCTTTATCACATGAAAGTTGAACTTCTGAATGACGGTGAGGTTGTTGATGTATATACAGAACGATTTGGTATTCGCTCTGTAGAAGTAAAAGATGGTCAATTCCTTATCAATAATAAACCGTTTTATTTCAAAGGATTTGGTAAGCATGAAGATACATTTTATAGTGGGCGTGGCTTAAATGAGGCAGCCAATGTAATGGACATTAATTTGATGAAATGGATTGGTGCCAATTCTTTTAGAACAGCGCATTATCCATATTCCGAAGAAATGATGCGTCTAGCGGATGAACAAGGTATCGTTGTGATCGATGAAACGACAGCGGTCGGTGTACATCTTAATTTTATGGTGGCTTTAGGTGGCCAATTAGAACATGATACTTGGAAAGAGATTGATACACATCAAGCGCATAAAGAAGTCATAGAAGGTTTGATTGAAAGAGATAAGAACCATGCGTGCGTAGTTATGTGGTCAATCGCTAATGAACCTGCTTCTAATGAAAAAGGCGCAAAAGCTTATTTTGAACCATTTGTGGAATTAGCAAAACGTAAAGATCCACAGAAACGACCTGTTACAATCGTTACCATTTTAATGGCACAACCTGATGTATGTGAAGTGCAAGATTTAGTTGATGTATTATGCTTAAATCGCTATTACGGTTGGTATACGCAATCTGCAGATTTAGCAAGTGCGAAAAAAGCACTGGATAAAGAATTAGCACAGTGGTCTGAACGACAACCTAACAAGCCAATTATGTTCACAGAATATGGTGCTGATACCGTTGCAGGTATGCATGCGATTGATGATCAAATGTTTACGGAAGAATATCAATTGAATTACTATAAAGCGAACCATGAAATTATGGATAAATACCCACAATTTATCGGTGAACAGACATGGAATTTCGCAGATTTTGAAACATCAAACGGTATCATTCGTGTTCAAGGTAATAAGAAAGGTATCTTCACACGCGACCGTAAACCTAAAGCGATTGCACATTATTTTAAAGAACGTTGGCATAACATTCCTGATTTCAATTATAAATCATAATGTATGACTTCCTTTTCATTAAAATAGAGAGTCCGGGACATAAAGTTCTTGGATAAGTGAAAAAAAGACAATTTCTATTGAAATAATATAGAAATTGTCTTTTTTATAAATTTTTTGATTATTTTCAGCTCGTTGAGCTACTACTTTTCTTATATTAAGTGCCATTAATACAAAACCAAGTTCTCTTTTGACTTTATTGAGTCCTCGGACAGACATCCGAGTGAAACCCAAAATAGCCTTCATAAATCCAAAAACAGGTTCCACATCAATTTTTCTTTGACTGTAGATATTTTTTGTTTCTGGTTCTGAAAGCTTTTTGTTAATTTGGGATTTAAAATATTCCCAGTTATAATTCTTCATTATTTTTTTGTTTGTTTTTGAATTGAAGTTCATACATTGATTTTTCAGAGGACATTCTGAACAATCATCACATTCATATAATTTGAAGTCTCGCTTATAACCATACTTATCATGACGATAGGCATATCTTTTAAAACCTAGCCGTTTATTATTCGGACAAATGAATTCGTCATTAATTTCGTCATAGTTCCAATTTTGAGTATTAAAGATGTCACTTTTATATTTTTTAGTTTTATCTTTTATAAACATTCCATATGTTATGAGTGGCGTTCGATTAAAGTCATCTATAATTGCCTTATAATTTGATTCACTACCATAACCTGCATCAGCTACAATATATTCAGGTAAATGACCGTAGGTCTCTTGAATTGAATTTAAAAATGGAATCATCGTTCTAGTATCCGTTGGATTTTGATACACATTATAAGATAAAACAAATTGGGAATTTGTCGCTATTTGTAAATTATACCCTGGCTTAAGTTGTCCATTTTTCATGTGATCTTCTTTCATTCTCATAAATGTCGCATCATGATCTGTCTTAGAATAACTATTTCTATCCTTTAAAATAGATTTTTGAAATTCGTATCGATACTTTCGCTCAAAATAATCATTGATTTGCTTTTTGTATTTTTTGATTTTAGTTCTTTTGAGACGTATTTGTTTTCTTGTTTTAGTACATTTTTCATTGTTGATATGTTGGTTTAAATCTTCGATTTCTTTATCTAAGTGACTACCAATCAAATCTATTTCTTCTTTTGTTAATTCATTATCATGATCTTCTTTAATTTCCGGTATGATTTTATTGGTTACCAATTCATGGTAGAGGGCTTTAGAATCCTCATTCATCTTTGATTCATGGTTTTGAATACTCTTTTTCCATACAAATGTATATCGATTGGCATTTGCTTCAATTTTTGTACCATCAATAAAAATAGCTTTATCATCTATAAGATTTTGTTTTACACACTGACTGTAAAATTGAATAAATAAAGATTCTAATAAAGCATCTACTTTTGGATTTACTCTAAATCGATTAATTGTTTTATAAGAAGGTTTTTGATTTTGTGATAGCCACATCATTCGGATGCTATCATTAAGCATTTTTTCTATTTTACGACCTGAGAATACAGATTGTGTGTAGGCATATAGAATCACTTTTAACATCATTTTAGGATGGTACGAAGTTGCACCACGGTGATGTCTGAATTCGTCGAATTCATTGTCAGGAATTGTTTCAACAATATCATTTACATGTCGTGAAATATCATTTGTGGGGATAAGAACTGAAGTTTCCATTGGTAGAGTAAGTTGAGTCATGTTATAATTTTTATACATAAGGCACCTCGTTAATTTAGTTTAGTGATGTTTATTAAATTATACGAAAGTGCTTTATTTTTTTAAAGTATTACAATGTAAAATTACATATAAATACAAAGTATTTTGGCGAGACTCTTGAGGGAACAGGACAAGCTGAAGACTACAGGCTGAAGCTGTCCCCTAAGAAAGCGAGCCAACAATACGGAGTATTGTAAATAAAGAAGCCAGTAAATGAATTTGTTAAAACTCATTTACTGGCTATTTCTCTAGGGTTTATGTCCCAGACTCCATTTTTGTTCTACAATTTGAATTAAATTACCACATGTATCATCAAAAATGGCCATTTTAGCGCTACCCATTGTAGTCGGTTCAACGGTAAAGTGAACGCCTTTTTGCGTTAATGCATCATAGGTTTGTTGTACATTTTCTACGCCGAACATCGTAATAGGTATGTTGGCTTCGAATAGACGTTGTTGATAATCACCTGCAATAGGGTTGCCATTTGGTTCTAAGACCAATTGAGCACCATCTGGTTGATTCGGAGATACTAAAGTAAGCCATCTAAATCCTTCGCCTACAGGTTCATCTATTTTCTTTTCAAAGCCTAAAATGTCTGTATAAAATTGTAAAGCTTCTTCTTGATTATCTACAAAGATACTATTCGCAATAATATTCATATTTATCCCCTCAAAGTATTTATTATGAAACTTGGATTACTTGGTCTGGTTAAGCACACGAGCCATTTCTTCAATTTTACCTGCATGTAATGGGACGTGAATGGCATTTAACACTAATAATTCGTTAAGTGTTTTGCAGCCAGCAATCGGTTGTTCAAGTTCTTGTGATAGTTGTTCATCAGTAAGTTGACGAGCACGATCTGGAATTGTTTTTAAGTCCTCTTTAATCGATTCAATTGATGGTATGTCTTGTCCCTCCCAATTTGCAGGACTAGAACCATAACCAAATAATTTAGTATACGTTTCGATATCAACGGCATTTTGACCGCCCATTGATAAAGCAGAATCGAAAATAGTTAAAACATGTCCAAATTGCCAATGTAATGTATTGGGAAAAACATCATTTTCTTTATCTAATACGTCCTCAATGTTCCAACTATCATAAACTGACAGTAAGTAGTTCACACCAGTATCAATCACATCATAGACTGTTTTAGTACTCATTTGTGTTTCCTCCCACATGTTTAAAGGATTGACTATTAAGCGTCTACCCGTTAAATAGGAGTTATAAGCATTACGATTAAAGTGCTAGTTTTATTTAGCGAATAGCGCATATTGGTTTCATGGATTTGATATGCAAAGTTTTAAAATATAGGAAAAAGGATAGCTGATTATCAACTATCCCTTTAATCGTATGAATGATGAGTTATTTATAAATATTCTTTTTCTTTAATATAGTTATAATTACCTTCGAATTTCTTTAAAGATTTGTTTTTTAATAAATAAGTAGTGTTAAATAATTTATTGAGAAAATAGATGTCATGTGAAACCGTAATAATTGAACCTTCATAATTTAATAGTGCGTCTTCAATGATTTCTTTTGCTTCTATATCTAAATGATTAGTGGGTTCATCCAAAATGAGTAAGTTATAATCAGTGTGTACAATTTGAGCCCATCTCAGTCTTATTTTTTCGCCACCACTTAAATCACCAACTTTTTTAAAAACATCTTTCCCATAAAACATAAAGTCAGCTAAAATATGTCGGGCTTCCGCTTCTGACACATTTACCTCTTCACGAAACTTATTTAATACGGTGTTGTTATCAGCATCATTCTCAAATTCATGTTGTGAAAGATAACCTATTTTTAAGTTGTTTGCCGTTTTAATAGTACCGTTATCAATTGAAACGACTCCTAAAATAATTTTCAATAAGGTAGATTTTCCAGTACCATTATCTCCAATTATAGCTATATGCTCGCCTCTTCTAACCAACATATTCACTTTTTCAAATAATAACTTATCATACGTTTTAGTGACATCTTCCATCTCTATGACTCTGTTAGAAACGCGTGTAGCATCTTCTAATTCCATCTTCATATTTTTTGAGTTGAGAATTGGTTTATCCAAACGTTTGATGCGATTTAATGATTTTTCCATGCTTTTAGCTCGACGATACATGGCAGCATTGGGAGGGTTAGATTGGCTGGCCCACATTCTTAATTGTTTTATAGACGCTTTCATTTTTTTTATTTTCTTTTGCTGTGTTTTATATGCTTCGAATTCAATTAATAATCTTTTTTCGCGTTCTTCTACAAAATATGAGTAGTTGCCATTATATGGATATAGATTTTTTTGATCGATTTCTATAATTTGATTTACTGTTTCATCTAAAAAATAGCGATCGTGTGAGACAACTACTGTAGCGCCGTGATAATTTTTTATATAATTGGTTAACCATTCAATAGATTTGAAATCAAGATGATTCGTTGGTTCGTCTAAGAGTAATAAATCTGTCGGCTTAATTAATATCTGAGCGATACCTACTTTTGTTCGTTCTCCACCAGATAAATCTTTCCACTGTGATTCAAGTAGATGAGTTATATTTAAGCCACTGGCTACTCTACGTATTTTAGCATCTATTTCATAGCCGCCATGTTCCTCATAATATGACTGCAAATTCCCATAGCGAAGCATTAATTCATCTATATCATTCACATCCATACTCATTTTTTCTTCTAATAATTTAAGTTGTTCAGAGATGATGTTTAATTCGCCGAATACTGATTTTAAACAAGTATAAACTTTTTCATTATCAGCATAATTAGGAATTTGATCTAAATAACCAATTTTTATATTTTTTTTCCAGCTTATAATACCTGTCGTGGGAGATTCTGACCCACATAGAAGTCTTAATAATGTTGTTTTTCCTTCACCATTTCGACCGACTAAGCCAATAGTGTCACCAGAATTGAGGGTTAGCTTAACATTGTCGAATAATGTTTCATCAAGAAACTTTTTAGTAACATCCGTAGCATTTAATATATTCAATTTCCTTCCTCCATATTATCTATAAGGAAGGAAATGTTAGTGTCCGTTCCTTATAGAGCGATTAATAACTTCAAAAAAGACATACTTCACCAATTTTGAAATTACAATCGAAAATTTGTTGCGAATGATTTGTAGAAATCTGCAACAAAATGCTATAAGAAACATTTCGACACCTCCTAAAATACAATTTATAGTCATTTTACATTAAACAACTGATTTCATAAAGCGGAACTCAAATAAAGTCATTTTACTTACTTAATATTGTTATGTATGATTAAAGTGTTCAAATTGCGGTAGGATAGACTTTCTGACATATAGATAGTGGAGAATGCCAATCAGATAAGTTTTTTAAAATAGAGAGGTGAGAAGGGCGTGTGCGCAATTCAAGAGATTGATTGTCGTATTGAAGCATGGATAGCACAGATTGCACGTAAGGTTGATATGATGTTGAATGATGTGGCTGTTGAAACAAAGAAGCATGATTTAGATTTAGTGACGAATATCGACAAGGAAGTTCAAGCTGATTTTACTAAGTTTATCGAAGAGAATTACCCAGAACATCAGATTATGGGTGAGGAAAAAAGTAACAGTGAAGTAGATATGTATCGTGGCTATGCTTGGGCGATAGATCCCATTGATGGAACAACCAATCTTGTTAAGCAAGGTAAAGATTATTGTTTAATTGTATGTTTATTCTACGATGGCGAGCCTTTACTAGCCTATACATATGAATTTTATCAACAGAAATTATATAAAGCTGTTCAAGGTCAAGGTGTGACGATTAATGGTGTGCCACTTCATGTAGACAAGTATCATCATCTCAACGATGCTTTGATTTCTATTGATCCAAAACGTGCGCGTTCCGAGTTATTAAAGGCATTGATTTCAAAATCGCATGGCTTTCGATTTATTGGTGCTGGTGGCATTGGTGCGTTGCGAACAATTACAGGGGATTTCGGAGCAAGTATCGATATGGGCGCAAACCTGTGGGATATGAGTGCGCAATTATTATATGCGAAAGAGTTAGGACTAATTGTGACAGACATTCAAGGCAACGCTATCGATTTAAATCACGTTAAGGGTGCAATTATTGCGCATCCAGATATTCACGAAGACATTATCAATATTATAAAAACGTATCAATAAAATAATCCTGCCATATACCGGCACTTACACGTAACGGTTGATGTGGCAGGATTTTTATTAATATTAGGAAAGTTATGGCTTTGATTGCTCAATATCAAGCCTAAAAAGTGTCATTGTTTAAGGTTTAATCGCAAATGCACGTACTGGGAAACCAGGTGCGTCTTTCGGTTTCGGACTAATCGCGTAAATGACTGCACCACGCGTTGGTAATTGGTCTAAATTCGTTAACAATTCAAGTTGGAATGTGTCTTGTCCAAGAATATAGCGTTCTCCAACAATATCTCCATTTCTTGCAGTATCTACCGACGCATCTGTGTCGAATGTTTCGTGGCCAATTGATTTTACGCCACGTTCTTCGATTAAGAACTTCAAGGCGTCTAATCCCCAACCCGGTAAATGTTGATTACCTTCAGCATCTTTATTTTCAAATTGTTCAATATCTGGCCAACGTTTTGACCAATCTGTACGTAATGCTACAAACGTGCCTTCTTCAATACGTCCGTTTTTAGCTTCCCATGCCTCTAAATGGTCACGTGTGACGATGAAGTCAGCATTTTCTGCAGCTTCTTTTGAAAAGTCTAAAACGATAAGGGGCAATACTAATTCTTTTAAGTCTAAATCTTCCAAGTAACGTTTATTCTCAACAAAGTGAATAGGGGCATCAATGTGTGTACCATATTGAGTGACAATATTCCAACGTTGCACGTAAAAGCCGTGCTCTTTGACTGTGAAAAGAGTAGAAACTTCACCTTTTTCAAATTCACTAAAGCGAGGTATTTCCGGGTCAAAGGTATGTGTTAAATCCACCCAAGTTGCTTCTTTCAGTTGATTTAGTTGATTCCATAATGGATAGTTTGGCATGTAAAACACCTCCAATTGTTATTCTATGTTGATTATGGCAGTGGCTGACTGAACCGACTCATCGCTTTAGGAAAAGCTCGCTTCAGTTCTAGTCATCTGTGCCGGGGCCGTACGACGAAATCACAAGTGATTTCTGTACGGCTCCCTGCTCCCTCCTACGCGGGTTTGTTTTGGTTATTTGATGCACGTTTTTTACGAACTGTATTTACAAGTACAGTTAGAGCATCTTTTACTTCATCTTCTTTACGTGTTTTTAAGCCGCAGTCTGGGTTAACCCAGAAAAGTGAACGGTCAATTTGTTGTAAAGAACGATCGATTGCTGTAGCGATTTCATCCTCAGTAGGGATACGTGGACTATGAATATCATAAACACCTAAGCCAATACCTAAATCGTAGTTAATATCTTCAAAATCTTTGATTAAATCACCGTGGCTACGTGATGTTTCAATAGAAATTACATCAGCATCTAATTCATGGATAGCATGGATGATTTGACCAAATTGAGAATAACACATATGCGTATGAATTTGCGTTTCATCTTGTACTGAAGATGTTGCTAATTTGAATGAATTTACTGCATCTGCAAGATATTGTTCATGGTATTCAGAACGTAATGGTAAACCTTCACGTAGTGCAGGTTCATCGACTTGGATTACTTTTATACCCGCTTCTTCTAGCGCTAATACTTCTTCGTCAATGGCTAAAGCGATTTGGTCTTGAACGACTTTACGTGGTACATCTACACGTTCGAATGACCAGTTCAAGATAGTTACAGGACCAGTTAGCATACCTTTAACTGGTTTGTCAGTTAAGCTTTGTGCATATACTGTTTCTTTGACTGTTAATGGTTCAGTCCATTTTACATCTCCGTAAATCACTGGTGGTTTAACTGCGCGTGAACCATATGATTGTACCCATCCAAATTTTGTTACTAAGAAACCTTGAAGTTTCTCTCCAAAGAATTCAACCATGTCATTACGTTCGAATTCACCATGCACTAATACATCTAAACCGATATCTTCTTGGATTTTAATCCAACGTGCAATTTCACTTTCTAAGAAGTTGTTATAGGCTTCATCTGAGATACGTTTGTTTTTCCAATCGGCACGATATTTACGTACTTCCTGTGTTTGTGGGAATGAACCAATTGTTGTTGTTGGTAAGTCAGGTAAGTGTAAGCGTGCGTCTTGTGCTTTTTTACGCTCAGGGAAAGGTGATTTACGGCTTGTCGGTACACTGTCAAAATCATACTCTAAGTTTTTGAATGACTGACTTTGGAAACGTTCATAACGTGCTTTTAATTTGTCATATTTTGCGCTGTCGTTCTGGTTAAATAGTCGACGTAGCGCGTCTAATTCATCTAACTTTTCAGTGGCAAAACTTAAACCTTCTTCGATTGATTGCTCTAAAGTTTCATCATCTAATGATACTGGAACGTGTAATAAAGATGATGAAGGTTGGATAACGATATGTTTTGCGTGTCCTTGTAACGTTTCGATTAATTTTTTCTTAGCTTCGATATCTGCAGCCCACACGTTACGGCCATCAATAATACCTGCATATAATGTTTTAGATGAATCGAAGTCACCTGATTCAATTTGTTTTAAGTTATAACCGTTGTCGTGTACAAAGTCTAATCCTAAACCACCAACTGGTAATGAACTTAAGAATTTAACATTGGCACGTTCGAAGTAAGTTTGAATGACTAATTTGTCAGCTAAACCTGCTTTATCAAAGTAGTCATAAGCTTCTCTAGTAATAGCTTCATAAGCTTCGCTTTCATCAGTAACTAATACTGGTTCATCAACTTGGATATACTCTGCACCAGCGTCAACTAATGCTTGAAGCACTTCTTTATATAATGGTAATAGTGTTTGAACTTTCTCTTCGAATGATTGATGACCACCTTTAGACAGTTTCACAAAAGTAATAGGTCCTACAATCACAGGGTGTGCATTAACGTTAAGGGATTTCGCATAGTTAAAACGATCTAATAAAACGTTGTGATTTACTTTAGGTTCAACATTATCCCATTCAGGAACAATATAGTGGTAATTTGTGTTGAACCATTTAATTAATGCACTCGCGACATGTTCTTTATTACCACGAGCAATATCGAATAATAAATCATCGTTAACTTCGCGACCTTGAAAACGTTCAGGGATGATGTTGAATAATAATGATGTATCGAGAATGTGATCATACAATGAGAAGTCGCCGACAGGTACACTGTCTAAATTATAGTGCTTTTGTAATAGTAAATTTTCTCTATGTAGGTCACTTATCTTTTGATCTAATTCTGCTTTATCGATTTTTTTAGCCCAATAGCTTTCGATGGCTTTTTTCCATTCTCTTTTTCTACCTAATCTTGGGAATCCTAAATTTGAAGTTGTAATTGTTGTCATGATATTGCCTCCTTGTTTTGGGTAATTGCTTTAGAATATGCTGCGAGTTCTAATGAATAATCGATACGTTGGAATGGTGTGATAATATATAAACCATTGAAATACTCATGCACTGTATCAATCAATTCTTTAGAAAGTCTCAAACTTAATGCTTTTGTTTTTTCTTTATCATCTTTTACTGCTTTAAATTGGCTTAATACGTCTTCAGACATTTTAATACCAGGCACTTCGTTATGTAGGAAAAGTGCGTTGTTATAGCTTGCGATAGGCATGATACCTATAAATAGAGGGACATTAAGATGTTTCGTCGCCTCATATACTTCTTTAATTTTTTCTTTGCTATACACAGGTTGTGTAATGAAGTAATTCATACCGGCAGCTACTTTTTTCTCAAGGCGTTTTACTGCACCGTCAAGTTTGCGTACATTAGGGTCAAATGCACCAGCGATGTTGAAGTTTGTATGTTTCTTCAGCGCATCACCATCAGTATTAATACCTTGATTGAATCTTAATGCTAATTCGGTTAATCCTTTTGAATTTACGTCGTAGACATTCGTGGCACCGGGTAGGTGGCCTACTTTTGAAGGGTCACCTGTAATCGCTAAAATTTCATTAACGCCAATAAGCGATAAGCCAAGTAAGTGTGATTGCAAGCCAATCAAATTACGATCTCGACATGTAATATGCACGAGGGGTTCAATGTTATAACGTTGGCGTATGATGCTCGCTGCAGCGATATTGCTAACACGTACAGTAGCAAGTGAATTGTCAGCGAGGGTAACAGCATCAATGTTCGCTTCGTCAAGTTTGCCAATATTCTCAAAGAAGAGATCTGTATCTAAATGTTTAGGTGTATCGAGTTCGACAATAACTGTTGGTCCGTTTTTAACTTTTGTTGTTAAATTATGTTTATACGTATGTGTGACTGCTCGATTTGTCTGACGATTGATCGGAATGACGTTTTTATTTTTAACAGGCTTTAAATCTTTTACAGATGATTTGATATATGCAATGTGTTGTGGTGTTGTGCCACAACATCCTCCAATTAATCTCACACCCTCATTAATAAGTTCTTGTGCGACATCTCCGAAATATTGTGCATTATCGCTATACTTAAATTCGCTATTCTCAATATCCAGTAAACTTGCGTTTGGATAGCATGATAAGTAAGCCGTTTCTGGTAACTCAATATGTGAAAATGAGCGTTGCATATGGTGTGGACCGTGATGGCAATTTAATCCAACAACATTGGCGCCACAAGCAACTAATTGCTGTAAAGCTTTATTGATTTCAGTACCATCGACTAAGTAATTCGTATTTGAAGCGGTCAATTGCGCGATGATAGGTATATCGTATTTACGACGTGTTGTTGTAACAATATTTGTCAGTTCTTCTAAGTCGTAGTAAGTTTCGAATAATAACCCATCGACACCTTCTTCAACGAGTGTATCGATTTGATTTTCAGCGTGATACTGAATGGTGGACAAAGGCAATTCCTCTTGCTGTAAACTTCTGAAACCACCTACTGTGCCAAGTATGAAAGTATCAGGTCGTGCGGCACGTTTTGCGATGGCTACAGCTGCCTTATGAATGTCCTTTACTTTATGTTCCAAGCCAAAGCGTCTTAGCTTTTCAAAGTTAGCACCATACGTGTTGGTCTGGATAATATCGGCACCGGCCTCTATATAAGAACGATGTATAGACTCTACTTTTTCTGGATGTGTTAAGTTATAAGCTTCTGGACATGTATCTAAACCCTCTGAATAGAGAATTGTTCCCATTGCACCGTCAGCTACTAAAACGTTGTTCTGTAATTGATTCAATAATCGACTCATTGAAAGCCTCCTTTAATGCGTAGTTGAGGTCAGCAATTAATTCTTGAGGTTGTTCTAGACCTACGCTTAATCGGAATAAGCCAAAGGTAATGCCACGTTCATTTCGAACATCTTCAGGAACAGCAGCATGTGACATTGTGGCCGGATGAGATAATATCGTTTCTACACCCCCAAGACTTACTGAAACTAAGGGTAAAGTTAAAGCATCTACAAAGTCTTGTGCTTTCGTTTCATCTTTTAATCGGAATCCAATCACGGCACCACCGCTATTTGCCTGTGATAAGTGTAATGAACTGTTTCCTGGATAATATACTTCGGCAATTTCTTCTCTTTCTTTTAAAAATGCTACAAGTTTCTCCGCATTTGATGTTGATTGTTTAAACCGCACAGGTAATGTTTTTAAGTGTTTGGCTAATGTCCAACTATCATGCGCTGACAATGCAGTGCCCGTACCATTCTGTAAAAGATATAATGCATCAGCGACGTCTTTACGATTTGTAATGGCAGCGCCTGCGATAATATCGCTGTGGCCACCTAAAAATTTAGTAGCTGAATGAACCACAATATCAGCGCCAAGTGCAAGTGGTGATTGACCCAACGGTGTCATAAATGTGTTATCTACTGCTAAAAGTAAGTGATGACGCTTAGCAATCGCCGCTACTGCACGTATATCTGTAATTTTGAAACAAGGATTGGATGGTGTTTCAACGTAGATGAGTTTGGTATTCGGCTGAATCGCACGCTCAATTTCTTTAGGTTGTGTAGCATTAACAGTCGTAAATTGAATATCAAAGCGATTTAAAATTTGTTCTGTAAGTCTGAATGTACCACCGTATACATCATCAGGAAGAATGACGTGATCATTTGCTTTTAATGTTAGTAATACCGCTGAAATTGCTGCGATACCTGAGGCGTACGCAAATGCATATTGTCCTCCTTCAAGTTTCGCTAATTTCTCTTCAAGAAGTTGGCGGTTTGGATTGCCGCTTCTGGCATAATCAAATTTTGCATTGCCACCAAGCACCTTTTGATGAAATGTTGAAGAGTCATAAAGTGGTGGGTTTGCTGAATCGTAATCTACACCTCTGTGTTCATCAAAAATAACTTCGGTTTCTTTTGATAAGCTCATGAAATCACTCCTACTTTAGAATTCTCCAATGCTCGTAAAATATCTGACTCAATGTCGTTATAATCTTCAATACCAATGGATAAGCGTATAAGGTGTTCATCTATGCCACGTTTATCTTTTTCTTCATCCGGCATATCGACATGCGTTTGTGTGTATGGGAAAGTAATGAATGTTTCTGTTCCACCTAGACTTTCTGCGAAGATACAGATTTCTAAATTTTCCAAAAATTTAGCAACGCTAAAGTCTTTATTTAGACGTAAACTCAGCATGCCCGTTTTACCACTGTACAGCACTTCGTCTATAGCACTAGAAACTTTACATCGCTCGGCTAACTTTTTAGCGTTTGCCTCTGACCGTTCAATACGTAAATGTAATGTTTTTAAACCACGTTGTAATAAATAACTATCGATAGGAGACAATGTTGCTCCAATCATGTTATGCAATTGTCCAAGTTGCTCAGCTAATGATCCATCTTTAACAGTTACAACCCCAGCTAATACATCATTGTGACCGCCAATATATTTAGTTGCTGAATGGAGTACAATGTCTGCACCGTCTTCTAAAGGCGTTGATAAATAAGGTGTTAAAAACGTGTTGTCGATAATTGTTAATAGATTATGCTGTTGACTTAAGATGTAATAAGGGTCAACGTCAATTTCGATCATTTGTGGATTCGAAATAGGTTCTATGAAAAGTGCCTTTGTATTGGGCGTAATAGCGTTAACAACTTCTTCATAATTTAGGAAATCAACATATTTAAATTTGATACCATATTGTTTTTCATAAAAGTCAAATAATCTAAATGTACCACCATATAAGTCGAAAGCGACTAATATTTCATCACCTGGTTGAAACAAGTTACATATGAGTTGTACTGCAGCCATGCCACTTGAAGTGGCAAATGAAGCAATACCTCCTTCTAATTTCGCAAAGGATTCTTCAAATGCAGAACGTGTTGGATTCTTTGTTCTTGTATAATCATAGCCTGTTGACTGACCAAGGTGAGGATGTTGATATGCAGTAGACAAATAGATAGGGTTGGCTATTGCGCCAGTAATATCTTTAGTTAATGATATTTGTGCTAATTGAGTATCTTTCATGTCAAATCCTCCATTCAATTTTTTGTCCAATAAAAAAAGCTCCCGTCCTTTAAACCCGATATGCATCGGATGTAAAGGACGAAAGCCTGTTTCGCGGTACCACCTTTATTTATTACTTTATTGCTAAAGTAACCTCAAACAGTACGCCATTTTGTGAATAAAAGTGTACTGAGATAGTGGACGCTAATTTAATCGTTATGTGACACTTTAGTCGAATGAAAGGTTCACATTAAAAAACTCATTTAACTTGATTATAAGTAAATGAGTATTAACGATGATTAGCGACGTCTAGAATTCCAGTACGCCATTAAACAATAAATGTTAATACTGTATCGCTATAACGGGCGAACCCGTTGACACCTCGTATTGGCATCAACACTCAAAGGCCATTTTCAAACTTTCTTTCAATGTCTCTTCTCAGCTTTGGAGACTCTCTGTATTAGCAGTGTAAGTTCTACTTTCCTTATTACAGTGTGTAATTTGTGTTTTTTTAAGTTAATTCATAGCTTACAGACCTAAATTACATTTGTCAATAACTTTTCTGAAAATTAAGATTATAAAGGTAATTCAGAAAACGCTTAAAGTATTGATAATATAGCGATATTTCTACATAAAAAAATTTAATTTTTTCATTTCATTTGTCTAATTTACTTGTTAAACCTATTCTATATTTTTTAAAATAAATAAGTACTAAAAAATGCGTGCCATTGAATTTATAATGTAAAAATAAGTTGGTTTGCTGTGATTACAAAAGACGAGTTCTTAGATAATGATCCAAATACGATATTAATAATGGCTTAGAGGGGTGAAAATAGTGAGTCATAATCAAGATGAGCGATTGGCGATAAGTCAAAATGAACAAATTCAAAAAATTGATCTTTCTAAAATTAAAGCCAATCCATATCAACCTCGTAAAACATTTGACGATGATAGATTAAGTGATTTAGCAATGTCAATACAAACTCATGGTGTATTACAGCCCATTGTATTGTGTCAGACTGTACAGGGCTACTATATAGTTGTTGGCGAAAGACGATTTAGAGCATCTCAATTAGCAGGGTTAACCGAGATACCTGCCATTATTAAAGAATTGTCCGATTCTGACATGATGGAATTAGCAATTATCGAGAATTTACAAAGAGAAGATCTCAATGCCATTGAAGAAGCTGAAAGTTACCAGCGCCTCATGAATGATTTAGGATTAACACAACAAAAAGTAGCGGAACGACTAGGCAAATCACGACCATATATCGCAAATATGCTAAGATTGCTAAATTTACCCAAAGATATTTCGAATCAAGTCAAAGAAGGTGCGTTATCTAGTGCACATGGACGCACGTTGTTAGGCATTAAAGATGTCACTATGATGAAAAAGATAAGCCAACAAGCCATACGTGAAAATTGGAGTGTTAGATATCTTGAACAGGTTGTAAATGAATTACAAGACGGTGGGCAGTCTAAAAAAAGCAAAGCAACAACGCAAATAAAACCTATGTTTATTCAAAAGCAAGAACGTCGACTAAAAGAAAAGTTTGGGTCTAAAGTAGACATTTCAACTAGCAAGAATATAGGTAAAATAACATTTGAATTCAAAACAGAAGAAGAATTTAAACGACTCATTCAAAAACTCAATGACGAAGTATGATACGTAATCAATCGTATTGATAGAGTGATACTCTATGAAAGAGTGAGTTAAGATGTGTTACATCTTAGGCTTTGCCAAGGAAATAAGTAATAAAATAAAGCTTAAGACGGATACATATTGCGCAATAAATGAGTATAATAATTTAATTATAGAAAAGTTGAATAGGGAGGTTACTATTACATGAATCAGGTCAAAAATGTATTGTCTTCATTATTTGAACCTTTAACTAAAATAGAAACATATGAAAATTTATCTATTAAAATAGCACTAATTATCATATATATTATTGTTGCACTTATCGTCATAGCAATATTAAACAAAGTAATTGAACAAGCATTTAAAATTCAAAATCGCAGTAGCAAAGGTAATAAGAAACGTTCTCGAACGCTTATTTCGCTTGTGCAAAACGTAGTGAGCTACATTGTTTGGTTCATTGTGATTACTACTATCTTAAGTAAATTTGGAATTAGTGTTGAAGGTATCATCGCCAGTGCCGGTGTTGTCGGTTTAGCTGTTGGTTTCGGTGCTCAAACGATTGTTAAAGATATCATCACTGGTTTCTTTATTATATTTGAAAATCAATTTGACGTTGGCGATTATGTTAAAATCAATAGCGGTGGTACAACAGTAGCAGAAGGAACAGTAAAATCTATTGGCTTAAGATCAACACGAATTAACACAATCACTGGTGAATTAACGATTTTACCGAATGGTAGTATGGGAGAAATTACTAATTTCTCTATTACTAATGGTTTCTCTATAGTAGAAATTCCGGTATCTGTAGAAGAAAACTTAGACAAGGTAGAAAAGCGTCTAAATAAACTATTTACTGCAATGCGTAGCAAATATTACTTATTTATCACTGATCCAGTCGTAGAAGGTATTGATTCGTTGGATGAAACTAAAGTAACGTTTAGAATATCTGCTGAAACTATTCCAGGTGAAGGGGTATCCGGCTCAAGAATATTACGTAAAGAAATTCAAAGAGTATTTGTTCAAGAAGGTATTAAATTACCACAACCAATTTATATTAAAAATAATAATCAACAAGGCAAATCTTAATTATTATTGAGGGGTAATTTCATGACGTCAAATTATGGAATAAATGATATAGTAGAAATGAAAAAGCAACATGCATGTGGAACTAATCGATTTAAAATTATTCGTATGGGTGCTGATATTCGCATCAAATGTGAGAATTGTCAACGAAGTATTATGATTCCACGTCAAACGTTCAATAAAAAATTAAAGAAAATATTAGTATCAAATCAAGATACTGAAGGTTAGGAGAATGATTAATGGCTTTAACAGCAGGAATCGTAGGATTGCCGAACGTAGGTAAATCTACATTATTTAATGCAATAACAAAAGCGGGAGCATTAGCCGCTAACTATCCATTCGCAACAATTGATCCAAACGTAGGTATCGTAGAGGTGCCAGATTCACGTTTAAATAAATTAACAGAAATGGTTAAACCTAAAAAAACTATTCCTACAACTTTTGAGTTTACTGATATTGCAGGTATTGTTAAAGGTGCTTCTAAAGGTGAAGGTTTAGGAAACAAATTCCTTTCACATATTCGTGAAGTAGATGCAATTTGCCAAGTTGTACGTGCATTTGATGATGAAAATGTAACGCACGTATCAGGACGCGTAAATCCTTTAGACGATATTGAAGTTATTAATATGGAATTAGTATTAGCAGACTTAGAATCAGTTGAAAAACGTTTGCCTCGAATTGAAAAAATGGCGCGTCAAAAAGATAAAACTGCTGAAATGGAAATGAGAATTCTATCTAGAATCAAAGAAGCACTTGAAAATGGCGATCCTGTACGTAGCTTAGACTTCAATGAAGAAGATCAAAGATACGTTAACCAAGCACAATTACTAACGTCTAAGAAAATGTTATATATTGCCAATGTTGGAGAAGACGAGATTGGTGATGAAGATAACGATAAAGTAAAAGCAATTCGAGAATATGCAGCAAAAGAAGATTCTGAAGTTATCGTTATTAGTGCAAAAATCGAAGAAGAAATCGCTACATTAGATGACGAAGATAGAGAAATGTTCTTAGAAGATTTAGGCATTGAAGAACCAGGACTAGACGTACTTATCAGAACAACATATGATTTATTAGGTTTATCAACATACTTTACTGCAGGTGTACAAGAAGTGCGTGCTTGGACGTTCAGACAAGGTATGACAGCACCACAATGTGCAGGTATTATTCACACTGACTTTGAACGTGGATTTATCCGTGCCGAAGTGACAAGTTATGATGACTATGTTGAGCATGGCGGCGAACAAGGTGCTAAAGAAGCGGGTAAACAACGTTTAGAAGGTAAAGAATATATTATGCAAGATGGCGATATCGTTCACTTTAGATTTAACGTTTAATAATCACATCCAATTATTATAGCGATATGCATAGTAAAAATTAAATATTTGATAAAAAAATAAAAAGCAATGTAAGTTTCGCTTGGCTTGAATGACAGGAGACTTACATTGCTTTTTTTATATTGTTTATTTCATTATATCTTAAAAGAACGGTATAACTTTACTTGCTTCAATAATATCTTTGGTGCTAAAAAACTGTTTACCTTCTCCAGTGTATGCAGGTTCAAGAATCATATTGGCTTTCGCACAATATAACCATTCTGGATTGATACCGCAATTTAAGACTTCTTGAAATTCTTGAAAATCTTTATTCCAATCTAAATCTAATTGCATGTTTTACACCTCGACTATATTATAGAACAAGTGTTCGTAAAAATAAAGTGTTATGTATAAATTTTTTAACTAGTAAACCAATCAGCAGTAACATTCGCATCTATGTAATTAGCATCAACGTTTTGGTTTAGTTCAGGGGCATAGTAACTATCTGTGTATTGCCATAAAACTTTCTCTCTATTAGGTTCTTGCTCTTGATAAGCTGCTAACCAATAACCATCATAGGCACTTACAGCATTCGGAACGTTGTTGGTCATAAAGTTCTCATAAGAATAAAATAATACTTTTTTATTCCCTGCAAGTTGTTTCATTTCATCAGCCCAAGCTTTTGTAGCAGTGTCAGCATCACCAGAAGTGATTGAATTTTGTTCAAAATCATTTACATAGAATGAAGCTTTAGGTGCACGACTATAAAGCGTTTGAGCTTCATTTCGAGCATCATCAGCATTTTCATACAGGCTATATGAATAGACGCCGAATTTCATATTATTTTTATCTAATAAAGCTGAATTATTCTCCAAACATTGATCAACATATTCAGAACCATATTGACCTCTGATAATGATGAAATTATAATCTTTTTTTAGTTGTTTAACTTGCGAATCCGTTAAGTTTCCTTGCCATTCTGAAATATCTAACACACGATCGCCATTTTGTGTTGTGATTACTTTAGATTTTGTTGAAAAGGTTGAACGGTTACTAGTAGCGTTGCTTTGTTCATTGGGATGATTTTTTAGATATTTTTGATATCCATACCCCATCGTTCCTTTTTGGCTACCTTCAGTCTGTTCAGAAGCGTTTGCATTTAACGCACCTATAGAAGTCGCCATAATAGTTAAACATGCAATAGATGATGTTGTTTTCTTGAACATTTGAGCTCTCCTTTAGATATTTTATTTTTTAAAAATAATATTAATATGCAAAATGCAGTTGTGATGGTAGTACAAAAACTAATGATTCGCAACTTTATAATTGACACGACACATATGTTGAAAAATAAGATTATAAACAATGTAAATTAGCGGAACTGATGCTGAATAAAATATATTGTAAAAAGTAATACTCTGTGCTATAATTCTTGATTGTGAGTAATGAAAATTATTCCTTGCTTATCGTTAGTATTCGATAGGCCGCATAGACCACAAGGAGGTGCAAGTATAAAATGAGAACATATGAAATTATGTATGTCGTACGTCCAAACATTGAAGAAGATGCTAAAAAAGCAGTTGTTGAACGCTTCAACGGTATCTTAGCTTCAGAAGGATCAGAAGTTTTAGAAGAAAAAGACTGGGGTAAACGCCGTCTTGCTTATGAAATTGAAGATTTCAAAGAAGGTTTCTATAACATCGTACGCATTAAAACTGATAACAACAGAGCCACAGACGAATTCCAACGTTTAGCTAAAATCAGTGACGATATCATCCGTTATATCGTTATCCGTGAAGACCAAGATAAGTAATAAATTAATGGGGGCGTTTTAATGATAAACAGAGTTGTATTAGTAGGTCGTTTAACTAAAGATCCAGAATACAGAACCACTCCCTCAGGCGTAAGTGTAGCGACATTTACTCTAGCAGTTAATCGTACTTTCACGAATGCTCAAGGGGAACGCGAAGCTGACTTCATCAATGTTGTTGTATTTAGAAGACAAGCAGAGAATGTGAATAATTATTTATTCAAAGGTAGTCTAGCTGGCGTTGATGGTCGCATACAATCACGCAGTTATGAAAATCAAGAAGGTCGTCGTATCTTTGTTACTGAAGTTGTAGCAGATAGTGTTCAATTCCTTGAACCTAAAAATGCTCAAGGTGGCCAACGTAATCAAAGTAATAACAATGATTTCCAAGACTACGGTCAAGGATTTGGTGGTCAACAATCAGGACAAAATACATCTTACAATAACAATAATTCATCAAATAATAAACAATCTGATAATCCATTTGCAAACGCAAACGGACCGATTGATATTAGTGATGATGACTTACCATTCTAATAACAAAATGAACGTATAAAAAAATATTCCAAAGGAGGTAATTAACCATGGCAGGTGGACCAAGAAGAGGCGGACGTCGTCGTAAAAAAGTATGCTATTTCACAGCAAATGGTATTACACACATTGACTATAAAGACACTGAATTATTAAAACGTTTTATCTCAGAACGCGGTAAAATTTTACCACGTCGTGTAACTGGTACTTCAGCTAAATATCAACGTATGTTGACTACAGCTATCAAACGTGCTCGTCATATGGCTTTATTACCATATGTTAAAGACGAAAACTAATATATAAGTATTGGTTAAACCCCGTAGGCTTAAGGCTTATGGGGTTACTTTTTTGCTTTGAATTTTAGGGAAAGGACAGAAAAAGGATATAATAATAATTTTACATTAAACACTAAGTTGTACTATATCAAGAAAATCCCCACCGATACTAAATTAATAATTTAGCTTGAAGGGGATTCGATATTATAAATACTAATATTTTATTGTCATTAAATCATTATTTTAAATGATCAACGGCATACTGTGCTTCTTCTTCAGTAAATTTGAAACCATCTTTAGAAGACAACATATCCTTAATATCTGATTTAGAAGTATCGCCATCTTTAGATAAAGATTTTGCTCTTTCTAGTGCATTCTCTTTGTAGTCTACTTTTACATTATCGGCAGCATATTTTGCTTCATCTTCTGTGAAATCGTCGTATTCTACTAACTTATTATAAAGTTCACTTTTTGATTCGATAGAGTCTTGCATATATCGTTGGGCATTTTTTAATGCATTCTTTTTAAAATCCGTCTTCAAATGTTTCATTGCGTAATCTGCTTCATCTTTCGTAAATTGACGCCCATCTTTAGACGTAAGTTCGTCTTCAAGTTGCGATTTTGAAGAATAAGATTGGTCACTAATATGTTTTGCTGTTTCTAATGCATTTTCTTTATAGTCAATTTTTGCATGCTTCATTGCATAATCTACTTGTTCACTAGTAAATTGACCTGAATTTTCATCATTTTTAAGATAATCAGTTAATTCTTTTTTCGAAAAATGTAAGTTATCACTACTTTCTTCTGCAGTTTTTAACGCATTTTCCTTATAATCTACATCTTTTAAATGATTAACAGCATATTTAGCTGTACTAGAATTAAATTTATCACCACTACTAGAAGTCAATTGATTATAGATACCTTTTTTAGACATGTACATTGATTTAGCATAAGTTTCAGCACGTTGCAAAGCTTCTTCTTTATCATTCCCGCCAGTTTTACGAGAGTTACCTTCTTGTTTGGATTCATGCGTTGCATTTTCACTATCACTTGATGAAATTGAGTCTGAGACTTTCATAAAAATCACACAAGCTGCTAGTACTAATATAATTAAAATAACTAGACAGCCACAACCGGCGCCGCATCCAATAAGCCAATATTTCCCTTTATTCGAACTATTGGAATCATCGTTTTGAGTACTTTCATTATTACTCACACTTTCATTTTTATCTTGATTATATATATTGGTTTCTTGTGATTGTTCTTGGGATGAATTGGTATTATTTGGTGGCTCTTCATTAAACGCCATTAAAATATCCTCCTTGTAGTTGGTTAACACTTATTACAATCATACATAAATTAAAAATTACATACAATAGCTATTAAATTTATTTTATGACATTAATTTAAATTCAAGTCATTATATCGTGATTAATTTTATTTAAAACGAAAAATATGATAAAAAAGCCTGTCATACACTAAATATATAGTATGACAGGCATTTAATAGAAATTATAAACGAATATCGATATCGTCAATTTGCTGTTGATATTCTTTGTATTTACTTTCGACTAACATTTGGTAAGGTGTGTCAAAGAAGTCTGCAAGAATCATTGCATCTTTAAACTTAGGTTCGTGTTGATGATTTTCCCATTCCCATAATTGATGGGGTTCATAATGTGTACCATATTTTTTATTAATTAATTCTGTTAATTCGTTAATTTCAAGATTTCGTTTAGTTCTTAAATTAAAAAGTGTATGTGAACTCATGAAACATAACCTCCTAAAAAACAAGTTTGAATTTAAATTATTTTTACTTACTTTCCAATTTAATTAATTATAAGTAAATAATTGAGTCTTTTATATACAACCTAAGTTATTTAACTATACTAGTCTTGTTCACAATAATTATCAAGTCTTTTAGCTGATAAATATTAATTATGTTATCTTTATTTCAAAAAATATAAATAAAGGAGAAATTTATAATGAAAATATTTGATTCGCATTTTCATATCATTGATTATGATTTTCCGGTGAAGGAAAATAACGGCTATATACCTCCATCATTTAAGGTTAATGACTATTTAAATCATACTCAGCAATTAAATGTTGTTGGTGGCGCAATTTTATCAGGGTCATTTCAAGGATTTGACCAAGATTATTTAATATCGGCTTTAAATCAACTTCAGGGTTAATTTGTTGGGATAACGCAGCTACCTGCCTCAACATCTGACGATGAAATTCTTCGATTACATGATGAAGGAGTTAGAGCTATTCGATTTAATGTTAAACGTGGTGGGTCTGAAGATATAGCGCTTATTAAGACGTTTGCGTAAAGAGTCTATGATTTAGTTGGCTGGCATTCTGAAATATATATTGAATCCAAACAATTAAAAGATTATAAAGAAATTATAAGTTCGTTACCTAAAGTATCAATCGATCATCTTGGCTTGACCGTAGAAGGTTTTGAAGATTTAAAAGCATTAGTCAAACAAGGTGTTTATGTTAAAGCAACAGGATTTGGACGTATAGAAGTTGAGCCTATTGCAGCCATTAAGGAACTGATTGACATTAATCCTGATGCCATTATGTTTGGTACAGATTTACCTTCCACGCGAGCAAAGCGCCCTTTTAGTGAACAAGATATTGAGTTAATTCAAAAGCATTTTGATGAAGAGACACAAGAGAAGATCTTTTATAAAAATACATTAAAATTTTACAGAATTTCAGAATGAAAATCGAATTTGTAGTAGTGGAAAACGAATATATAAATTATCCATAATTTTTATAATGAGATTTGATATAAGTTTAAATAAAAATATAATAAAATTATATCCTAATGTTTATTCATATTGATGCGTGGTATATAAAAGAAGTATACAAAAATAGAAGATGTAAGGAGAGTTCTGAATATGGGCTTTATTGTTATGTTAATAGTCGGAGGATTAATCGGCTGGGTTGCCGGTATGATCATGGGTAAAGATATTCCAGGTGGTATCATCGGTAACATTATCGCTGGTTTAATCGGTTCAGCTGTAGGTAGTAAATTGTTAGGTACTTGGGGACCTGTATGGGGTGGCGTACCAATCATTCCAGCACTAATCGGTGCAATTATTGTTATTTTCGTTGTTTCTTTAATTTTAAAAGCACTTAGAAAATAATAGCCATATTAAGAGTCTGGGACATAAACCCTAGAGAAATAGCCAGTAAATGAGTTTTAACAAATTCATTTACTGGCTTCTTTATTTACAATACTCCGTATTGTTGGCTCGCTTTCTTAGGGGACAGCTTCAGCCTGTAGTCTTCAGCTTGTCCTGTTCCCTCAAGAGTCTCGCCAAAATACTTTGTATTTATATGTAATTTTACATTGTAATACTTTAAAAAAATAAAGCACTTTCGTATAATTTAATAAACATCACTAAACTAAATTAACGAGGTGCCTTATGTATAAAAATTATAACATGACTCAACTTACTCTACCAATGGAAACTTCAGTTCTTATCCCCACAAATGATATTTCACGACATGTAAATGATATTGTTGAAACAATTCCTGACAATGAATTCGACGAATTCAGACATCACCGTGGTGCAACTTCGTACCATCCTAAAATGATGTTAAAAGTGATTCTATATGCCTACACACAATCTGTATTCTCAGGTCGTAAAATAGAAAAAATGCTTAATGATAGCATCCGAATGATGTGGCTATCACAAAATCAAAAACCTTCTTATAAAACAATTAATCGATTTAGAGTAAATCCAAAAGTAGATGCTTTATTAGAATCTTTATTTATTCAATTTTACAGTCAGTGTGTAAAACAAAATCTTATAGATGATAAAGCTATTTTTATTGATGGTACAAAAATTGAAGCAAATGCCAATCGATATACATTTGTATGGAAAAAGAGTATTCAAAACCATGAATCAAAGATGAATGAGGATTCTAAAGCCCTCTACCATGAATTGGTAACCAATAAAATCATACCGGAAATTAAAGAAGATCATGATAATGAATTAACAAAAGAAGAAATAGATTTGATTGGTAGTCACTTAGATAAAGAAATCGAAGATTTAAACCAACATATCAACAATGAAAAATGTACTAAAACAAGAAAACAAATACGTCTCAAAAGAACTAAAATCAAAAAATACAAAAAGCAAATCAATGATTATTTTGAGCGAAAGTATCGATACGAATTTCAAAAATCTATTTTAAAGGATAGAAATAGTTATTCTAAGACAGATCATGATGCGACATTTATGAGAATGAAAGAAGATCACATGAAAAATGGACAACTTAAGCCAGGGTATAATTTACAAATAGCGACAAATTCCCAATTTGTTTTATCTTATAATGTGTATCAAAATCCAACGGATACTAGAACGATGATTCCATTTTTAAATTCAATTCAAGAGACCTACGGTCATTTACCTGAATATATTGTAGCTGATGCAGGTTATGGTAGTGAATCAAATTATAAGGCAATTATAGATGACTTTAATCGAACGCCACTCATAACATATGGAATGTTTATAAAAGATAAAACTAAAAAATATAAAAGTGACATCTTTAATACTCAAAATTGGAACTATGACGAAATTAATGACGAATTCATTTGTCCGAATAATAAACGGCTAGGTTTTAAAAGATATGCCTATCGTCATGATAAGTATGGTTATAAGCGAGACTTCAAATTATATGAATGTGATGATTGTTCAGAATGTCCTCTGAAAAATCAATGTATGAACTTCAATTCAAAAACAAACAAAAAAATAATGAAGAATTATAACTGGGAATATTTTAAATCCCAAATTAACAAAAAGCTTTCAGAACCAGAAACAAAAAATATCTACAGTCAAAGAAAAATTGATGTGGAACCTGTTTTTGGATTTATGAAGGCTATTTTGGGTTTCACTCGGATGTCTGTCCGAGGACTCAATAAAGTCAAAAGAGAACTTGGTTTTGTATTAATGGCACTTAATATAAGAAAAGTAGTAGCTCAACGAGCTGAAAATAATCAAAAAATTTATAAAAAAGACAATTTCTATATTATTTCAATAGAAATTGTCTTTTTTCACTTATCCAAGAACTTTATGTCCCGGACTCTTTGATTGAAAATATGTTAAAAATGCCTGGGTACAATCGGGGTACAAAACGCAAAAAATGTATACCTTTTTAAAATCTCTGTATCCCTTGAAATGTCTGGCTTCGCCAGACCATACATTTTTTAATGTATGCAAATTTCCCTTATGCTCTTACAAAGAATTTGGAGCCAATTCAAAATTCGGTGGTTTTTTGAAAGAAATTGCTCCTGCAGGAACTAAAAAAGTTGATGATTTTTTGAGCCATTTTATGCAAAATTTTAGTTTGCATATAGCTGGTCAGTGTCTAAAAATCGTCACTGGTTTTGCTCAAATTTTTGTTTGTGAAATTAAAATATATTTATTTGGCTCTCATTTGCGTTTTAAGAGCCAATATAAGTTTTTGGGTATAAAAAACTATATAAATAACTCTAATTTTTCAAAATTCTCCTTTAAAATTAAAAATAAAAGCATAAAGTGATAAATAAATAAAATTATTGAATTTTGTTGTTTATAACAATTTCTTTTTTCGCTAAATTTAATATATTTTTAACTAAAGTAAGGGTCATATTTTTAGGATGAATGGTATATAATATTTTATATAATATTAAAACAAAGGAGATTAAATTATGAAAAAAGTTACTGGTTTGGTAGTAAGTATTGTTTTTTTAATTACTTTATCTGCTTGTGGAGCTGAAAAAACTAAAACATTTGTTGGAGAAGAATCTAATGTGAAAATGGAGGTAACTTATACATATAAAGGGGACGAAATAATTAAACAAAAATCTGTAAATACTTTGAAATATAGCGATTTTAGTCTGAATGATGATACATCTAAAAAAATAATGAAGGAAGCAATAGAGAAAGAAAGTAAAAAAATGCAAGACGTTAAAGGCGTAAAGGAAACTGTTAAAGAGAATGATGAAGGGATTGTAGAAACTATAACTATAGATTTAAAAAATGCTGATATTGATACTTTAAAATCTAAAGATATTGTTAGTATGTCTGGTAATACAGGGAATGGTTTTAGTATGAAGAAAACTGAGAAGGAAATGAAAAAAGAAGGTTTTAAAGAAAAAGAAGACTAATTTTGACTTAATATATTTTATACACTTGGAATAACGTTAGCAAAAAGCTGGCGTTATTTTTTATTTTTAATGACTTTTATAATTAAAATGTTCAACAGGAATGATTGCTCAAATTTTTCAAAATATTGCCTTAAAATTAAAAATAAAGGTATTCTGATTTGTAATAAAGTAGAATATAAAAAAGAGCTACCATTTAAAATTTAAGTAGCTCTTACTCACTTTTTGGCTGATTAAAAAGTGGTAAAGTATTAAAAATCAAGAAAGAATATTTTAATTATAACATAGCAGTTATGACGAGAAAATTTATTGATCGTTGAGAAGAACCCTTAACTAAATTTGTAGACGAATGTCGGTATAGCGTGAGCTATTAAACCGACCATTCGACAAGTTTAGGGAATGTCAAGGGTTCCGAGGCTAAACGTCAATAAAGCAATTTTATTTTTTGAAAAGAAAACAAAAGGAGTTTTTTGTATGAAATTTGGAAATTATAAAATTGATTCGTTTTACTTAATTATGATTATAGGTTTAGAAAAAGACGATAAAGAGGGTTAATTTTAGTTTTCGATTTTGATTTTTGAAATGAGTTGAAAACGAGTTTTTCTTGTCTTGATACTATAAAAAAGCAAAGATATAACATAAAATGACTTATCTGAAGTGGATATGCTTACGTGTTTACAGATGATATAATAATAGAGTCGCCTTAACTTCCGGCTGTATTTTCGACGGAAGGAGGTGCTTAATATGCTTATGATCTTCGTTCACATCATTGCACCAATCATTAGTGGCTGTGCAGTTGCGTATTTTACTTACTGGCTTAGTAGTAAACGCAATAAATAGAAGGCGACGTTAAGCCGCATCAGAAATCCCCTCACTACCACAAATAGTGAGGGGATTGGTGCATATATGCATATAATCTTCGTTAAATGTATTATAACATCATAGTGCATAGGAATGCAAAATATGTAATACGACGTTATGAATTATTTGATGTATATATCTTAATAAAATTGGAGCTTCAAAATTAATAATAAAAAACTATCGACAAAGTTTAGATCTTTGACGATAGTCTAATCTATCAAATAATTATTTATAATGTATCTTAATTTATGCTTCTAATTGTTTAATAATCTCTCTATTGAAATCATCTAAGTCATCTGGTACACGACTTGTTACAATATTGTTATCTACTACAACTGATTCATCGACAACATGTGCTCCTGCATTAGATAAATCTTTACGTACATTGATAACACCAGTTATTGTACGTCCATTTAAATCATCAGTATCAACTAGTAAAAGTGGACCATGACAAATCGCAAATGTTGGTACATCATTTTGAGTAAAGTACTTAGTAAAGGTACCATAACGTCCTTCTTCATCACCACGTAAATGGTCAGGTGAAAATCCACCAGGAATTAATAATGCATCATAATTTTCTGGTTTAGCATCTGCGATACTAACATCTACAGTTACTTTTTTACCATGTTTACCAACAACTTCATGATTAGCTGTATCACCAATAATCTCAGTCTCAAATCCAGCATTTTTTAATGCTTCTTTTGGACTAGTTAATTCTATATCTTCAAATTCATCTGCTAAAATGATTGCTACTTTTTTAGTCATATTACAACATTACCTTTCAATTATAATTTTTAAATCTAGATATTATATACACTAAGAAGGGGGGAGTTTAAACATATATTAAAAATGGTTAAGCATTTCCATCAATTATATCACGACATTGTTTAGCAGCAGCTTTTGGATCGTCAGCGTTTGCTATGCCACCACCAACAATAATTAAATCTGGTTGTTCAACTGCCACTGATTTAATTGTATCGGGTTTGATACCACCTGCTACGGCTACTTTTGAATTTGAAATAACTGATTTAACAGTACGTAAACTTTCTAAAGGTGATACACCTTTAGCTTGTAAATCGTAACCAGTATGTACTGCAATATAGTCAGCACCCATTTTATCTAATTCAGCTGCACGTTGTTCTAAATTTTGAACCGCGATCATATCAACTAATAATTCTTTGCCATGGTTATGTGCTTCTTCGATAGCACTTTTAATTGAAGCATCTTCAGAAACACCCAGAATTGTTATGATGTCAGCACCGAATTTTACAGCTTGACTTACTTCATAACTAGCAGCATCCATAATTTTCAGGTCTGCTAATACTTGTGTGTTAGTGACTGATTTACTCATATGTTCAACAGCAGATAGTCCTTCATTTATAACAATTGGTGTTCCAATTTCTACAATATCAATGAATTCCTCTACTTCTTGAGCTAATTTTGCTGCTTCTTTTTGGTCTAATAGATCGATTGCTAATTGTAATTTCATTAAAGTTTCTCCTCTCTATCTTTTATAATGCTATTATGGTATTAGTTACTTCAAATAACAATACTGACATTTTTGTCACTATATAAAATGGAGGATTTGTTTTGTTAATTGAATATAATAATAAAGAATTTTATACATCGAAAGATTTAGCCCTGTCTGTCATTGGTGGAAGATGGAAAATTGCCATTGTTTACCATCTTTTACAAAATGAGCGCTTAAGATTAAGTGAATTACAAAATAAACTACCTGATATCAACCAACGAATGTTAATAAGACAACTTAGAGAACTAGAACAAGATAAAATTCTTGAAAGGACGGTTTATCCAGTAGTCCCTCCTAAAGTGGATTATAGATTGACTGAAATAGGTTTAAAGCTTGATAAAGTAGTCTTTTCAATTTGTGATTGGGGAGATGATTTTCTAGATACAGTTAAAAGTAATAATCATAGATAACGAGAGAACCTACAATTATCAGAAGTTTTCACCAAAAAAGGTGCATTAAAGTTTTACAAAACTTTAATGCACCTTTTAGAGCTTTTTAGTTGCTTTTAAATCTATTCTTTTATGGAATAGGTCGTATTAAAAATGAGTATTTTTATTATAAGATGAATTGTATTACACTACTACTTAGTCACAAAAAAGGAAGAGGAATCATTTATGAATACTAAAGAGTCAAAAACAGTTGTCATTATTGGTGCCGGGGTATTAAGTACTACTTTTGGTTCTATGCTTAAAGAAATAGAACCTAATTGGAATATTAAACTATATGAACGTTTAGATCGTCCAGGAATTGAAAGTTCTAATGAACGTCATAACGCTGGAACTGGTCATGCTGCTTTATGTGAACTGAACTATACAGTAAGAAAACCTGATGGCTCAATTGATATTGAAAAAGCAAAAGAAATTAATGAGCAATTCGAAATTTCGAAACAATTTTGGAGTCACTTAGTTAAAAATAAAAGTATTTCTAACCCTAAAGAATTTATTCAGCCTTTACCTCATATTAGCTTTGTAAGAGGTAAAAATAATGTTCAATTTTTAAAAGATCGCTATTATGCGATGAAAGATTTTCCGATGTTTGACAATATTGAATATACGGAAGATATTGAGGAAATGAGAAAATGGATTCCTTTAATGATGAAAGGGCATAATTCGAGTGATATTATGGCCGCTAGTAAAATTAATGAAGGTACCGATGTTAATTTTGGTGAGCTTACTCGAAAAATGGCTAAAAATATTGAACAACATCCAAATGCTAATGTTCAATATAATCATGAAGTCATAGATTTTAATCATCAAAAAGGTGGTAAATGGGAAGTTAAAATACGTCAACGCAATAGTGGTGATGTGCAAACAGAACTTGCTGATTATGTATTTATTGGTGCTGGTGGTGGAGCAATTCCATTACTACAAAAAACAGGTATTCCAGAAAGTAAAAATTTGGGAGGATTCCCAATTACAGGTCAATTCTTAATTTGTACTAACCCTGATATCATAGCCAAGCATGACGCTAAGGTATATGGTAAAGAGCCCAAAGGTACACCACCTATGACTGTACCTCACTTGGATACGCGTTATATTGATGGTGAACGTACACTATTATTTGGCCCATTTGCTAGTGTAGGTCCTAAATTCTTAAAAAACGGTTCAAATTTAGATTTATTTAAATCAATTAAACCATATAATATTTCAACGCTTTTATCTGCCGCAGTAAAAAACTTACCTTTAATTAAATATTCGTTTGATCAAATATTAATGACTAAAGAAGGTTGTATGAATCATTTACGTACGTTTTATCCAGAAGCACGTGATGAAGATTGGCAGTTATATACTGCTGGTAAACGTGTACAAGTCATTAAAGATACACCTGCCCATGGAAAAGGTTATATTCAATTTGGAACGGAAGTAGTTAATTCTAAAGATTACTCAGTTATTGCTTTACTAGGAGAGTCACCTGGAGCTTCAACTTCAGTTTCTGTAGCTTTAGAAGTACTTGAAAAAAACTTCTCAGAATATGAATCAAAATGGACACCAAAAATCAAAAAAATGATACCATCTTACGGTCAATCATTAGTTAATGATATTGGATTAATGAGAAGCATTCGAAAACAAACATCTAAAGACTTAGAATTAAATTATTATGAAAACAAATAGAGAAAAGGAATGACAAATTTGAAAAAATTATTTGTAACAATAGCTATTTGTACTATTGGTTATAGTGTACTTAAGCGCTATCAAAAACATGTAAATAAAATACCAAATATTGAATATTAAATTTATCTATAATCGTCAAGAGTATAATATCAATAGTATCTTTTATATTGAAAAATTGAATAAACTAATTAAAAATGAGTCTGGGACATAAACCCTAGAGAAATAGCCAGTAAATGAGTTTTAACAAATTCATTTACTGGCTTCTTTATTTACAATACTCCGTATTGTTGGCTCGCTTTCTTAGGGGACAGCTTCAGCCTGTAGTCTTCAGCTTGTCCTGTTCCCTCAAGAGTCTCGCCAAAATACTTTGTATTTATATGTAATTTTACATTGTAATACTTTAAAAAAATAAAGCACTTTCGTATAATTTAATAAACATCACTAAACTAAATTAACGAGGTGCCTTATGTATAAAAATTATAACATGACTCAACTTACTCTACCAATGGAAACTTCAGTTCTTATCCCCACAAATGATATTTCACGACATGTAAATGATATTGTTGAAACAATTCCTGACAATGAATTCGACGAATTCAGACATCACCGTGGTGCAACTTCGTACCATCCTAAAATGATGTTAAAAGTGATTCTATATGCCTACACACAATCTGTATTCTCAGGTCGTAAAATAGAAAAAATGCTTAATGATAGCATCCGAATGATGTGGCTATCACAAAATCAAAAACCTTCTTATAAAACAATTAATCGATTTAGAGTAAATCCAAAAGTAGATGCTTTATTAGAATCTTTATTTATTCAATTTTACAGTCAGTGTGTAAAACAAAATCTTATAGATGATAAAGCTATTTTTATTGATGGTACAAAAATTGAAGCAAATGCCAATCGATATACATTTGTATGGAAAAAGAGTATTCAAAACCATGAATCAAAGATGAATGAGGATTCTAAAGCCCTCTACCATGAATTGGTAACCAATAAAATCATACCGGAAATTAAAGAAGATCATGATAATGAATTAACAAAAGAAGAAATAGATTTGATTGGTAGTCACTTAGATAAAGAAATCGAAGATTTAAACCAACATATCAACAATGAAAAATGTACTAAAACAAGAAAACAAATACGTCTCAAAAGAACTAAAATCAAAAAATACAAAAAGCAAATCAATGATTATTTTGAGCGAAAGTATCGATACGAATTTCAAAAATCTATTTTAAAGGATAGAAATAGTTATTCTAAGACAGATCATGATGCGACATTTATGAGAATGAAAGAAGATCACATGAAAAATGGACAACTTAAGCCAGGGTATAATTTACAAATAGCGACAAATTCCCAATTTGTTTTATCTTATAATGTGTATCAAAATCCAACGGATACTAGAACGATGATTCCATTTTTAAATTCAATTCAAGAGACCTACGGTCATTTACCTGAATATATTGTAGCTGATGCAGGTTATGGTAGTGAATCAAATTATAAGGCAATTATAGATGACTTTAATCGAACGCCACTCATAACATATGGAATGTTTATAAAAGATAAAACTAAAAAATATAAAAGTGACATCTTTAATACTCAAAATTGGAACTATGACGAAATTAATGACGAATTCATTTGTCCGAATAATAAACGGCTAGGTTTTAAAAGATATGCCTATCGTCATGATAAGTATGGTTATAAGCGAGACTTCAAATTATATGAATGTGATGATTGTTCAGAATGTCCTCTGAAAAATCAATGTATGAACTTCAATTCAAAAACAAACAAAAAAATAATGAAGAATTATAACTGGGAATATTTTAAATCCCAAATTAACAAAAAGCTTTCAGAACCAGAAACAAAAAATATCTACAGTCAAAGAAAAATTGATGTGGAACCTGTTTTTGGATTTATGAAGGCTATTTTGGGTTTCACTCGGATGTCTGTCCGAGGACTCAATAAAGTCAAAAGAGAACTTGGTTTTGTATTAATGGCACTTAATATAAGAAAAGTAGTAGCTCAACGAGCTGAAAATAATCAAAAAATTTATAAAAAAGACAATTTCTATATTATTTCAATAGAAATTGTCTTTTTTTCACTTATCCAAGAACTTTATGTCCCGGACTCATTTTTTGTTTTGGAATTTCAATTGTCTATAGGTATCACATAAAAAGAGTTTATAAGTAAACAGAGTTTAACTATGAGCGTCACAAAAAATGATTGATGATTTAAATTTCGAAGTTGATAAAGTAATAACTTTAGATATTTTTGTAATTTTTGTAATTTTTTTGTAATTTTGATGTTTTTTGTAATATATATGTAATAATAATAGATGTATTATAAATAATTAGGAGGGTTTTTATGAAGAAATTTTCTAAAATTGTTCTAGCTAGTGGTATTGTTTTGGGTTTCTCTGTAACGCCCGAACTATTTAATGCAACGGAAGCACAGGCGCAAGAGTCTATCGAACCTTATTATAATTATGATGGTTATACTGCGTATCAAAGTGGATTTATATTAGACAAAAATTTCAAAGAGTCATTGAAATACGATAATTTTACTATCAACGGATATCAAATATCAAAGAATCCAACTGGTGACAATCGAATAAATTTATACGATCAAACACTTTATAGTGTATCTGAGAATAAAGCTAATGGTGTTTTCTTTTCTCTCGATGGAAACTCTATTAATGAAAATACTTTAATTCAAAATTATGGTCAACCAAATTATTACTCTCCTACTTCAGCATGGGGTGAGGTATATATGTACAAAATTGGTAATAAAAATGTCCGATTTTATATTGACAATGGCTATGTGAATAAATGTCAAATTATGAGTGAATAAGACATTTTAGGTATAAACCGTGAGGTAAGTTGCAAATTCGCTTACTTCACGTTTTTTTTATTTAAAGTGAATAAAATAAATAATAGGACACGCATTTATGCCGAGAAAATTTATTGATTGTTGAGAAGAACCCTTAACTAAACTTGGAGACGAATGTCGGTATAGCGTGAGCTATTAAACTGACCATTCGACAAGTTTTTGGAGGATGATCTTCTTGTCTTGATACCATAAAAAACAAAGTTATATAACATAAGACGGCTTATCGGAAGTTATCTGTAACTCATCTAGTACAGATGATATAATATACAGGTCGCCTATCTCTCAGGCGTCAATTTAGACGCAGAGAGGAGGTGCATATCAGATGGTCGAAGCTCTTGTTCACATCACGACCACAGTCATCAGTGGTTGTATTGTTGCGTTATTTACGTATTGGCTACGTACACGTAACAATAAGAAAAAATAGGCGATATTAGCCAGCACCTAAAAATCCCCTCACTATTGCGAGTAGTGAGGGGATTGGTGCATATAATGCACGAAGCTCTTGTTGTCTAAATTATAACACTGGTTAGTAGAAGAATGCAAAAAGATGTATAATGAGAGTTCATAAGATTATCCTCATAATATGGTTCTATTGCCAAGTCAATTTATAGTATTAAATTTAACAAAAAAGAGCGCTCTCTATGAATTATTTTAGATATAAGCAATTTAATAATGACGTAATCACTATAGCCGTTGGATTCAATAATATACTCCTATTTTGTATGAAATTTGAAAGAAAAGGCATAAAAATCCCATTCATTGATGGATAAAATTTTAAAATTAAAGTCATATTAGACTTTTCTATATCGTTTTAAGCCAATAATATTCATAGTAGTAAATACTATAATGAAAACAAAAAGTATCAATACATCAAACCATATATTAGACCATCCTTGACCCTTAATCATAATATTTGTTAAGGCATGACCAGCATATCGTAGTGGGAATAAGTAGCCAATATTACTTAACCATGGTGACATATTTTCTAATGGGAAGATTCCAGAAAAGAATACCTGTGGAATAGCAACAATAGGTATGAATTGAATCATTTGAAATTCTGAATTTGCAAAGGTCGAAATGAAAATTCCCATTACTAATGCTGCAATAGCTAATAAAATATTAATAAGTATAACGTAAGCCAGACTGCCTGCTAAATTGATATTTAATAAATATATTGAGAAAAGTACAATAATTAAAGTCTGAATTATAGCAAAAATACCATATCCAATTAAGTAACCAAAAACAATTTCACTTCTTTTAATTGGTGTCGCTAGTACACGTTCTATTGTTCCAGTTGTGCGCTCTCTTAAAAGTGCTATGCCTGAGATAAGAAAAACAAATAAAAAGACAAAGAAACTCATGAGAATAGGGAACATTTTATCGAAATAATTACTATCTTCATCACCATATAAATAGGTATTATCTAATTGGATATCTTTAGTGTCTTTATTTTTAGCAGACTGTGGTAAAGACACCATTACTTTTTTTATATCATTCATTTTATTTTTTTGAATGGATTGATGAAGGAGTTGTTTAATCGAAGCCGATTTACTTGGATCTTCATTAGTGTACGTAACATGTATGGTTTGATTATTTTGATAAATAAAAGCATCTAAATGATGATGTTCAATTTTAGATTTAATATGTTGGCTTGATGTAAAATCCTTAAATTTAACATTGTTACTTTCAATAGAATCTGTAATTTGAGTTGATACAGAGTTGTCAATACCAATAGTTAATGTTGTATCTTCATCTGAATTAAAAATAAAATACATTAATGTAAGGACTAATAAAGGTGCTAAAAACATAAGTGCTAGTGTACGTTTATCTTTTAATAATTCAATGATGACACGTTGAATCATTGCTAAAAGTTTCATTGATTTTTAACCTCCTCACCTTTAATAAAGACTTCTTCTATTGTTTCAACATTGAATTTTTGTTTTAATTCATTTGGTGTACCTATTGCGAAGAGTCGACCCTCTACAATGAGGCCGATTTTATCACAACGTTCAGCTTCATCCATGACATGTGTCGTAACGATAACCGCTTTACCTTGTTTAGTTAGATACTTTAATTGATTCCATATTTGTTGTCTTAATTTAGGGTCAATACCTACTGTAGGTTCATCTAGTATGATGAGACTTGGGTCAGATAAAAGTGTGATTGCTAATGATAAACGACGTTTCATACCACCTGAAAATGTATTAACAGTCTTATTCAATTTCTCTTCCAAATTAACTAGCCCCATATTATGATTAATACTACTTATTAACTGTTTGCCTTTTATTCCCGCTAGATGACCAAAAAAGATAAGATTCTCTTTAGCGGATAATGATTCGTAGAGTGCATCACTCTGCCCCATATAACCAATATGGCTTAACACTTGACGGTTAGGCATACGTTGTTCAAATATTTCTGTCGTTCCTGAATTTAATTTTTCCATACCAAGTAAACATTTGATTGTCGTGGTTTTACCAGATCCACTAGGGCCTATGAGACCGATTAACTCTCCTTCTTGAATATTTAAGCTAATATGATCTAATACTTTATGTTTATCGTACTGCTTTACTGCATCAGTTAATTTTGCAATCGTTTGTGCCATATGATTTTTCCTCCTTATTTGACACTGTGTTTAATTACTGTATATTCAATATAAGTTAATTTTCTAAGTTAGAGTGTATTAATTAAAAATAATCAAACACAATAATAATAAGTGTTCAAAAACGTTTAGGAGAATTCAATAAATGAATGAAAATATTATAGATAAGCGTGTATATAAAACATTAACTAAAATTGAAAACGATATGATTCGACTATTAGAGGACAAACCTTATAAAGATATAAATGTCAAAGATATTTGTCGAGAAAGTGGTATTAGTAGAGGGACTTTTTATCAGCATTATACAAATAAAGATGATTTTTTATATCAATATCAAAAAGAAATGATGAAAAAATTGAAAAAATGGTTGAGAAAAAATGAACATATAGAACGAATACAATTTTTTGAATATGTATTAAATTTTTGGCTTTATGAAGGGGAATTATTGTTACTACTATTAAAAGATGAGAGTGCATACATTATTCATCAAGCAATAAAGAAAAATTTTCAACAAAATATTGAAGTTCATTTAGTACCTATAATAAATACTAATTCACTAACAAATAAAGAAAAGTACTTACTAATAATATTTATGAGTAATGCTATTTTTGGTGTATTACAAGATTGGGTTCAAAGAGGCAGACAAGAATCACCGAAAGAACTCACATATGCAATAAATAATATTTTTAAGACTGTGTTTGTTTAATAGACATTTTGAACAATGATATTGGTTCCTTTTAAACGTATTTTCTTCTTTAAATTTATATATCATTAATATGATAGCTATTGGTTTACGAAGACTTATATTTTTATAGATGAAGAATGAAAATATTATAAGTGCCTAACTTGAGTACACCCTAATCATACAAAGTAAGTTGTTGAAATTATCGCAACTGTAACTTTACTTGATATATGAAAATTATTTCCCTAATAAATGAGAAAAAGGATAGCTAAGAACTATCCTTTTAAATCTTAAAGTGTCGATTACTTATAAAAATTTTTTCTTTAATGTAATTATAATTACATTTGAACTTCTCTAATGCTTTATCTTTTAACAAGTAAGTTGTATTAAAATAGCTTGTTAAGAAAATATCCTTTTCTATACACTTTTTTGTTTCTTAATAAGTGAGTATTCAAAAACCGAAAAAATATGGTTAAAACTAAATTATTGTACACTAAATACGTATATTGGAGGGTTGTGCTTTGAAATTTGATATTTTTATTATAAAAAGATAAACTAATTGCTTGAATTTAAAAACGTGCTCAATTTGAAATATATGGTATTATCTTTTATAGTAAAGGCTTATACTTTTTATACTTATCAGCTTTTAGGGGTAATTATTTACAAACCCAACTGTCCCATAATTAGAAATCTCAAATTTAAGCATGACGCTCAAAATGTAATGAATGTATATAACAATAGCTAATCCATCATTTTCAAAAGAAATGTATCATTAAATTGTAAAGTAGGTGACATCAGATGGATTCAAATAATGATTTTATGACTTATTGGCTTAAAATGGATGATATTCAAAGTATTGTCAAAAAAGAATTAGAAGGTGTTTTACAATACGAATATCATTTATCATTAAAAGAGTTTTATGTACTTTACTATCTTTCTATTGCGCCTGACAAAAAATTAAGATTACAAGAACTACAAAAATTAATTTTATTAAGTCAGAGTGCTCTTTCTAGAATTGTAACAAATATGGAATCAAGTAAATGCGGTGCGTTAGAAAAATGTATCTGCGATGATGACCGTAGAGGGACATATACGCGAATTACCGATATCGGTGAACAAAAATTAACAGGCAGTTTGAATATTTTCCGAGAAATCTTAGCAAAACATTTTGGTTCTGTAGATGTAGAGGTCTTGATGAAAAATTTTGTTCAATCAATTTAATATAAAGTAACTAAGAGTCTGGAACATATATAGATGTCTCAGACTCTTTTTTAACCCTAGTCATCCTGGCAGGGGCGGGCTACAAAATCTCAATAAGAAAATTTGATTTCGCTCCCTCTTCCTTTTCTTGACATAAAAAAATTTAGGATTAATTTATATGTATGACTCATGCATATATTTTTTGAGGAGGATTTTTTATTATGAAGAAAGCATTTGAACCACTTTTTGAAACATTGAAGTTACCCAACGGTTTAGAATTGCGCAATCGTTTTGTATTAGCACCTTTAACACATGAATCTTCTAATGATGACGGTACCATTAATGATGATGTAATCACTTATATGGCTCAACGTTCATCAGATGTGAGTCTTGCACTTACTGCTGCCAGTAATGTTACAGACTTAGGAAAAGCATTCCCTGGTCAACCATCCGTCGCACATGATTCTGATTTAGAAGGATTAACTAAATTAGCAACAGCGATGAAACAGAATGGTGCTAAAGCAATTATCCAAATTCACCATGGTGGTGTGCAATCACTACTTCGTTTAACACCAAATGGCGATGTTGCTGGCCCTAGTCCAATCACAATGAAGAGTTATGATGAAACACAGCCACACGATGCACGAGAAATGACTAAAACTGAAATTCTAGACACAATTACAGCTTTCGGCGAAGCGACACGTAGAGCAATTCAAGCAGGATTTGACGGCGTTGAGATTCATGGTGCAAATCATTATCTCATTCAACAATTTGTATCACCTTATTACAATCGCAGAAATGATGAGTGGGGTACAGATAGATTTAAATTCCCATTAGCTGTCATTGATGAAGTTATTAGAACAGTTAAATCTCATGATTTAGAAAATTTTATTGTAGGCTATCGTTTTTCACCTGAAGAGCCTGAAGATGGTGGTATAACAATGGAAATTACAGAATCTTTGATTAAACAATTAAGAGAGCAGCCTTTGGATTATCTTCACGTATCACTTATGGATGTTCATTCTCAAACACGCGAAGGTAAATACACTGGCGAAGAAAGAATCAAGTTACTTCATGGTTGGATAAATGGTCGTATGCCTCTCATTGGTATTGGATCCATCTTTACTGCTGAAGAAGCTTTAGAAGCAATTGAATCTCCTTACATTGAAATGATTGCCTTAGGAAGAGAACTTCTTATCGACCACAATTTTGTGAACAAAATTGTAAATGGTAAAGATGAAACAATCATTTCCGAATTCGATGAAGATCGCCAAGATAAACACGATTTACCACCGAAACTTTGGAAACGTTTAAATGATGATTTCTATCCAGTACCAAGAAAAAAACAGTGAAGTTAACACATAATATTGGTATTTGTCCACATGTATCTACGATGTTTTAATTAAAAATGAGCGATTCATTATGACAATGAGTGCAAAAGATTTTATCGATGAAAACTTTTTTAAAAATTGAATTTTTACAAATAAATCTTAATGGAAGGTTTCGATTTAGATGGCGTAACTGAGTTATTAGAACATGAAGGGATCATTGATAGTAATCAGTTTGCACCTTCAGTTATGGTAGCTTTTGGTTATAGAAAAGAGAATCCTACAAAACGTATCAATGAATGAAGTGAATTTAACATTACTTTATATAGAATTACGTTATGATTTATAAACAAAGAAAGAGGGATGAAAACGTATGGCAAAAGTAAATGTTAGAGATTTTTTAGATGAACAATATGATTTATTTATAAATGGTGAATTCCAACCAAGTGAAAGTGGAGAAACACTTACGGTAACTAACCCAGCAAATGGTGAAGAATTAGCCAAAGTTGCTAAAGCAAATGAAAAAGATGTTGATAAAGCAGTGCAATCAGCACATGAGGCATTTGATAGTTGGAGTAAAATTTCTAAAGCAGAACGTGCAGATTATTTATTAGAAATTAGTCGTCGTATTGAAGAAAATAAGGAACACTTAGCAACAGTTGAATCACTTCAAAATGGTAAACCTTACCGTGAAACATCAACAATTGATGTTCCTCAAGTAGCTGAACAATTTAAATATTTTGCAGGAGTATTAACGACTGATGAAGGTTCGGTTAACCAAATAGATCATAACACGATGAGTTTAGTTGTAAATGAACCTGTGGGAGTAGTAGGTGCAGTAGTAGCATGGAACTTCCCAATCCTACTTGCATCTTGGAAATTAGGTCCAGCATTAGCAGCGGGTAATACAGTGGTAATTCACCCTTCTTCTTCTACACCATTAAGCTTAATTGAATTAGCTAAAATTCTTCAAGATGTGTTACCTAAAGGTGTAGTCAACGTCATTACTGGTAAAGGTTCAGAATCAGGCGATGCGATTTTCAAACATGAAGGTGTAAATAAATTGTCATTCACTGGTTCAACAAGTGTAGGTTATGGTGTTGCTAAAGTAGGCGCTGAACGTATTGTGCCAACTACATTAGAACTTGGTGGTAAAAGTGCTAATATTATCTTTGATGATGCAAATTTAGATCAAGTCATTGAAGGCGTTCAATTTGGTATTCTATTCAACCAAGGTGAAGTATGTAGTGCCGGTTCACGTTTATTAGTACAATCATCTTTATATGATAAATTATTACCAAAATTAAAAGAAGCGTTCGAAAATATTAAAGTGGGTGACCCATTCGCTGAAGATACAAAAATGGGTGCACAAACTGGTCCAGAACAAATTGAAAAAATCGAAAGTTATATTAAATTAGCAGAAGAAGATGACAAAGCAAATATCTTAACGGGTGGACATCGTATTACTGATAATGGTTTAGATAAGGGCTACTTCTTCGAACCAACAATCATTGAACTTTCAGATAATAGTCATAAATTAGCTCAAGAAGAGATTTTTGGACCTGTTATTGTTGTTGAAAAATTCGAAGATGAAGAAGAAGCAATTAACATTGCTAATGATTCAGAATATGGTTTAGCTGGTGGTGTCTTCACTACAAACTTACTTCGTGCATTAAATGTTGCAAAAGCAATTCGTACTGGTCGTATTTGGGTTAATACGTATAATCAAATTCCATCTGGTGCACCATTTGGTGGTTATAAAAAATCTGGTATCGGCCGTGAAGTTTATAAAGATGCAATTAAAAACTATCAACAAGTTAAAAACATCTTTATTGATACAAGTAATGAAACAAAAGGCTTATACTAATTAAAATATAATTAAATAGTTTAATAAATGTCTTGAAATGTCGACAAAAGTGTATACTTTGTCGGCATTTTTTTATGAAGTATGATTAAGAAATAGAAAAGTATGACGGATTTTATTTTGAAGTTGTATAGTCTTTTCGATAACCTCAATCCCATTTATACGAAGATGTTCTGATGAAAATCTAAAGATTAAGATCTTCGAACTGAAATCAAAATTTAATATAAATTGTATTTTCAATTTAAGTATTGGTGGTTAATATATTATAAATACGTCTTTATATTTTAAGTTTGATGAAGTTTAAATACATTATATATTTTGAAAAGGGAAAATGATGAAACGTTTAAAATTTTTAGTTATTTATTTAATTATTACAATTATAGTAAGATGATGAAAATTTTAAAAGCTGAGCCAAAAATTGCTCAGCTTTCTTTTTATATATAAAATATCGTTTTAACAACAATACAAGATTTCTAGACGCTGAGAGAAGGCTTCATTTGCATCGAACAATATTGAAACAAGGTGTTTTTATATGTTAACGATATATATAATTATTTACTAGATTCTTTTTCATAAAATTGATTGGTTACTCTACTTGTGTTTATTCTCTTGTCTCTCTAATTTATTGAGGTAACGATAAATAGTTGTACGTGAAACTTTCCATTGCTCTGCAATAGTTTTAATTGGAGTTCCATTATCATAAAGTGTTTTGAGTAAAGTCAAATCTTGTTTATTTAATTTTTCGGGTCGACCTCCATAGCGTCCTCTAGCACGAGCTGCAATTCGCCCCGCTGAAGAACGTTCTAAAATTAAATTACGTTCAAATTCTGCAAATGCTGCGAATAAATGAAATAACAATTGTCCTGTAGAACTTGATTTATCCATTGTTATATTTTCTTCTAAACTATGAAAACTCACGCCTCGATTATTAAGTTCATTAACTAATGTGATTAAATCTGCCATGTTACGTCCTAGTCTATCTAGTCTCCAAACAACAATCGTATCTCCTGACCTCGCAAATTCAATGGCTCTATCTAAACCAGGACGTTTACTTTTTGCTCCACTTATGTGATCGCTAAATATTTTTTCACAACCATATTGATTTAATCGATCTTCCTGCAAATTCAAATTTTGCAAACCAGTTGAAACTCTTGCATAACCTATTTTCAAAATACGAACCTCCTATATGTATTTTCATTGTACCATAACTTAATTATAACCATATTTATGAACATAGATTTTATGTTGGGTTATTGAACACTAAAATATGTATACTAGCTATATATCTAGATATAAAAAGAGGGTGTACAGAAAATGGTTGTATTCTGTACACTTTTTTAATACAAGTGTATTAAAATGTGTTAACATATAGGTATGCCAAAAATAATTAATCATAAAGAAAAGAAAAAACAAATCATTCAATACGCTTTCGACTCCATTGTAGAAAAAGGAGTTAAGGGATCTACTGTAAGACAAATTGCGAAATTAGCTGATATGACACCTGGACAGATTAGATATTATTTTCCGAATCATTCAGAGTTATTAAATGCTGTAATGTCTACAGTAGAATTAAAAGTAAGGAGGAGAATTGAAGCAATATTTAAATCTGAAAACCTTACTACAATAGATAAAGCAAAAGCGAGTTTATTAACAGTACTACCATTGGATAAAGAGAGACTAGCTGATATGGAAGTTTGGATGGCGTTTCGCAATGACATACATGAGTACGGTCAAAGTACACTTGATGATGGGTTAGACCAATTATGTAATAGTATTTTGACATTATTAAAAAACGATCATTTGTTGAAGAACAATGTGAATATTCATCTTAATTCGATGAAATTACATGCATTAATTGACGGTTTAGCTTTACATAAATTGCTTAATCCAAACGGTGTTTCAAACGATGATATTCAAATCATTGTAGATGAAGAAATAGTTAGATTAACGCAATAAAGGAGGACGGCCCGTGAACTTTATAGCATGGCTTATAATTTTTTGTGAAATAGCCTTTTGGTTTGTAATATTACTTGGTTTAGTAACAAGATATATCTTAAATCAACAAACATTGGGTTTATTCTTCCTTGCACTTACGCCTATTATAGATTTAATACTTATTATAACAACGGTTGTAGACCTTATGAATGGTGCAACAGCTGAAATGCCACATGCTATAGCAGCAGTTTATATTTCAATTTCTCTTGTCTTTGGCAAAAGCATGATAAATTGGGCAGATGATAGATTTAGATATTATGTGATGAAGCAAGGTTCCAAACCTTATAAACTTGACGGTTTAGATTACTCTAAAAACTATGCTAAAAGTTGGTTGAAACATTTACTGTCTTACATTATAGGTACTGGGATTTTACATTTAGTTGTTTATTTGATTAATGATAAAATAAGTACAGAAGCTATGGATGGTGTTATCCATATTTGGACAATTGTTATTATTATAGACTTAATTATTTGTATTTCATATTTTGTGTGGCCTCCAAAAAGAAATTAAATTATGGATATAAATGGTTTAGATAAAATAAGTACAGAAGTTATAGAAACAGTTAGAGATAGTTTAGTTATAGGTATTCGATAATAGAAAAAGCAACGCATTTTAATATAGTGCGTTGCTTTTCTCATTGATTAGGTAAAGTCATTCTCATATATCGAATAAAGTGACAAGTTACTATAAATTCAATAACTTATTTTGTATGATTATGGTGTACCTCTACAATACACTTATGATTCAATAACTTTTTTTAAATTTAGCTTACCCCAATTTTTATTATTAGAAGGATCATTAAAATAATTTCCTTCCATTGAATTTCCATTTATTTCCAAATTTGCATATCCTCTATGATTACTAGTTCCCATCTTATAATATTCTGGTTTTTTATCATTATAATAAGAATAATGTAACATAATTTCTTTACCTAAATTAACTTTTATTGAAGCTGTATCACTTGATGATTTAGAATGATTAAACTTTCCTTTAATACAAATTTTTGACCATGATTGTTCAATAATTAATATAACTGGGAGATTTTCTTTGAAATCATGGTAAGAAGATTGAAAATTACCTTTCCATTTTCCATTCAAATTTGGAATTTTAATTATCCCTAATTTATGAAGAATTTTCCATTTCCAAATAAATTTATCAAATAAAGAATATAAAATGCCAAAAATACTGATTGTTGTAATAGATATAGTAATCTCAATATAGGGAATTTTTTCTATCCATAAATTTATAATCATAGTTAAAACACTCGAAATAAAAATTGAGACTATAGATAAATAAAAGATGACTTTATTATTTTCTACATCAACACTGTACTCATGCATTATTTACCACTCATTCCAAAATTTATTTATTTCAAAAATAAATTTATCTGCATCTTCTTCATTCCACTGTTCTTGCGAAGAGGCAAACAAATTCATTTGCTCATTTTGACATATAAATGTTGAAAAAGAATCTTGATTTTTAGTTAACCAATTAAGAATATCTGCAACTCTATTAGAAGCATTATCAATACAAAAATATCGGTCTGGAACATTATATAATAAACTTTCTATAAAATAAGATGAAACTACTTTTTTTGTAATTCTTTTTTGTTTAATTAATTGTTTTTTTATATTTTTAAATATTCTTATAGTAGGTTTATAGTAATTATTTGTTCTCTCATTTTTATCAACTCCAAAGACGTAGTGCTTTTTCGGATAATTAATGATACTCTCCCCTTTGTCAGTAGTAAAAAATTTAATTCCAGGAATATATTCTCTATCTTCTTCACTATTTCCAAAAGACAAGTAATTTCTATACTCAAAGCATGGTATAACATCAGCTTCATAGTCTTCTGTAAATATCTTTATTGATTTGTTACCAATTTCAACATTTGAACTTCCAAAAGCATATTGTAAAGTTTTTATTACATCATTTTTGAAATATCTCCAAGTGTAAGTTGCTTCATCAAATGTTTGGTTATATATTTTTCGTTCATAAGCTTCTAGTTTTGAAATATTGCTAAAAAAAGTAGCATTACTTTGAACAACAATATCTACATCACTACTCCCAAAGATATTCGTATTATTTCGGTAAGATCCTTGAAGATAGATATCAAGTTGATTTTTCCTCTTAATTTTCGATTCATTAGCAGTAAGTACTTTCTCTATTTTTTCTCTTAAATTTTTAGGTGCTTGTGTAGCACCTTTTTGAGACCAATAATCCAATTTTTTTGTAGGTATAGTCATAAATATCCTCCAACTTCTTTATTATTATAATTATAATATAATTATGAAACTAAAGTAGCTACTTAAAATAGAATTTTGCATTCCTCTACACTATGATGTTATAATGCACTTAACAAGGAATCCAGCATGGATACACCAATCCCCTCACTACCGCAAATAGTGAGGGGATTTTTGTAGGTGTGGCTATTGTCGCCTATTTGTCTTTGCGATTACGCAGCCAATGCGTAAATAACGCAATAATACAACCACTGATGACTGTGGTCGTGATGTGAACAAGGATTTCCAACATGAATAACACCTCCTCCCTACGTCAAATTGACGCCTGAGAGATAGGCGACTCCATTATTATACCATCTGCATCTTTTGAAGCATATGTACTTCCGATAAGTCATTTTATGTTATATATTTGCTTATTTTTATAGTATCAAGACAAGAAGAAACTCGTTTTCAACTCATTTCAAAAATCAAAATCGAAAACTAAAATTAACCCTCTTTATCGTCTTTTTCTAAACCAATAATCAATAAAACAAAAATAGACAAAAGCATAAATGGGAAAAATAAAGAAGTAGCTAAAAAACCTATAATCATAATTAAGTAAAACGAATCAATTTTATAATTCCCAAATTTCATACAAAAAACTCCTTTTGTTTTCTTTTCAAAAAATAAAATTGCTTTATTGACATTGAGCCTTGGAATCCTTAATAATCCCAAAACTTGTCGAATGGTCGGCATAAATGCGTCATTTAAAGTTAGTTAGTCATCTATACTCAATTTAAAAATTTCTTCTTTCTTCTCAGTTAATTCTTTAAATATAATCTTCGGTTTTTTTCAGAAAGCAATATGTCAAAAGCCTCATTATAGATAGCTTTCGCTTCTTTAGATTTAGATGTAGAAACCCTACTATAAATATTTCCTATCTCTTCAAGTAAACTCGCACTTTTTTTATAGTAAACTAAACCGTCTTTATTCGCTTCAAGTTCAACAAAACCATTTCTAATTCCATATTTTAAAGCATAATAAAGTAAAATAGCCGAAAATATTATATATATAAATATCAAATTAATACCTCCTTTTCTTAACAAACTTTATCACAAGGGCGCACTTATACGTTTGTTCCAAACGGTGCAAAACCATAATCGACCTTAGTCGATTTTTTATTTCAAAATCAAGACAAGAAGAAACTCGTTTCATAAAACCTAAAAAAGATGTATAACAACTGATCCATCTTCTTTATATTCTTCGCAATCAATATCATATCTTCTTTGAATTTTGTTCTCTTCTTCATCTTCCCAAATACGTTTCCATACGTTTACAATTTCATCTTTTCCAGAACACTTGTATTCAATACTATTAGCAAAGTCAACTTCGAAAAATTTATCTGCCGAAATATCTTCTGTACACAAAGCTAATGAATAATCACCTTTATAATCCGATTCATAATCATGATAAATTGCATATACTTTCCCTTTATAATCATCATTATTTTTATAAAAAGTATCCCACATCCCTAAAATTTTATTCATAATATCATCATCTTCAAAGTTATTTGTTCTAACAATTTCGTTAACGTACAGCTTCATAAAAAAACCCCTTTTCTTTTTAATTTACTAAAAACATTGCTTTATTCCAATTACTTTATTGACGTTGAGCCTCGGCACCCTTAACAATCCCAAAACTTGTCGAATGGTCGGCTTAATAGCTCACGCTATGCCGATATTCGTCTACAAGTTTAGTTAAGGGTTCTTCTCAACGTACAATAAATTTTCTCGGCATAAATGCGTGGTCTTTATCTATTCAGTCGATTTTAAAAATAAATTTTTCATTCAAAAAAAGCATCTGAATATTGAATTATCCTAGAAGTTTTATCCAAAGCATTTTTCTTTAATTCAATAGCCATTAAAAATTCGTCTGGTACTTCAAAAGGTGCTTGAATACACCAGTTAGAAGCTTTTTTAAACCCGAATTTCGGATAATACTCTGAGTGTCCCATCACTATAACCGAATCAAAATTAAGCTCTTCTGCTATTTCTAAAGATCTTTGTATTAAACTTTGGCCTACGCCTTTATTTTGATAATTAGGTAAAACAGAAATAGGCGCTAAAGCTAATGATTCTATAGATTTTTCACCTTTAACAATAAAAATTTTAGATAACAATATATGACCTATAATTTTATCTTTATGCAATGCTACTAAAGATAAATCTGGAATAAACTCATCAGAATTTCTCAAACTCGCAACTAATCTATGTTCACTCTGATCACTATACTCTTCATTAGCAAACGCTTCTTTTACAACTTCTTCTGTAATCTTATAATCTTCTTTTTTTTCTTTCCTAATAATAAAATTCATTCTGTCTCCTTATCCTAACTCTTATTTAAGTTACAAGATTTATAAAATATTTTTAACAAAATTTATCACAAGAATTTTTAAAATATAAAATACCCTTATTTGCAATTTTAAGATACTTTTTAGAACAAGTAGAGGTTGTTTTATATATTTTGTGCCCAAAACTATTTAATGACCCTTAAAACGAAAATATTAGCTAAATTTAAAAATCAGAAAAACAAACCTAAACTTTTTTACTTAACCATTGTCGTTTTTTTAGACACTGCCCATCTACATGCAAATTAAAAATTGGCATAAAATCATTCAAAAAGTAGTTCTGATTTTTAGTTCTTGCAGAGACATTTTTCTTTTAAAACACCAAAATTTTGAATTGACTCCAAATTCTTTGTAAGAGCATAAGGGGAATTTGCCACCTTTTAAAAAGGTGGGTCTGTCGAAGCCAGACATTTCAAGGGTTACAACATTTTACATTAGGTGCCTAAAATTTGTTTTGTACCCAGAATGTACCCATATCATATTGTGTCTGTACCCAAAATGTCCCCGCCATTTTTAGCGTATTTTCAACAAAAAACGTTAACCTTTTCTAACGTTTAAGAAAATTTATTTTTATTTTTCTTCTTCAATTTCATCAATCACTTGATGATTAATTTCTTGTTTTTCACTTTCTGTTAAATCAAAAAGTTCACTCGTTAAATACTCTTTTTTATTCCAAATATAAAAATATACTGTCAAATCACCTTCTTTTAGAAAATGCAATTTGGCATGTTTTCCGTTCTATTTTATTTCTTTAGACAGTCTAAAATAAATAATACTTAGCTCTTTATTTCGAGTCACTTTTTAATAAAATTGAGCATAGAAACGTATAGAAATTGTTTTATTCTTTCTCTTTTTTTGAATTTAAAAATAAAGAATATGATCATTATTGAATTTGATATTGAGAAAAAAGTATTTAATCAATTTCAAAAAGTGAAACAAATGTATGAATTACTTAGATTACTCTTTTAGTGATTTTGTTGTTGAAATTAATACTAAAAGTAGGAGTCTTAAGAGTCTTTGGCTAAAAAAATTAAGACTCTTAAGAGTCTCGACGTCGCCTGAGGACTATGAAATCAACAAAAAAAGGAGTCTTCTGACAATTAAAAGTGGTCTTGTCATGATTGTAATGAGTCTGTAATATTAGTTAATTTTACACTAAATCTCAGTGATAATAGTATAGGCTATAAATATTGAAATAACAGTATTTATAACGATTTTTTGAGAGGACATGAGCAAAATGGCTAGTAGGATAATCCTTCAGCTATGCTGAATACCACCAAAGGTGGTACTGGATTTCCTTATGCTCATGTCAAATACTCTTTAAAAAGACTCTCATGTTTGTAATATTTCCAAAAACAAAACATTTCTGAAGACAAAAGTAGCTATTTTTTTCTTTACTTTTTACTTTATGTCCCGGACTCCAGAAAAGGTTTCACCGTTATCTAAAAAAATGCATCTCTACGTGCTAGAATATATATTGGTCAGCCAACCAAATATTCAACACGAGGAGATGCTATTTAATGTCATCCGACACAAACAGTTTAGCACATACAAAATGGAATTGTAAGTATCACATAGTCTTTGCACCAAAATATAGAAGACAAGTGATATACGGAAAGATAAAAAGGGATATTGGAGTTATTTTGCGTCAACTATGTGAAAGAAAAGGCGTAGAAATAATAGAAGCAGAAGCATGTAAAGATCATATTCACATGTTAGTTAGTATTTCGCCTAAATTAGGAGTATCCTCATTTGTTGGATATTTAAAAGGTAAAAGTAGTTTAATGATTTTTGATAGACATGCTAATTTAAAATATAGATATGGTAATAGAAAGTTTTGATGTAAAGGATTTTATGTCGATACAGTAGGTAGAAATAAAAAGGAAGGCTTATAGCCGTAGAACAAACCACCCGTTCACACGGGTGGTTTTGATTTAATGAAATTTTAATTAATTAAAGCCTGATTGTTATGAATATCTTCAAAATCATAGTTCTTTATAATCTCACATCCTAGTGGATGTCTACCATTATCAACGTGCCTATTAACTTCTTCTAATACTTCCAGAATTTCATACTCAGGCGTTTCAATTTTAAATGAATACCTAAATATATGTCCGTGATCCGATTTAACAGTTGCCATGAGTTCGTCGTTTACCATTTTATAACCTAGTAATTCCATTATTGATTCCCCCCAATAAGTGTGATTACTTAGTTATAATGTAGCGTGTAAAAATGCATGATGACAGTAATTTTACTTAAATGTTAATGATTATCATTTCACTTATCTTTTTGAGGGGTTATAGTTTAAAATTGGGCATAAAAAGAGGGTGACGTCGGGTTAAGGCGTCACCCAGGAGTATTATGTTCATGAATATAAAAGACTTTGTAGTTATTAATTAACTACACCCTAATACTATCATGTTACCTACCATAATGACAATAAAAAGTGTTTAAAATATAAAAAAATTTCGTTTAGTACTATTATTTGTAAAAAGTTATATTCAAGTTATTTTTTAAACTTAAAATGATTGTGTCGCCTATTAACATTTAAACTATCCGTAGGCTTACATATTTGTTTAAGTTATGGCATAATTTTTATAATATTTGATTGAAGAGGATGTATATATGGATGGCATAATAACGTTTATTACTATTACACTACTTATTATCATTGTACCTGGTCCAGACTTTTTGATTGTCATGAAAAACACAATCCATTCGGGCAAACTAAATGGTTCTATGGCAGCTTTAGGTATTACTTCTGCTCATATCATTTATTCATCGTTAGCTGTATTGGGGATTATATATATTCTTACAAGTTTATATTACGTATTTTTGATTATAAAAATACTAGGTGCCTGTTATCTGATTTATCTTGGCGTACAAAGTATTCGTTCAGCTCGTCAGTCGATGAACTTTAATACGGGTGGTATTAAAGTCAATGATGTGAGTTGTTTTACCTCATATCGACAAGGCTTTCTAAGCACAATTTTGAATCCTAAAGCGTTACTTTATTATGTGAGTGTTTTACCACAATTTTTGTCAACTGGCGGAATTGAAGTGAAATCACAAGTAGCCATTTTATCTTTAGCAGTCATTATGGTTATCTTAATTTGGTTTTTATTCTGTGTATTTGTATTTCAATATATTAAATTATTATTCAGTCAGCCTAAAGTAAAAGCTATATTTGATTATACTGTAGGTTTTATTTTAATTGGATTATCAATTAATTTATTATTAAGCAAGAGTAGTTAAATTTCAGTAAAGGATTGTAGTATATGAAATTATATTTAGTGAGACATGGAGAATCACAATCAAATTATGATAATAAACATAATCGAGCTTATTTCTGTGGTCAATTAGATGTGCCATTAACTAAGAAAGGTATTGAAGGCGCAAAAAATTTGGAAAGCTACTTCAAAGACAAACGTATTGATCATGTTTATATATCTGATTTAACACGAACACAGGAAACCTATCGTTATATCTTTCCTTATGACATACCTTCTACTGTCACTTCATTGCTTCGAGAACGTTCTTTAGGCGTATTTGAAGGTGAGTATAAAGATAAGTTAATGCAAGATGCGCAATATCATCGTTACTTTAACGATCCTGAATATAAAGATTTTCGTCATAGTTTCACTCAAAAAGCGCCTAAGGGTGAAAGTTATAGAGATGTATATCATAGAGTTCATCAATTCTTTGAACAAATGAATATGAGTGACGATGAAACAATTGTAATCGTAGCACATCAAGTAGTTATTCGTTGTATATTTGCATATTTCAATGTAATTGGTGAAGAAGAAGCATTAGATTACAATGTCGAAAATTGTAAACCATACTTTTTAGAAGTGTAAAATGTATAATAACAATTAATTAACACGCAAAAATCCAAACCGCATATTTTAACGGTTTGGATTTTTATGTGCCTAGAAAAGTACGTCAGTCACAACGTTTTATTTATCTAAAACGTCAGATTTAATATTTTTATCGTCTAAGAATTTTTGAATTTTATCTTGTTGTTTACCATTTACATCACCTGCATAATGTGTAGGCACATCGACAACGTTAATTGTATTTTGTGGTTCATAATTAAGCTGCTCAATGCTCTTATCTACGTCTGCGATTGTGCTATTTAAGGCATGGAAATAATTAATAATACGCTCAGTGTTTTCATTATACCCAGAAGGTAAGGTATTGTTTTTAACGAATTTTTTGAAATGTAAATCATTTTTAACAGCTAAGTTTGATAATTTGCTGAGCTTTTTAGCTTGTTTATCAGTGACTCTTGTTTGTCCTGTACTTTGTCGGTCAATTTGACTTTGCATCACGTATTTATTATCTAAAATATCGCTATTAACATCTAAATATTTTTTAATGGCTTTATTCATTTCATCTTCGCTAAGTTTTTGGTTCTCTTTATTTGAAGTGAAAATATCACTTTCTGTTAAATTTTTAGCGTGTTTTGGTGCATTGACGCCATTACTATGATGGTCTGTTGTATCATTATCATCCTCAGGTGCACAAGCACTTAATGTTAGTAATAATGATAAAAAGAGACCTATTAATATATTCTTCTTCATAGGTTTATAAATCTCCTTTATTAGTAACGCAACTATAATTTTACATAATAATAGATTATCATTTATCGAAAAATAATTGAACGTTAAGTACTTAAATTCATAGTCATCTATGAACAATTTGTGGCATTTATCGATTTATATATTTTGTTTTTAATTTAAAATAAAACATCTAGCAAAACAAGATCCTTATCTTTAGAATCAATAAGACAACCATCACATAAAAAAACAGAGACGCTTGTAAGAAACGTCTCTGCTATATATGAAGATATTTGATAGGTTAAGTGTTTAATATGGATAAATGTGAAGTAAATAAACTTCTAAAATATCCTAAAAAGATTATTAGTTTCTAATGATATAATCAAATGCATTTAATGCCGCATTGGCACCTGCACCCATAGAAATAATAATTTGTTTATTTTTCTGATCGGTAACGTCACCAGCAGCAAATATACCTGGAACGTTTGTGTTGTTATTACGGTCAATAACAACTTCGCCACGGTTATTTAGTTCAACTGCATCACCAATCCAACTTGTGTTTGGAACTAGTCCGATTTGAACGAAGATACCATCTAAACTTAATTCTTTCATTTCGCCAGAATTTAAATCTTCATAGCTGATACCAGTTACATGATCTTCACCTAATACTTCAGCAGTTCTTGCATTAGTGTGGATATCTACGTTTGATAGTGAACGTAAACGATCTTGTAATACAGTGTCTGCTTTAAGTTCTGATGAATATTCAAATAAAGTAACATGTTTAACAATTCCTGCTAAGTCGATAGCAGCTTCAACACCAGAGTTTCCTCCGCCGATAACTGCAACGTCTTTGTTTTCAAATAAAGGACCATCACAGTGAGGGCAGAAAGCAACACCTTTATTGATTAAGCGATCTTCACCAGGAATGTTAAGTTTACGCCAGCTTGCACCTGTTGAAATAATAGCGGTCTTAGTTTCTAAAACTGCATTATTTTCAAGTGTTACACGAATAGCTTGGTCTGTCTTCTCGATATTAGTAGCACGGATGCCTGTCATTGTATCAATATCATATTCTTCAATATGAGCAGCTAAATTAGCTGAGAATTGAGAACCTGTTGTTTCTTTTACAGTGATAAAGTTTTCGATGCCAGCAGTATCATTAACTTGACCACCAATACGGTCAGCAATAATACCTGTACGTAATCCTTTACGAGCCGTATAAATTGCGGCACTACCACTAGCTGGACCACCACCGATGATTAAAACATCGTATGGATCTTTACCTTCGAATTCAGAAGCATCTTGGGTACTACCTAATTTAGTTAAGATATCTGAAATAGTCATACGTCCATTGCCGAATTCTTCACCATCTAAGAATACAGCTGGCACAGCCATGATATCTTCTGATTCTTCACGGAATACAGAACCATCAATCATTGTATGAGTGATATTAGGGTTAACAACGCTCATTAGATTTAATGCTTGAACAACGTCAGGACATTTTTGACATGTCAAACTAACGTAGGTTTCAAAGTTGTATTTACCTTCTAAACCTTTAATTTGATCAATAATTGATTGTTTCTCTTTAGGTGCACGACCACTTACTTGTAAAATTGCTAATACAAGTGAATTAAATTCATGACCTAATGGAATTCCGGCAAACGTTACGCCAGCTTCTTCATCAGGTTTGCTGACTGAGAAGCTTGGTGTACGTTTTAATTCTTTTTCTACGATTGTTATATGCTCAGACATTTCAGCGATTTCATCTAAAAGTTCTTTAAGTTCTTTAGATTTGTCGTCAGAACCGATACTAGTTCTGAATTCTACATCGCCTTCCATTAGTCCTAAAAGTTGTTGTAATTGTTGTTTTAAATCAGCATTAAGCATTCTTTAATGCCTCCTTAAATTTTACCTACTAAGTCTAATCCTGGTTGTAATGATTCAGAACCTTCTTCCCATTTAGCCGGGCATACTTCACCTGGATGTTGACGTACATATTGAGCGGCTTTGATTTTATTTACTAATGTGCTTGCGTCACGGCCAATACCATCTGCATTTATTTCAGCTGCTTGAACAACGCCGTCTGGATCAATGATGAAAGTACCACGTTGAGCTAGACCAGCTTCTTCATCTAATACATCAAAATTACGAGTGATTGTTTGAGAAGGGTCACCGATCATTTGATATTGGATTTTACTGATTGCATCTGAATGATCATGCCAAGCTTTGTGTACGAAATGAGTATCAGTTGATACTGAGAATACATTTACACCTAAGTCTTGTAACTTATCATATTGGTTTTGTAAATCTTCTAATTCAGTTGGGCATACGAATGAGAAGTCAGCTGGGTAGAAACATACTACGCTCCAAGAACCTTTTAAATCATCTTGGCTTACTTCTTTGAATTCGTCTTTTTTAGGATCATAAGCTTGCGCTATGAATGGTAGAATTTCTTTATTGATTAATGACATAACTTAAATTCCTCCTGATTATCATGAATATTAATTAGAACTACATAATAATTATTGCTTGTTTATAATAATTCTAATTTCTTAAGTATTATTATCACATGCTATTTCTTATTCGTCAACTTAATGCACTTATAACCATTAAAATGTTGATTTAACATTGTTCAAATAGGTTTTTTGAATCATATATTGAGAAAGTAAATATGTGTTAAAGTTTTAGTGTTTATTTTGAAAATGTTATTTTAAAAGTGCTTCTGAATATCAATTAACCTTTTCCATTCTCAACTAAACTTATTTTTTTGATAATAAATAATATGAATAATTAAAAAAACGGAATAGAAATCAACATTAATTATGAAGATTTCATATCCCGTTCAATAATGGCTAATGTATGGGTTGGTTCTTTATAACTTAAATAGTCAGTTAATCAATAACTTTAACTGTGACAGATCCTACTCTATCATAGTCAGCAGTATAAGTACCTTCTTCTAAATTTAAAGGAGAAATGAAGGTTCCAGAAGAAATAAATTGTCCTCTTTTTAATGATTTACCATGAGAATGTAATTTTTTGTTTAACCATTTTACTGATTCAATTGGATTGCCAAGCACTTCACTAGAGTGACCCGTTTCAATTTGGTTATCATCCTTGAATAACTTTAAATTAATATCAGCAAATGCCTCGTAATCAAGAGGTGTGATACGTTCACCAACCACAATAAGTCCAGTAGCTGTATTATCAGAAATTAAATCACCTAAAGTGAAATTTGGGAACCAATCTTTATAACGTGCATCTGGAATTTCGATGCCTGGTGCGATTTTTACGCTTTCTAATATCGTTTGTGTATCAGCATCTTCAGGTAAATCTGCAGTTAATTCGAAAATAATTTCAGGCTCCAATAATGGTGCAAATAACGTTGTAAGAGACACACCATGACCGTTTTCTACGACTTGATGAGATAAAATAGTACCGTATGCTGGTTCATTAGTATTAGCAATTGCTTGAGTTGCAGCACTCGTCATACTAACTTTATAACCTTTGACAGGTACATTCTTCTCGGCTTGAATTTGATGGATAAGATCATCTTGTGTTTTATAAGCTTCTGGTTCAGTTAGATTGTATGTTTTGCTTACAAATTCGATAGGTTCTTTTGAAATGTATGCTTGAAATAAAGCGTTTGATACTTCTTTGTTTGCTTGACTCATGATATCTCTCCTTAAATATCTGAAAATTGTTACTATTATGATAACTATAAAATTATTATCATGCAAATGTTTTACGGAAGATAGTTAAACCTTTATAAAAGCAAAATGAAATATAAATTGTTACGATGTAATAAATAGACTTGAAGGAGTAGATATCATGTCAGACTATGTTTACGATTTGATGAAAAAACACCACTCAGTGAGACAATTTAAAGATAAAGCACTAAGTGATGAAACAGTTCAAAAGTTAGTAGAAGCAGGGCAGAGCGCATCAACGTCTAGTTACTTACAAACATATTCAATTATAGGTGTAGATGATCCTGAAATTAAAAAACAATTGAAAGAAGTTTCAGGACAGCCATATGTTGTCGATAATGGATATTTATTTGTATTTGTTTTAGATTACTATCGTCATAATTTAATAAATGAAAATGTAGACTTTGATATGCAAACTTCTTTTGAATCGGCAGAAGGATTATTAGTAGGGGCTATTGATGTGGCATTAGTTTCTGAAAATGTTGCTTTAGCTGCTGAGGATATGGGTTATGGTATTGTTTACTTAGGTTCACTACGAAATGATGTTGCGCGTGTTAAAGAAATTTTAGATTTACCTGAATATGCTTTTCCATTATTTGGAATGGCTGTTGGCGAGCCAGCAGATGATGAAAATGGTGCACCTAAGCCACGTTTACCGTTTGAACATGTATTCCATAAAAACGTTTACAATAGCAATGCTAAAGAACAAAGAGAAGCTATTCAGAAATATGATGAGGAAATCAGTGAGTATTATAAAGAACGTACGAATGGAAAACGTCAAGAAACATGGTCACAACAAGTTGCTGGGTTCTTAAGTGGTAAAACACGTTTAGATATGTTGGAAGAGCTAAATAAATCTGGATTAATGAAAAAATAAGCTATTTATAAATAAAGCGTAGCTAATGATTACAATTGTTCGAAATAAACATTGTAATGTTTTAGCTACGCTTTTTTTAAATATTAATTTGTTGATAAATCTCCATATTCATTTGAATTGAATTTATCTTTATCCATATTACCTGTAAGTTTTGCAGTTCCAGTACCTGCTAATATTGAATCATTAACATTAAGGGCAGTACGTCCCATATCAATAATTGGTTCTATTGAAATAAGTACCCCTGCAAGTGCAACTGGTAGATTTAAAGTTGATAATACTAGGATAGATGCGAAAGTTGCACCACCGCCGACACCAGCTACACCAAATGAACTGATTATAACAACGCCAATTAATGTAAGAACAAATGGTAAATCAATATCTACATTTGCAACTGGTGCTACCATAATGGCTAACATAGCAGGATAAATACCCGCACAACCATTTTGACCTATTGATAAGCCGAATGATGCTGAGAAATTAGCGATACCATCTGGTACACCTAATCGTTGTGTTTGAGTTTGAATGTTTAAAGGTAATGCACCAGCACTTGAGCGAGAAGTAAATGCAAATATAAGCACTTCTAAAGTTTTCTTAACGTAACGCACTGGATTGATTCCCATTACTGCTAATAATATTAAATGGATAATGTACATTGTGATTAATGCTGCATAAGATGCAATCATAAATTTACCTAATGTCCATATCGCTTGAAAATCACTCGTAGCGATTGTAGATGCCATAATCGCGATGATACCATATGGTGTTAGTCTTAAAACGAATGTAACGATAGACATTACTAATGCGTATATAGCATCGATACCGCGTTTTAACAAACTACCACTTTCTGGTTGTTTGCGAGCAACACGTAAATATGCAAATCCTACAAAGATTGCAAAAATAACCACTGCAATTGTAGAAGTTGTTCTCTGACCAGTGAAATCTAAGAACGGATTGCTAGGTAATAATTCAAGAATTTGCTGTGGTAACGTATTAGCAGTCAGATCTTTGGCTTGGCTACTAATTTCGCTTCCTCTTGAGTTTTCTGCACTACCTAAATCAATGCTTGAGGCATCAAGTCCAAAGACAATGGCATAAAAAATTCCTACTATAGCGGCTATAGCTACAGTACCAATTAAAAACATAAAAATATAAGTACCAATTTTAGCGAATTTATCACCAATTTGTATTTTACTGAATGCTGACACAATTGAAATGAATATTAGTGGCATTACAATCATTTGTAACAAAGCCACATAGCCGTCTCCCACAATACTAAACCAGTCAGTAGTTGTTTCAAGTACTTTGGAGTTTGCTCCATAAATAAGATGTAACGCTATACCAAACACAATTCCCAATCCTAATGCGGTAAATACTCTTTTAGGGAATGAGACGTGCTTTTTAGCCATTATGAATAACCCAATTAAAAACAATATCATAACGACAATATTAATAACTGTAAAAAAAGTCCCCATAATTAGTCTCCTTTGAATATTCTAATTCCGACATACTTAATAAGGATAATACTATTTATTTTATATTTCAATAGGTTGAAATAAAAAGTATAAATTATAAGTTTTTGAAAACACACAATAGTTAATTGAATTAAAATAATTTAAAGATTTAAATCGTTAATCATATTAATATAGAAATGAAAAAAGGTGAGACAATGAATTCAAAATGAATTCTGTCTCACCTTTGTATAAAGAGTTAGTATTGCGACAAATAGGTCCTGTTATCAATCATTAAATAATTGAAGTCTTTATAAATTAAATAATCTCGCAAAGAAACCTTTCTTCTCATCATTAGGTCTATTAAGAGAAGATTGCGTTTTAATATCTTCTTTTAAAGTATCGATAGATTGTTGATTATTATCATTAATTTCTTTAACTAAATTATTTTTAGTGTATTCAGATTGCTCTTTTTGAGCTGTTTGGATGGCTTCTTGTGAATTTTGAATAGCTAATAATGATTGATTGTGAGTATCTAATTTTTCAGTGATTTGATTTTGAAGTTCTTTTAATTCCGTTTGTTGTTGGTGAACTTGGCTGATCATTTGACCGAGCATTTGACGTTCTTCACGCATTTTTTGAATTTCTGTGCGCAATTCTTCTACCAATTGTGTAGCACCTTGATCAGCAGGTAGTTGTTCATTATCTTCTTTGACAATCACTTGTAAGAAGTCTTTTTCTTTTTCAAGCTCTTCAAAAGCTAAATCATAGCTATTCGTTTGTTTTACTTTTTCAGCGATATCTTGGAAAAGTTCGATATCTTCTTCTTTAAAGTCAGTAGCTTCACGGCCACGATATTCTGTCTTACTAAGTTGATAGCCACGTTCTTCTAAGTGTTGGACTATCTTACGGACTTGTTTTTCACTTAGTTCGACACGCTGAGCGAATTCTTTGGTTAACATAGCTGAAAGTCCTTTCGTTCTTTGATTTATGTACACTGACGTTTGTCTTCTGTCAGTGAAACGTCAGTCTAACCTCAAATATTAGTTTAACCCTTTATATCGCTCATTTCAAGTCTTCCTAATGGGGTAGGCGTAAATTCATTTTGACTAATAAAGGATAAATAATATCTCGAGAAATGCCGTTAGCAAACACATATTTTAAAATGTAATTTGATTTAACACTTGCTGGGTAGATATCTTTTGTTAATTCTATATTTGATTTAATGAATAAGTCTACTTTAAAAGGCGAGTCGATTTTTGAATAGTTAGGATGTATATAATCAATTTCACTTTGTCGTTCAAAGCCGTTTGATAATAGTAATTGTTGACGTTGAGTTAAAACTTGTTGATTGATGTCTTTTAATGGATGATCCGTCTTAGGAACTTCCACCATTACAAAATTAATATCACGAGAATGAACTTTATTAGAAAGTTGATTTAATTGATGTTCTATTTCTTGAAGGGTATTAATTAGGACATCTTCATAATCTGGTGTATCATTGGCGATTAAATGTATTAAAAATGCCGAATTTGTTGTTGCTTCATAATGTGCCGTTGCTAAACTAATAATCTCATCATCTTGTATGCCCACAAGAAATGCGTAATCATTTTCGGTCTTATTATTTTTTAAGGATCTTTCAATAATATAGCTATCTTCATAGAAATTCACATCTGATTGTTGATTATAAAAAGTGATTGCCTTGTCATAATATTCATCTTTTATGGATTGAATTACGTGAAAATTCATTATGTCACCCCCACGATAGTTTGTTTAAGTATAGCATATTTAAACATTTTGACGTCATTGTTAAAAAGATATTGAGATTGAAAAAAACCGTAAAATGAACTTAAAACTACGTTCATTTCACGGTCTCAAAGTTTAAAAAGAATATTGACTATGATTTAGGACCTTTAGATTCATTTGCATAATGTGTAATATCAATTTCTTCATAAGCTGAGTTGTTTTCCTCAACTTCGTCGTGTGAAGAGTTATCTTTGTTGGCAATTACTAAAAATTTACCATCTAAAATATCTTTTTTGTATTTTTCTGTTTGCTCTTCAGATAATTCATAACGAGCTAAAACGGCTTCTTCGCCATCCTCACCAGTTAATAATTTAGACATACGGTCACTAAAAGAACCACTTGTAGCAATTAAAGTAACTTGAGAATCATGTAAATTATCTAAATGTAATTTACTTTTACTTACAACGACTAATTCATTTTCTGAGTATCCTTCAGCTTTTTTCTTATCAATAACGTTATAAATCTCATCTTGCTTGTCTAATACGGTAAAGTCTGCCATATTAATCGCCCTCCATCTTTTCGTCCTACTTTTAGTAAAAATATACCCTTAAGAATATTTATAAAACTCAACTATAGTTATTATATAATTAATTAAGAACTGTTTACAAATAGTGATGAACAATATTTAGTTAAACGCTTACACTTGAAAAATATTATTATGAAAGGGCTTGTAACAATTTCTATCATATTGAAAATAAAGCAAAAGTTTGCTATTATCGTTAAATAATTTATATCACTCATATAATCTAAAGAATATGGCTTTAGAAGTTTCTACCATGTTGCCACAAACGACATGACTATGAGTTCAGACTCAATACATAAAAGAGCAAGTTTTATTTAAATAGCTATCTAGAATACTATATAAAAGTTGTTTAGCTTTGGAGGTTGTATATTTACCCACTTCATCCTATGAGGTAAAACAAATTTAAAATTATAAAGTGTTTGAAGAAGAATACATTTAAATATACGGCTTCTTGAAATTTCAAAATACTATGTATTGCCTGTACGCTCATGGATCCTGAAACTTTTTCGCAAAGTTTGAGGCTTTTTTTGTATACAAATTTAGGAGGTTTTGACGTGGAATCGCTTAGACAGAAAGTCAAAGAAGATGGCGTAGTAATTGACGAAAAAATATTGAAAGTGGATGGTTTTTTAAATCATCAAATCGATGCAAAATTGATGCATGAAGTAGGTAAAACATTTTATGAGCAATTTAAAGATAAAGGTGTCACAAAGATCTTGACAATCGAGGCTTCAGGCATTGCTCCAGCTATTATGGCATCTTTACATTTTGATGTTCCTTGTTTATTTGCTAAAAAGGCTAAACCAAGTACGTTGAAAGATGGCTTTTATAGTACCGATATTCATTCTTTTACAAAGAATAAAACAAGTACGGTTATTGTTTCGGAAGAATTTCTAAATGAGAATGATACGGTTTTAATTATTGATGATTTCTTAGCCAATGGTGATGCTTCACTTGGGTTATATGATATTGCGCAACAAGCTAAAGCTAAAACGGTTGGTATTGGTATTGTTGTTGAAAAGAGTTTCCAAGATGGTAGACAAAGATTAGAAGAGGCAGGTTTAAACGTTTCTTCATTATGTAAAGTGGCTTCATTAAAAGGAAACCAAGTTACACTACTAGGTGAAAATGAATGAAGACGTTCATTTTAAGTTTACAACACTTATTAGCAATGTATGCCGGAGCGATATTAGTACCAATTATTGTTGGTACCAGTCTTAAATTTACTCCGGAACAAATTGCGTATTTAGTCACAGTGGATGTTTTTATGTGTGGTGTAGCAACATTTTTACAAGCTAACAAAGTGACGGGTACAGGATTACCCATTGTGCTAGGATGTACATTTACTGCGGTAGCACCTATGATTTTAATCGGTCAAACGAAGGGCTTGGATGTGCTATATGGTTCATTATTTGTATCAGGTATTTTGGTTGTCATTATTGCACCATTCTTCTCTTATTTAGTTAAATTCTTTCCACCTGTCGTAACTGGAAGTGTGGTTACAATTATAGGAATTAATTTAATGCCAGTAGCAATGAATTATTTAGCTGGTGGAGAAGGTGCTAAAGACTATGGAAATCCTAAAAATTTAATTTTAGGAGGCGCTACTTTAGTCATTATTCTTATTTTACAAAGATTTACGAAGGGTTTCTTAAAATCCATTGCGATTTTAATCGGACTAGTTGCAGGTACAATATTGGCAAATGTGCTTGGCTTAGTAGATGTTAAGCAAGTGGGAGAAGCCCATTGGTTAGGAATACCTCAACCATTTCGTTTTTCTGGTTTCGGTTTTGATTTAGGTGCGATACTTGTATTTACAATTGTAGCCATCGTAAGTTTAATAGAATCGACAGGTGTATATCATGCACTAAGTGAAATTACTGGTAAAAAGTTGGAAAGAAAAGATTTTCGTAAAGGTTACACTGCGGAAGGTCTTGCTATTGTATTAGGATCAATTTTTAACTCATTTCCTTATACGGCATACTCTCAAAATGTTGGACTAGTATCTTTATCAGGTGCTAAGAAAAACAATGTCATTTACGGCATGGTTATTCTACTTTTAATATGTGGTTGTATTCCTAAATTAGGTGCATTAGCTAATATCATCCCATTACCTGTATTAGGCGGTGCAATGATTGCAATGTTTGGTATGGTTATGGCTTATGGTGTTAGCATTTTAGGACATATTGATTTTAAAAATCAAAATAATTTACTAATTATTGCAGTATCCGTAGGTTTAGGTACAGGTATTAGTGCAGTGCCTCAAGCATTTAAAGCGTTAGGTGAGCAATTTGCTTGGCTAACTCAAAATGGCATTGTACTAGGTGCTATTTCAGCAATTATTCTTAATTTCTTTTTTAATGGTCTAAAGTATAAACAAAGCGAAGAAAATGTGAAATAATAGAAATAACTATATAAAAAATGGAGGCTGTATTATCAATGTGGGAAAATAAGTTTGCTAAAGAATCTTTAACGTTTGACGATGTTTTATTAATTCCAGCTGCATCAGATGTGTTACCTAATGATGCGGATCTTAGTGTTGAATTATCAGAACGAATTAAATTAAATATTCCAGTTATATCAGCTGGTATGGATACAGTAACCGAGTCTAAAATGGCAATCGCAATGGCACGTCAAGGTGGTCTAGGTGTCATTCATAAGAATATGGGCATCGAAGAGCAAGCTGAAGAAGTTCAAAAAGTTAAACGCTCAGAAAACGGTGTAATTACAAATCCATTCTACTTAACCCCAGACGAAAGTGTGTATGAAGCAGAAGCTTTAATGGGTAAATATCGTATTTCAGGTGTACCAATTGTTAGTGATAAAGAATCAAGAGAGCTAGTAGGTATTCTAACTAATCGTGATTTACGTTTTATTGAAGACTTTTCAATCAAAATTTCTGACGTTATGACTAAAGAAAACTTAATTACAGCTCCTGTAGGCACTACATTAGATGAAGCCGAAACAATTCTTCAAGAACACAAAATTGAAAAACTACCTTTAGTTGAAAATGGTCGTTTAGAAGGTTTAATTACAATTAAAGATATTGAAAAAGTGCTTGAATTCCCTCATGCAGCGAAAGATGCGCATGGACGTTTACTAGCTGCTGCAGCTATCGGTACATCTAAAGATACAGAAATTCGTGCTCAAAAATTAGTCGAAGCTGGCGTAGATGCATTAATTATCGATACAGCACATGGTCACTCTAGTGGTGTTATTCAAGAAGTTAAAAAAATGAAAGAAAAATATCCTGAGATTACAATCGTAGCTGGTAACGTAGCAACTGCTGAAGCTACACGTGCATTGTTTGAAGCTGGTGCTGACGTCGTTAAAGTTGGTATTGGACCAGGATCAATTTGTACAACACGTGTCGTAGCTGGTGTAGGTGTGCCTCAAATTACTGCGATTTATGATTGTGCTACTGAAGCTCGTAAATTTGGTAAAGCAATCATAGCGGATGGTGGTATTAAATTCTCTGGTGACATTATTAAAGCATTAGCTGCCGGTGGACATGCAGTAATGTTAGGAAGCTTATTAGCTGGTACTGAAGAAAGCCCAGGCGCAACTGAAGTATTCCAAGGCAGACAATATAAAGTTTATCGTGGTATGGGTTCTTTAGGCGCTATGGAAAAAGGGTCAAACGACCGTTACTTCCAAGAAAACAAAACGCCTAGAAAATTTGTCCCTGAAGGTATTGAAGGACGTACTGCATATAAAGGTCCTTTACAAGATACAATTTATCAACTTATGGGTGGCGTAAGAGCTGGTATGGGTTATACAGGTTCACCTGATTTAAAAACACTACGTGATGAAGCACAATTCACACGTATGGGCCCTGCTGGTTTAGCAGAAAGCCATCCACATAACGTACAAATTACAAAAGAATCACCAAACTATTCATTTTAATTTAAATCAAGTGTGATGAAGTCAATTTGTTAGAAAGAATGGGGAGCATTTTTCATTTTAAATGTGATTGTCATAGAGGTTGTTCACTTTTAAGAAGAATCTAAAAGCAATGCATTATGGGAAGTGTCTCTCTATTATTTACATAAAATTCAATTAAAAGGAGATTCACAATTATGGAAATGGCTCAAGAGCAAGAGTTGATTCTTGTCTTAGACTTTGGTAGTCAGTACAATCAATTGATTACGCGTCGTATTCGTGAAATGGGTGTATACAGTGAATTACATGATCACGAAATTTCGGTTGATGAAATTAAACGTATGAATCCTAAAGGTATTATTCTTTCAGGTGGTCCGAATTCAGTATATGAGGAAGGTTCATTCACTATCGACCCTGAAATTTATAATTTAGGCATTCCTGTACTAGGTATTTGTTATGGTATGCAGTTGACGACTAAACTTTTAGGCGGAAAAGTTGAGCGCGCTAATGAACGTGAGTATGGTAAAGCAATTATTAACGCAAAATCAGATGAGTTATTCTTTGGATTACCAGCTGAACAAACTGTATGGATGAGTCATTCTGATAAAGTAATTGAAATTCCAGACGGATTTGAAGTGATTGCAGATAGTCCAAGTACAAATTATGCGGCAATTGAAGATAAGAAACGTCGTATTTACGGTGTCCAATTCCATCCTGAAGTACGTCATACAGAATATGGTAATGATTTATTAAGAAACTTCGTACGCCGTGTGTGTGAATGCACAGGCGAATGGACAATGGAAAACTTTATCGATATAGAAGTTGAAAAAATCCGTAAACGCGTTGGAGATCGCAAAGTATTATGTGCGATGAGCGGGGGCGTAGACTCATCAGTTGTAGCTGTCTTATTACATAAAGCGATTGGCGATCAATTGACATGTATCTTTGTTGACCATGGTTTGCTTCGTAAAGGCGAAGGTGACATGGTTATGGAACAATTCGGTGAAGGTTTCGACATGAATATTATCCGTGTGAATGCACAGGAACGTTTCATGGATAAATTAAAAGGTGTATCTGATCCAGAACAAAAACGTAAAATTATTGGTAATGAATTTGTATATGTGTTTGATGATGAAGCGGCAAAATTAACTGACGTTGATTTCTTAGCACAAGGTACACTTTATACTGACGTCATCGAATCAGGTACTAAAACTGCACAAACTATCAAATCTCACCATAACGTAGGTGGATTACCTGAAGATATGGAATTTGAACTTATTGAGCCGATTAACACGTTATTTAAAGATGAAGTGCGTGCATTAGGTATAGAATTAGGCATTCCTGAACATTTAGTATGGAGACAGCCTTTCCCAGGTCCAGGTTTAGGAATCCGTGTATTAGGTGAAATTACTGAAGATAAATTAGAAATCGTACGAGAATCAGATGCGATTTTACGTGAAGTTGTGCGTGAGGAAGGTCTTGAAAGAGACATTTGGCAATACTTCACAGTACTTCCTGGCATTCAATCTGTAGGTGTTATGGGAGACTATCGTACGTATGATCATACTGTAGGTATTCGTGCAGTTACATCTATTGACGGTATGACAAGTGACTTCGCCCGCATTGATTGGGAAGTCCTACAAAAAATCTCAAGCCGTATCGTAAATGAAGTAGATCACGTTAACCGCGTAGTCTATGACATCACTTCTAAGCCACCAAGCACTATAGAGTGGGAATAGAATATATGAATTATAAAACCCTTTAACCACAATGGTTAGAGGGTTGTTTTTGTAATTCGTAAATTCGAAAAAGGGCATATAAAGGGCATGATGTGGAAGTTTTTGAATTTATGTATAAAAGAAGAGATAATCATCAGTGGTTTTAGGATTTTTTATACATAGTTTTTAACTCCTTATCTTCTCCAATTTATTCATCATATCTTTATCCATTTGCTCAGTAACATGACTATATATCTGTAATGTGGTTTTATGGTCTGTATGACCTACACGTTCCATAATCGCACGCAGTGAAACACCTAATTGCGATAGTAATGAGATATGGCTATGACGCATGGTGTGACTTGTCACATGCTTTTCTATTCCTATATTTTGAGCAGCTATTTGTATGTTCCTATTAATTGATGTAAGAGGTAAAGGGTTGCCTCTATGACTTGTGAATATAAAGCCCCTATCCACATACATAATTTCCCATTGAACAGCTTTCTTATTTTCTAACATAACCCTACGTAAAATGTCACAACTTCTAGTAGTTAAAGATATAGTACGATAAGATGACGCTGTTTTTGTGGTATCTTTGAAACCTACTTTGTTACCATCTTTGCGCCAGTGTATAGTGCCGTCAATAACAAGCTTCTTATTTTCAAAATCAATATTATCAGGTTGAATTGCTAGGAGTTCGCCAATACGCATACCATTTAATACTTGAAATTCAACTATGTAAGCAGTAAACAAGTATGACCTTTTCATATAGCTAGCACGCTTTTTATTAGCTATACGATTTAATTCTTCAATGATAGCCAGAACTTCAGCCATTTCTAAATAATTTTCACGTTTAGCTTTAACTTCTTCTCTTGTAGTCGCTTTTTTAGGCATTACAACATCGTCTATGTATGATATATCAGTGATGTGATATTTCTTTTGAGCGTAACGGAGTATATTTTTGATGATGCTTAAATCATCTTTAACTAATTTATGACTTAGTCCATCTTTTAACGAGGAGTTAATCAAATCTTGTATAACATCAGCATTCATATTTTCAACAAGAATATCTTTGTCTATGTTTCTTTTGATGTGAGCCACTTTATAGCTTTTAGTCGTAATGGTGGACTGTTTAGATCCAGATGTTAGCTTATAACGCTCAAACCACTCATCACATGCAGCATGAAAAGTTAACGTTTTTAGGTTAGTAGGTGTCTTGTCATTTAGCTTTGCCTCTATACGCTCATTTAAGCGTTTCTGAGCCTCTTTCTGTGATTGCTTACCATTCTTATTAAGCACAACGCTAGTACGTCGCCATTTATTTGTGAGTGGGTCTTTATACTTCTCATAATAGCGATATTTAGTTTCACCATGTTTATTAGTAAATTTCTCATGCCACATGTGATCACCTCCAAAAATTTTAAAAAGTACGTGAAGATACCCTAGTATTAAGTATTTGTTCTATAACATTGAGTTCTAATCGATTAGGAAGATGTTTATTTAAGTACTATACTCCATCTAATTCGTCAGAGATATTTCTAAGTATTTTTCCTACTTGATAAGTATTTATATCTTTCGGTAAAGAATGTTTAAAATAGTTATTGTTATTAGTTTCAACTTCATAAGTAATTTTATTTAGTTTTATTTTGCAATTTAAAATTCTCAAATATATTCTCCTTAACAAAATTTTTGTCTTCTATTTAAAGTTATATAGCATTATTAAGATGATTATTATACATATACCATACAATATACTCCAGATAGAATAAGTTTTTGTAGTGATGCTACCATCTGTTTTTATAAACATATAAACGTTATATAAGAACAATATTAAGCATATGCACCATAAAATCATAAGACAGCTTATAACGATAATCACTTTTTATGCCTCCCGTATATTTAGAGCCATTAAGATGATGCTAATTAAAATGGTCCAATTCATAAACGCTTAATGGTTCAAGTATAGTTATTCAAATACTGTAATGCTATATTACACTCCTAAATAGTTTGAAGATATATAATTTATAAGATATCCCATCAAACATAGCACCCCGATGCTTAATATAAGCACCGATATAGTCCTACAATTATTCTTATAATATAAACCCTCGTTTTGTGCTAAAAAGAAACTCAGTACATATAATATGATGCTGATCAAAAATAAAATTATGATAAATATTAACATAACAACCTCCTTTTAAATGATTACAGTTGATAAGAAATTACTTTTAGAACTATATATCTAATTGTTTAGCAATTTCTTCTAATGTGTATCTAATTTCTTTTAAAGTATGATTTTCTGAAAATGTATAAGTAAAAGTTTTCCCTTTATTTGTTTTTGCAGTAACAGTATATAAATCACTATCATATTCATAACTTATTTTATAGTTTAAAATTTTCATGATATAACCCCTTTTTTATTTAAAGATTTTTATACAGATATTTAACTCCCAAAATTTATTACCTTTTATATTCATTTTTTCTATGGTGTATTAGACATTGTACGATAGAACCACCACCTTGATTATTGTTATTTACAGTTCTCCTTTTTTAGCGAACTCAATTTTTTTATTTAAGTGTCTAGGAATTTTATTATTAAAAATTTTTATTAAGTCTTCATTAACTTTTTCGTTGTCTTTAAAGAAAGGATCATATTCTAATATTTCAGACATATACAAGGAATCTTCTTTTAATTTTTCTAGTTGTTCTATAGTGAGAGTGTTACTTAAATCGTTGTTGATATATTTTTCAGTGAAATATCTTAATAAAATTGATTTAATTTGATCCATTTTATCCACATAAATTTCTTGTTCAAAAGTATAATTTTCTAATGAAAATACTTCTATAAAAAAGTGTTCTAATAAAATATCATTAAAAGTCACATATTCATTATTAAGAATTTTACTAACTATATTTAAATCAGAATGATTTTTTAAAATCTCTTTGTTTTTCTTTTTAAGTTCTTGAATAGCGATTTTTCCTTTTTCAATAATAGAATTCAGTTTTTTTGGCAATTCTATTTCAACTTTTTCGAGAAATTGACTATATGTTAAGGGTACATAATTCTCTTCATTTATAGAACTTTCAATCATTCTTCTATTCTCTTTAGTTTGTATATCATTCATCATCATAGTAACAATTAATGATTTTTGATAAGTACCTTCTTCTTTAGGAATATTAAGTTTATCGTAATCAATATTTATATTTTTAACAATATAATTGTACATAGAACCATATAATAATTCGTCTAAACTTATATTACCTAATTCTGATATTTTTTTTAATCTTTTCTTATTTGGAAGTTGTTTTCCATTTTCCCAATTCGAAACTACTCCCGATTTTACAGGACTTTCTTTATCAATTTTTTCACCAAATTGATCCATAGTAAGTCCTAAGTGGCTACGAATTTTTCTTATCCTTTTACCGACTTCTACTTTATCCAAGTTATCACCTCAATAGTAATTATATAATATAAAGTTATGTTTTACTATGTTTTTTATTGACATTACAGAAATGCTATGTTTTACTATGTTTATCGGAGGTGATGAATATATGAATAAAATAGTAGGTTATAGAAAAATGCTAGGTATGACACAAGAAAAAATGGCAGAAAAATTTAATATTTCAGTACAAGCCTATCGAATGAAAGAAAAACAAAAGATTAATTTTAATCGAAAAGAGATGATTATTTTTAGAGATTTATTAAGAAAAGAATTATTTCCTAGAATTACTATTGATGAAATATTTTTTTAATCTCTTACTATGTTTTACTATGAAAAGGAGGCTAGATTATGCCATATACTAAATTACAAGATTTACCAACTAAAGAAAATGTAGTGACAGAACCCAAACAAGTAGTAGTTAAGCCAATCATGGCAAAGCCTAATGCAATAGCAAAAATGTTTGGTATATCTTATAGCACTGTGAACCGTATTCTTAAAGAATACGATAAAGATAACAAAGGTGTAGAAGGTTTATATTATAGTCTTTCATCTACTATGACAGTTATCTCTATTGATGGCTTTAAAGAATATTTAAGCAAACGTCATAAAGGTTGGCTTTAATTGGAGGTGTAAAACATGATGAAATTTACATTTAATATATTGGTTCTTTCAATAATCTCATTCATAAGTGGTTGGTTACTAGGTGTACATGTAGCGTTTGCTATTTATCTACTAGGCAGCACGATTGCACTATTAAATTATGAAAACTTGGAGGTTAAATAAGATGCAAATTAAACAAAAATATCAATTATCAAAAGTGGTTCAAGTATTAGAAAAAGTATTATATGAAAAAGATAAGGACATATTCTTATCAGCGAAAGATAGTTTTCATTTTATTACAGATTATCACTATAACGATACAGCGTTTTACGAACATATTTTGAAACTCGTTCATAAAGAGTTGTTTAACATTCTTGCTGAGGTAGATTTTGAAGATGAGGCGTTTTCTATTCTCGATGAAGTAACAATGACATTAAGTGATGTTATGAATGAAGATAAAGAAATTTACTACTATTCCGTTACAGATAACACGGGTGAACATGAACATACAACAGATAGAGAAGGAAATGTGATTGGCATTTTAGAATGGGCGTTGGATTATATTGTTGGAAATATTGAAGTGGAGTGATTCAATGGCTGCTAAATTAGATGTGAATAAAAAAATATCATGCATGCTATCAACTGGATTATTAAAAATGAAGAAGAAATTATATTTGAAAGTCAAAGTCAGTTAAGTTTCTTCAGTCGTGAAGATTTGGAAAAAATAGACTACTGTAAGCGTACTTTAGAAAGTTTAATTGAAGCTAAAGAAATCTATAATAAACAAAAAATTAGTTAAGGAGTTAAGCAATAATGGAGTGGGAATTAAGAAATTTATTTGATGATTTAGAAGTAGTACAAGAGAAAATTAATGATGTCGTAACATCTTTTGTATGGTTTGATGATGAGTATTTCACACATGAACCTAATCATATGCTAACTAAAAAAGAAATATATACGCATGGCTGGAAATATCACGAGCACCGTATCAAAAACACACAGGTTATTGATTTAATGCTTATGTATATGAAAGATTTTGACGACATTATGAAAAAAATCCGTGAAATAGAAAAAGCGTCATCAGCGAAGTTTGGCGACAGAACTGATAACGCATAATATACAAAATTTATAAAACACAAGAGCAATAAGAAAATACTCCATTTGTATTATAACATCTTTGCTCTTGTTTTAATACATTGGAGGTATAAAATTGAGCGTAATTCAATTAGAAAATGATACTCAAGTGAGTGTGGTTTGGTATGGAAATGAAAAATCAACTTCATTCAAAAACATCTCTCGACCTAACTGGAGTGAATTAATTAGTCGTTTATCCATTCCACAAAACAATGGGAATAAGTACGCTAGAGGTACAGCAGTATATGGTGATGTTGCTGATGGTGTAGATGATAAAGGTAATGAGTATCAAAAGTATAGAAATGATGAAAATGTACTTTATAGAGATGTACTTGCACTTGATTATGATGATGAAAAAGATTTAAACATGCTAAATAAGTCTATTAAAAGCGAATTAGAAGGCTTTGCGTGGTTTTGGCATACAACATTTAATCATACAAATGAAAGTCCTAGAATACGCTTGTATGTGCCACTGAGTGAGCGTATAAGTGCTAATGAATATCGTGCATATGTGAGAACACTAGCACAAAAAATTGCGTGCAAAATTGATGAAGGAAGTTATCAACCGTCTAGGGCTATGGCGTTACCAGTCAGAAAAAGTAGTGATAGTCCGTTTGAATTTCAATATAATGACGCTGCAATTTTAGATAAATCAACACTTAAAAAATGGGCTAAATTATTTGATATTTCTACTCAAGAAAATTCTACTCGAAATTTTAAAAGACGTGATCCAAGCCATTGGGAAGAAAAAGCCTTTGGCGTTAGTGAAGGTGGGCGTAATTCTTCACTAGCAAGCATTTTAGGACACTTATTTAATCGTAGAGTAAATGAACACATTATCTATTCTTTTGCCCAGATGTGGGGGCAATCATGCACGCCACCAATGAATGAACGTGAAATTAATACTACTTTTTATTCTATTATGAAAAAACATTACAACAATTAGAGAGGAGTTTTCTATGAAATTTACTAATGATGAAATTTTGAATGAAATCAATGAAAATTTAAACCGAAAATCTTACACACATGATTTTATTCCAGATGGTTATAAAGTGAAAACTAATAGTTATGGTGCAGCACTTTACCAAATTATCCCAAGTAAAAAAGATGGTGAACCAGATAGAGAAAAGTTCATCACTACTACTATTCCAGAAATCAATACTAGATATGAAAATATTGAAAATGGTGAAGTTAGTTATAATATGCACTTTATAGACGATAGAACACCAGTGAATTTAAGTGTTACTGCCGAAGAAATTACTGACAATAGACAACTCCTCAAACTAGCAAATAGAAAACTAGATGTAACTTCAAACACTTCATCAAAATTAGTTGATTATATTAATCAGTCCAAGAGATATAGTCCACCTATCAATATAAAGGTAGCAACTCGATTAGGCCATGTAAAAGATTACTTTATTTATCCATATAAAGACGAAATGGAACACAAAAATATAAAGTTTTTCAATAATGATAAAGGCTTTCAAAAGTTAGTCAATTCGTTTCAAAGTAAAGGTACAATTAAAGATTATTCAGAAAAAGTATTTGTAAAAATTAAAGAGTTGCCTATGGTGATGGTGATGTTATACGCCTCACTAGGTTCGGTATTACTTTATGAATTTGATATTATGCCATTCATTGTTGAACTTGCTGGAAGTACTTCAACAGGTAAAACATTCACTTTAAATTTAGTAGCTAGTGTGTGGGGTACTACCGACCTCACAACTACATGGAGTTCTACTAGAAATAGCATTGAGGCTATGGCTGCATTTTTGAACTCTTTTCCAATGTTTAAAGATGATACACGTAATATATCACCTAATTTTATTGCTAATGCAGTCTACAACTATTCAAGTGGTGAAAGTAAAAGTCGAAGTAATAAGAATTTAACTATTGATGAAAAGAAAGAATGGAAAAATATCATGCTTTCTACTGGTGAGGCCTCAATTACGAATATGGCAGAAGATAAAGCGGGGGTATCGGCTCGTGTCGTTACTTTAGAAGAACAACCTTATCCAGATAATTTTGATTTCATCTCATTAGATCATAAATTTAGAGAGAATTACGGAACGCTAGGAATTGAATTTTTTAAACAATATCAATCAAAAAAAGATGAGTATAAAGAAAGTTTTGAAAGTTACTTAAGATACTTTAATGAAAAAGGTATCAATGAAGTAATGCAACGTATTGGGAAGTGCTTTGCCTTATTACAGCTTACTGGTGAAATTCTTAATGATATAGATGGCTTTGAACATGATTACTATAAAATCATTAATCAAGCATATGAAAATATGTTGAAGAATAATAAAACGATAGATAAGCCTAAACAAATGCTTGAGGATATGCTGCAATATTTAGACGCTCATCGAAATAATATAACTGGCGATGGATATAGTCACGTAAAAAATGGGGAGATTAAAGCAGTATATAAACGTGGTTACCTATGTATTTTAGGCGATACAGTCAAAGATATATTAGGTCATGAAATGTACACCATAACAAAAGAATGGGATAAAAAAGGTTATTTAGTTAAAAATGAAAAAGACCGTCTACAAATGAAGATTAGTAATTCAAATATTAAACATAGAGGTTTTGCTATAAAAAATGAAATAGTTAAAGAACTAGGGTTCGACTTTTCAAGTTCAAACTATCCTTATTCAGATTATTAATAAGTTCCCAATAGTTCCCGTTAGTACCCATTCAAAAGATACAAACGGGAACTCAATAAATACTATATTATCAGGCTTTAAGTCTAATAGTTCCCGAAGTTCCCACTTATATATAAATAGTATATGTGATTAAAAAATAACTAGAGTAATTAATTATAAAATACAAAACAATAAAAAATAATTAACGGGGACAACGGGAACTAATTTTGCTCAAGCCATATATATCAAAGGTTTAGACAGTTCCCGATAAAAAATTGATGTGGGAACTTAACGAGGAATAATTCCCAATTATTAAATATGGAGGTCAAGTATGCCTACAATTACAGAAATAGGACACCAACAATTTAAGATGTTTATAAATAATAATAAATTTCAGCAGCATGTGAAGAAGGAACAAGAAAACATGGCTAAAGGTTTGATTATTAGTCTTTTGACTAATTCCACTAAAACTCACAAAATCTTTATTCAAGAAGTAATTTTGTTAAACAAGAAATATTATCTCTATTGTATTGGTGGGGATATATCATTGATTACTAAAGATTTCAAAGCACTCATAAAGTTTAATATTAGAAAGCCTAATCCGTTACTTAAACAATATTTTAACAGTGATTGGATCATTGAAATAGATAATTTAAATTCGCTTAAAAAAGGACATGGCAAAATGCTATTAAAAGATATATTGGCAATTTCTACAAAACTAAATCTTGAGTCTTGTTTGTGGACTGAAAGCGAAAAAAATACTGAATATTTTAGAAAATATAAATTTGAAAGTATCGGCAAAGTGGGAAAAGATAACGAAAATTTGATGATTAGAAGAAAGGAACGTGTATAGTATGAACGTTGAAATTATAGCAAATGAATTTGAAACTAGAGCAGCAACATTATTAAGATATTTTACTGGACTATGTGAAAGTAGTTATAAAGTACCTTTTGCATTTAAGATATATAACGATCCGTTTAATGTTGTGTATCTGATGAGCAAAGGGAAGATGTATGCTCATGTATTGATAAAAGATTGTGAAGTGAGAAAAACTTTTGAGATTGCGTCAGAAAAGCATACTGAGAAACTTATAGAGAGCATTGAGGGGCATTATGCTGGTTACGAAATGCCAGATGGCACACATGACACTATAAGCGATATGATGGCTAGTTTCATGTTTGATAATGATTATTTTATGTATGGACTTGAGACGTTCGCAGAAAGTAATAATAGTGACATGTTCGACTACATGAGTAGAGATTTCAATATAGATGAACTTGAGGGCGTTCAAACTAGTAATGCAGATGTTATAGGTAATATGGAAATGTTGTATCAGTTAGCTACTGGAATTAATAAACCTGCACCAGAATTAGTTGAGGGCTTGAAAATTATTACTGAGTTTATCCAGAACGAGAAGGCGAATGAAGATGATAGTAAGGCATTGATTAAGCGACTGAATGAATTGAAACAGTCTTATTACAATGGAGTGAAAGCGTAAATTTATAGGTCATGCACTTTAATAGGTGCATGGCTTTTTTAATGCTAAATAATGCCAATTTTTCAAGGGGATAAAATTGATTTTAATATATCTGAAATAATTAGCAGAGTCCAAATTTGGACTTTGCAAAAATACAAAGGTTATACAAAGGTAACTAAGAAAAATTGATAAGGTTTAATAAGGTTAGAAGAAAAAATAAACTAAAAAAAGCTAAGTGTCCAAAATTTCACAAAGGGCAAAAATACGCTCTTTTATAGAACATTTGTTCTTATTAGGGGAACTTGTGAAAGTGTATGAAAATCTTTATTAATATTGTTATATCAGTGTTTAATCCGGATGATAATAAATAATTAAAATCAGCAAAAAAGAGAACATAAGTTTGCTTTTTAGGGATAAAATTAGTATAATAAAGGTAGTAAGAATTCTCTTTTTGAAGTAAAAAACTACTCCTTTTTACATTTTTATTACGTGTAACGTCCATCGAGATAAAAAAAATGGAGGTTATAACCGTGAAAGTAATTGAAAAAGAAAAAATAAAGGTACCAAACGAATATTTAAGGATTTATGATACTATTCAAAACTCAAAAGATAAGTATATAACTAAGTCCAAGATACTTAACTTAATGGGGTATGAATCCAACTCAACTAATGAAAGATGGTTAAGAAATGCTATTAGTAAGCTGATTGATGATTATGGTTACCCGATTGGGTGCAGCTATAAAAAGAACGAACGTGGTTACTATATCATCACTACTAATCAAGAAAAGCACCAAGCAATGCAAAGTCTTAAGAAGTTAGCAGACGGTAGTATGAGACGCTATGAGGCTTTAAAACGTATCGAATTATAAAATTAAAACGAAAGAGGTTTATATATGTACAATACAAACGCAGCCAAAACAGGAAGTGCTTACGACGTACTTTTTAATGATCGAAAATACAAAGATTTATTGGATAAAGTAGATGAATTTTTAGAAGAAACATTTATTATGTATCAACGTGGGTATAGATTAGATGCGATTGATGAGAAACAAAAACCGAAAGTAACTCAAATTGAAAATGAATTTAAACAATTTGCTAGTGATAAGATTAAGAATATTGAAAGTAGATTAGAAGAAATCGAAAAGGAATCGACAACCGAAAATATTTCAAACCCACAAGCTGAATTAATTAATAGACAAAATTTAAAAGCTCGACTTTCTTTTTACGATAACTCAGAAATCATTGAGTATGTCAGAAATGCTGACCCTAAAGAGATAGGTGTATATGAATTAAGTTTATTACAAAATATTTATGAGAATCGTTTTTCTGAAAATGAGCAAGGGCAAATTTCAGGTACTTTCACACAATTAAAAAGAATGGTTTTACACCCGTATGAAAATAATGAAGAATATAACGATTTAGCATATCAATATAATATTTTAAGACAAATCGGTATGGAGAACAGAGGTTCAGTCATTAACAAAGATAAAGACGGTTACGTTGTTATCAAACCATTGGCAGACAGATATAACGAGCAATTAAAATATGCTAAAGCTAAAAAAGATGGTGCAAGAAAGCAAGCCTACGCTTATAGACAATAAAACATTACTCAAATGCCTATCCTTTATTGGGTAGGCTCATTCTATATAATGGGGGTATCATTGTGGACGAAAATATTAGTGCACCATATCAACAAACAAAAATCTCAGAATATGAGTTGTTGACCAAATACAATCCAAAGTATATCAATTCTAAAATTAAATTAGCCCAGTCACATATAAGCGAAATGTATCACTTAAGCACTTCGATAACGACATGTGACGATATTATGGGAGTGATTTCTGTCTCATATCCAGTTGATAAACTTGTGATATGGATTTGTGAAAAGAAAGCTGATTTGAAACGATTTAAAAATGATTCATTGGTACGTCTATCCTTATTAAAGCAGGTGCTAAATACCTATACAAAAGAAGAACAACAGCAGGTGGTTAGATACATGCAATCACATGGACGTATAAAAGAACACAGGCTCATTGAACGTTTGCAGGTAGATTTGTTCAACGTGGGTCATGGTAAGCCTTTAACTAAGGCTAGTGAACCCCAACAAGTAATGGTGGTGTGATTATGTTTGTTGGTGATAAAGAGACGCTTAAAACATTTATATTAAAGTACCATAATAATGTGGATGATGATTATAAGGATGTATCAGCTAATGATTTCTTTACGTTAAATGATGATGTAGACGAATATTCATATCAAACAATTAATGCAGATGACCATATATTTATGAATGACCTGGATATCCTGGTTGATCGTATTGCAGATTTTAGAGAATACAATATTTTTATGTTTCTATGTAATGGACGCACATTTGGTGATATAGCTCAAATACTAGAAATATCTAAAACAAGAGTCCAACAGTTATTTGATGGTTTATTAAATAAAATTATAGAAAATAAGGAGTGATTCAATGGACAAACTAACGCCTAAACAAGAACGTTTTGCGAATGAGTATATTAAGACACTCAATGTTACTCAAAGCGCTATAAAAGCAGGATATAGCCCTAATAGTGCACATGTAACGGGTAGTAGGTTGCTGCGCAAAGAGAAAGTGGACGAATACATTAAAAGTAAGAAAGATGAGATAATGGACGATACCATTTTATCTGCAAAAGAAATATTGTATCTATTAACACAATCAGCTATTGGAGACGAGACAGAGACTAAAGAGGTTGTGGTTAAGAAAGGGACATTCCAACGTAATCCAGACACTGGACGCATGAACCTTGTGTATAATGAGCATGTGGAAAAGGTAGACGTACCTATTAAGCCTAGTGACCGTTTAAAAGCACGTGATTTATTAGGTCGTTATCACAGTATATTTACAGATAAAGTAGATGTGAATATGGTTACTCCTGTTTTTGTAGATGATATAGGTACCAATGAGGACTGGTAACCATGTGTGATACTGCCGATAAATTAAATATGATTAGCATTGAAGATATGTATAACAGAGCAATGGCGATAAAGAAATGTTCCGTCATCTATTACGATGATCTTATGAATGATAAAGAGTGTGCAGTGTGGCATACGTTGAGTAAAACACAAAAAGGTTTAGGAGTAATACTACCGTTTAACTTAATGATTGCAAGAAACGGTGTAGATAGGCGCATAGTACCATCTATAAAATTAAATGATGATAGGATATTTATTTATCCGAATAGATAGCGTTGGGCTTATTTACGATAGGGTTGATGTGAACAAAGTTGTACCTACGTTTATTGATGATATAGGGAGATTTGAAGAATAATAGAAGAAAATGGAGTTACACTCCATGCTTTTAATATTACTAAGAAATCATTCTGCTTTTTGATATAAATAAAGGCCTTCTCTATTTTTCATAGAGGAGGCTTTGTTATTAAATATGAATATGTCCTTTTGAGTAATGATATTTTCTAGGGCTTCTTGGAGGAATAAAAGCTCTTGCCATAGTCAATAAGCCCACTTTACCAAATAGCATAACAATCACGATAATTAGTTCTGTTAAGCCGTTATATTCAGATGTTAGATCCATAGTCAAACCAACAGTCCCAAAAGCGGATATAACTTCAAACAATATTTTAACTAATGGTATGCTTGGATTAATAATTGTTAATAAAAAAGTAATAACGAATATGAAAATAATAGAAATGGTAATTGTCACGATAGATAGTTTAATATATTTGTCAGATATTTCTCTATTAAATAAAGAGACAGTATTTTCTTTACATATAGCATTTAAAACAAAAATAAAAACTATTGCAAATGTCGTTACTTTAATACCTCCAGCAGCACTAAGAGGCGCTCCTCCAATAAACATAAGTGCCATTAATAATAAAGCGGTAGGAGTTTTAATATTTCCCATATCAATACTATTGAAACCGGCTGTTCTTGTCGTTACCGATTGAAATAAGGCATTACCTATTTTTTCAATCAATCCCATATTATTTAAAGTATTGGATTGTTCTAATAAAAAGAATAATATAGCGCCAAAAATAATTAAAATAAAAGTAGTTGAAAGTACCACTTTTGAATGAAATGAAAGCTTATTAAGTTTTTTGCAGTTAATCAAATCAACAAGTACGAAATGTCCTAATCCACCTAGAACTATTAAAAAGGGGACAGTAATAATAACTACTGGATCGTTAGAAAAGTCTATTAGATTATTTTTAAATAAGGCAAAACCAGCATTATTAAAAGCTGATACAGCAGTAAATAAACTTATGAATAATCCCTGTCCAATTCCAAATTTAGGTATAAATGATAGACTTAAACAAAATGCACCTATCAACTCTGTAATAAAACTATAAATCGCTAAATGCTTAATTAATTTGACAACTCCTCCAGCTTCATCTATATTCCATGTGACCATAATTAAAAATCTGTTTTGCAGTGAAACCTTTTTATTTAAAAACACAAATATGAGCATTGTTACGGTAACAATACCAAGCCCACCGATTTGTATTAATAATAATATAACTACTTCTCCAAGTAGGTTAAATTGGGCTCCTATATCAACTGGAGATAAACCCGTAACAGTGAAAGCGCTAGAAGCAATAAAAAGAGCGTCTATAAAGGTTATAGGTTTTTTACCAGTATAGGGTAAATAAAGTAAGATAGCCCCTACAAGCGTCGTTGAAAAAAAGAGCATTAAATAAAAGTACAATGATTTATTAGCTTTACTCATGATTTATACTCCAATATTTATATTCTATTTTGATAAGTAGATAATATCATAAATAGAATATAAAATATAACAACCATAGAATAACAATTAATTAGAAAAAGAATGAAGTTTAACATAGAATGATAATGTAAATGATTAGCACACGGACAAGTTAGATATTTCATTTTAAACGTCACTAATATAGTGAGTGGTGGTTTTTTGTATCATAAGACACTGAGAAGCGTCCTGTGTTGCAGTGAGAAATACATTGTAAATTCATCTTTACACACTAATAAAAACTTTTAACAATTATTTAATAGACATTATCTATAAAAAAAGAGATAATAATTTCCAGAGGCTAATATAAAGCCTCAGCTGTCCTATAGAGTTTATTAAATGAAGCCCTTAGCTATACGTGGATATGTAATTGTTAAAAGAGGCTAACCTTAATGGTTGGTCTCTTTTATATATATACAAAAAACCTCATTAATCATTTGACTAATGAGGAGAGTTTATTTTATGAGCTTAATCTATTACACCCATGCTTAAATTAATATAAACATATTTTATTTTATTATTCTGTAATTATTCATGACGAAACACATTTTTTAAAGACGCTGAGAGACGTATTCTAATGCAGCGAGAAATAGGAATACGTACAAATATATATTGATCGTTACAAATACAAGAGTAGAATTTTATATGTGAAATCATTGTGTGTCATCAAATATTAATAGTAGAAAAACAATAATGAATATGTAATAATTAACGAGTGAGATTACCTTTGTTATAGTATTACCCTTACCTTATATCCTTTTCGTCTATTAGTACGTTTCATACTCACTTAGGTAATCTCTAACTTTGTTAAGTATACGGCATAAGACTCGAGGGGCTTAATGCCCTTTTTATAATGAAAATTGACTTTGATGGAGAGTTTATATTGATTGAAATATAAACAATAGTTTTTTTAAAATATGATAATGTGGTAAATTAAATATATGTTGAATTCCCTTCAACATATAGAAATGTTTTAACACAAGCATTTCTCAAACTTTTCCTTTTATTGAGGCAAATCCTAGCGATTGCCTCAATTTTTATGTTATGATTTACTTACTCTCGAAAAGAGAGAGTGTGTTTTAGATTAGTATCTTTAGATAATATTGTAAGTCAACGATATCATTTTGAAAACATTCTCCCCTAAAAAGATGTTTTCGAACCCCTTTCGCCACATCTTAATTGATGTGGTTTTTTTAGTTTTAATGAATTGCAAATAGCATAATCTTTAAAATTAAATGCATTTTAAAACAGAGGGCAAAAAAAGGGCATATTTTTGAAACTAAGGGCAAACGTATGAACATAAATTTGGTTATTGAGCAGTTATAACTACTGATATAAACCTATTTTGAAAGAATACGATATTATATAAAATAAAGTTTACGATTGAGTGGGAATAGAAGTTAAAATGTAATTTTAGGCTAGAAATACCTTTGTGATAGGGTTTCTAGCCTTTTTTAATATGAGAGGTTTTGAAAATGAGATTAAATAAAATCGAGCTTCAAGAAAAGGATTATCCTAAGGCATTGGCTATTTGGGAGCGTTCAGTTATTGCTACACATGACTTTTTAAAAGAGAAAGATAGAATAGCACTAAAAAAGGAAATCCCAACATACTTCTCGCATGTTGAGGCATATTTGTGGTTTGATGGTGATGATGTCATTGGATTTTCAGGGACTAATGAAGCTAATTTGGAAATGCTATTTTTAGATCCTAAATACTTTAAGCAGGGTTATGGCACGGAAATACTGCAAACTTTAATTCAAGAGCATAAGGTTCAATATGTGGATGTAAACAAAGATAACCCCAATGCCGTGTCATTTTATCTCAAAAATGGATTCAAACAATATGATGAATCTGCAAAAGATGGACAGGGTAGGGATTATCCAATCGTACATCTTAAATTGTTTTACTTCTTCCATGCCATTAATAATTCAGTATGGTTTGTTTTATCAATATTGGCGTCAATTTTTATGAAACCTAAATCCGTATAAAAATGAACGGCGCGATGGTTTTCTTCAAATACTTTTAAAGATAAATAATCATATTCAGATTGTAAATGCTTAATGAGTGCATGCCCAATCCCTTGGTCTCGAAATTCCTCTTTTACAAACAAACCGGCTATGTAAGTGTCATTAAGCCCGCAAAATGCGACAATGTCCTTACCATTTTTATAAACGTAAACATCAGCATCCTTAAGAGCGTCAAGTACAGTAGTATAGTTGTCTATCCAATAAAAACTATCAATAAAGGTATGTGTATCTAAATTTGCATTAAGCCAAATATTTCCTAAAATTTTTATAGTTTTATGATTTTTCTTTTTTAAATGTTCTATCATAGCAAACACCAACTTTATATATATAGTAGATAATTAAAGTAATAAAGAGATTAAAGCTAGAATTGGAAGGGTTCCTTGTTTAAGGAAAATACTAATATGACTCGTTAACCCACCGTAAACAGCTACTATAATGGTATAAATTAGAATTGGAATGCATAGTTGTTTAGGAGCACTACTGAAAAAAAGACCATAAATTAGAAGTAAACCAATCAAGCCATTATACACTCCTTGGTTCTTAAGAAGGGTATTTATGTTTTTATTATTCAGTTGACTAACAGGAATACCGAAGACTTTGCTCGTTCTATCGGAAGTCGTTGCTATGGTCTCTAAATACATAATAAATAGAAATTCAATCGCTACAAGTGAAATGAGTATTATGGATAGTATATGAATTTAAATCAGTCCTTTCTGTAAATGATAAATTGTATTTTTATATGCATCTCTATTACTTGTTTGATTATTACCCTAATTTTAGTAGCATTTGTGTGAAATAGGAGTTTTAATAAGAAAAATTCACTAAACATTAACCGATTTAGTGATTTGAAGGAAATTTTCGACACATTTTTAAGCGTTTTCACAAAATTGTTACATGCATGAACGCTAAAATATGTTACTTTATAGTTAAACAAATAAATTCATTTTATCCACTGACGTTCAATTCTTATATATAGGGATTGAGCGTTTTGTTTGTATGCACAAAAAAAGAGTGAAATCATCCGATTTCACTCTTTTTTATATGGAATGTTTATGTGCGTAATGCGAGACTTATTTTTTAGTTAAGTCGATGATGAATTTAACAAGTTCAATAATACCAGAAATGATTCCCATTTTGAGTACCTCCTTATTAAATGTTAAATAAAGTATATCGTGACTTTGAGAGGATTTGTTTGGTAATTCCTAACTCAATGAAAGCGTTTCGTAGTCGTTAGATTTCAGACAACTTAATACGATAAATCATGCCTATCTGAAAGATTGAAGTGTAACGTGTTATTAAATGTATGAAAGAACTTCCAATTACTATAATAGATTGACTTTTTAGCAATATTTTCTTATATTGTATGTATTACGCTGATTTTTACATAGGTGTTTATCAAGCATTTGTGCAAGGAATTTTTCGAAATCCATTGTTCACTTGAAGGGTAAGGCATATGTTCAACGATACATATTAGGTAGCTTGAAAAAGCATTTATACATATTAAGTAAATGAGTTCTCATAGAAACCTACAATAGTTAGTAAATATCTGATACCTAAGGATAAAACTAGACTATTGTAGGTTTTTTCTTATATTGTTAATAGTATAAGGGAACTTTTTATATGAAATAGATTGAAGACATGGAGGAGCGGCAATGTTAAGTTCTGGTTTTTTACTAACATTATTTTTCGTAACGCTTGTCATTGCAGTGTTAAGTGGCTTAATTTTTTTAGTGCCATCGGTTCCTGTAAAATACATACGTTTACATTTAACTTTACTTCTATTACCTGTCATTGTAGGAGTAATTGGATTAATCACTATTAATGGCAGAGAAGTTATAGGTATCTTTGCTCTAGATAAACTAGCTTGGTTAGTAGGTGCCTTTGTATTAGCTTTAGGTTTTATTATTCAGAAATTTTCTGCACGTTACTTATTAGGCGATCGTAATTATCGCAAATACTTCCCGTTATACACATTTACAACAGTATTTGCGTCTATTGGTTGGTTAAGTAATGATTTACGCTTGATGGTTATTTGTTGGGGACTAACATTATTTTGTCTAACACAACTTATACGACTAAACCGTTCTTGGAAAGTGCCGGCTGAAGCAGCAAAAGTATCTGCGCGTTCATTTATCATTGGATGGGTTGCTTTATTATTAGCTGTAGTTGTATTTTTCATCGGTACTGGCGATTGGGTTATCGATCCATCACAAGATTACGATGTTTCAATGAGTTATGGACTGAAATTAATTGTAGATTTATTACTTGTTATTGCTGTTATTATTCCAGCAGCACAATATCCATTTCAAAGTTGGTTAATTGAGTCTGTTGTTGCACCAACACCCGTATCTGCAATTATGCATGCTGGTATTGTAAATGCTGGTGGTATTATTTTAACGCGTTTTTCACCAGTATTTGATAATAATATTGCATTAACGTTATTACTTATTATTTCAAGTATTTCAGTACTTATTGGATCAGGAATTAGTTTGGTGCATGTTGACTACAAAAGACAACTTGTTGGTTCAACAATGAGTCAAATGGGTTTCATGCTTGTGCAATGTGCTTTGGGTGTTTATTCTGCTGCGATTATTCACTTGATTTTACATGGCATATTTAAAGCAACGCTATTTTTACAATCAGGGTCAATAGTTAAACGATTCAATATTCCAACACCACCAAATGTTAAGCGTTCTTATGCTTGGACAGTATTAGGAAGAACATTAGCCGTTGTTATTGCTATTATCTTCTTTTTAACAAGTTCGCATACACCTTACACATTAATTAGTGCCTTTATCCTAGCATGGTCATTATCTGTATCATGGAATCAAATGGTTGCACTAAATAGAGGTATGATGGGAAGAGTAATTGGCATTGCTATGCTTATCATTGTGGCACTCGTTTATGTTGTGACACATGAAGTATTTGTTAATATTTTAAATAGTGTATATATGGTAACGCCACATCCACCATTAATTAGCGTTATCATTTGTGTGGCCATTCTAGTATTAGGTAGTATCTTTAGCATTTGGGTAGCACGTCGTCGTTCATCAACAGCTTTCGCTAAAGTATATTTATGGCTTGTAAAAATTGGAGAAGCAAAATTTAAATCGGTTGAAAGTCATCCGAACTACTTAAAGAATTATTTATAAGAGGTGAAATCTAACATGACAATAACTAAACATAACATAGAAGAAACAGTTAAATCGGCACGTCGTGTGATTACACCACTATCTCCTATATCTATCTTTGCAGCACGTAATCCATGGGAAGAAATGGAACATGGAACGTTTGATCAAGTAGCTCAATGGTTTAAACATGTTCGTGATATAGATTTATACCCAAGTCATGCGTCAGTGATGACTGCTTTAGAAAATGGAGAGATAGACCAGAAACTTGTAGAAACAGAAGTACAACAAGCTATTAAAGACTACGACACTTCAGTGCCAAAATCACATATTGATATTTATTGTAAAAATGCGATGCGCATCAAAGATTTGCCTACAAACCTAATTACTAAAGAAGCATACTTAAAGATTGAAGTATCTAAGCTCAAACGTGTATTTGAAAATGAGCCTTTTAAATATGCACGATCAAAAAGTGCGAATGCATTTAATGCTAAAGGTGAATCTTTAATGGATGAACTTAATACACATATTATTAAGTGGTCCAAATTATATTTAGATAATTTCCAATCAAGTTGGACTATGCCTAAAAGAGAAGAAGGATTCTATATTTCTTGGCTACATTTAGCACAGCATGATCCAATGCTTACTAAAACACAACGTAAAATGATTAAGACATTGCCTCAAGATTATAGAGAGGCTTTAATCATGGCATTAAATCATTTAGATATAGCTGAAGATGAACGTGAATCATATTTAACAGGTCATTTCCTATCATTACCAGGTTGGGCAGGCATGATGTACTACCGTGCTGAACAACATGAACATGAAGCGGATTTGTTAACACAGTATCTTGCTATAAGATTAACGATGGAGTGTATTTTACTAGATACTGAAAAAATGAGCCGTCCGGCAGTCTTAAATGTTGAAAGACGAATCAAAGAGCTTGTAAGTAAATGGTTATATTATGGAGAAATGTCAATTGATGATTGGGCCTCAATGTCTATAGAAGACCAACTGGAACATTTGAGATTTGCTCACGATTTTAACCCACTCTATTTCAAAAAATTATGGCTTGAAGCGTGGGAAGAAACACATGAACGTGAGTTAGTCGAAGCGATTTATGATAAATCTGTTAAACCAGTAGAGCAAGAAACTCAAGTCCAATTAGCTTTTTGCATTGATGTGCGTTCAGAGCCTTTTCGTCGTCATTTAGAGAGTGAAGGACCGTTTGAGACGATAGGTATTGCAGGATTCTTTGGTCTTCCAATTAGAAAAGAAGTGTTAGATGAACAATTTACGCATAATTCATTACCTGTCATGGTACCACCAGCCTATGCCATTAAAGAGTATGCCGATCGCCATGATTTAAACACGTATAACCAACAACAACATTCGGTTACATCCATGTTTTATACATTCAAATTGATGAAACATAATGTCTTACCGAGTTTACTCTTACCAGAATTAAGCGGACCATTTTTAAGCTTAAATACGATAGCGAGTACATTAATGCCGAAGAAGACAGGCCACTTTGTTCGTAATTTTACGAAGAATTGGTTGAAGAAACCCGAAGCTAAATTAACAATAGATCGTGAGCATGAAATTTATAGTGATTTACCAATAGGATTTACAGAAGAAGAACAAGTTGCTTTCACTAGACAGGCACTACAGTTGATGGATTTAACGACAAACTTTGCACCTTTAATTGTATTAGGCGGTCATGGAAGTGTGTCTAATAACAATCCTTATCATGCTTCGTTAGAATGTGGCGCTTGTGGAGGCGCGTCAAGTGGATTCAATGCTAAGCTATTGGCAATGATGTGTAATTTACCACATGTACGTGAAGCTTTAAAAAATGAGGGTATAGTGATTCCTGACTCAACCGTCTTTGTTGCTGCAGAGCATAAGACGTCTATCGATGAATTAGAATTTATTTATATGCCAGAATTAACTAAGGAAGCTCAAAATGCATTGGATATGTTAAATGAAGCTATGCCACGTATAAGTTATAAAGCGAATTCGGAACGTCTCGCTAATCTTCCTGGCTTAGATCAAGATGATTTGAAAGACCCGGTTGCAGAAGCGCATCGCTTTGCGAATGACTGGAGTGAAATCCGTCCAGAATGGGGCTTAGCTCGTAATGCAGAATTTATTATTGGTCAGCGTAATATTACTGCAGGTACCAATTTAGAAGGACGAGCTTTCTTACATAATTATGATTGGAAGAAAGACACTGATGGGCAATTATTAAATACAATTATTTCGGGTCCAGCTTTAGTAGCACAGTGGATTAATCTACAATATTACGCGTCGACTGTTGCACCACATTTTTATGGAAGCGGAAATAAGACTACCCAATCAGTAACATCTGGTGTTGGCGTCATGCAAGGTAATTCAAGTGACTTATTGGCTGGGTTACCTTGGCAATCGGTTATGGCTGCAGATAATAAAATTTATCATTCTCCAATTCGATTGTTAGTTGTTATCCAAGCGCCAGATCAATATATTAAAGACTTACTTGAGAATAATATTAAATTCAAACAGAAAGTTGATAATCAATGGGTACGTTTGGCTAGTATTGATGAAAATGGTAGTTGGAAAGACTGGTAGAGAGTTCGGTTTTTTCGGAAAAAGTGATAAAATAAAGTTAATCAATTAATAGGAGACAAATGATTAATCATGGCTAAATCTAAAGGTGCTTATGAGGCAGAGATTAGTAAGGCAATTACACAATGGGAAAAGGATTTTCTCGGACGTGGCTCACTTTCAGTAAAAACTGATATACTACGCGATATGATTATCGTCAACTTACAAGGCGTATTAACTCCTGCAGAATATCGAGTATGCAAGACACAAGAAGGTTTACTTAACATTAAACGTACGCGGTCGGAACTTGTGGAGTCAGGACAAGATGATTTGATGCAATTAATCTTAGATATTACTGGCGTCAGTGTGAGTAGTTTCCATAGTGATTTAAGTACGATTACAGGCGAACGAGTGATTGTATTTAAACTAGATACTAATTTGGAAAAGCAACTTTAAACTCAATGTCGTTAATGTTAATACAATTTTAAAGAGGCACCCTAAAAGTTAGATTATTATGCTGACTTTGTAGGGTGCTTTTAAGTATAAACGTTTTAATTAATGAATTATCCATTTATATTTAAATATTTCTAATTAAGAGATTATTTTATTGGATTAGTGTACAATTTACACAAAGAGAATCTAGGAGTTGAAAGTGATGCGCGTAAATGAGTTTAAGCAACCAATTGGAGAAGCATTAGATGACTTTGTGACGCCGTCTTTTCCTGATGCACAAACGCTAGAGGGCAGTTATGGAAGGTTAACAAAGCTAAGTATTGAACACATAAATGATTTATATGACGTTCTATGTGATGTTGAATCGAGACGCATTTGGACGTATCTTTATGAGGGCCCTTTTGATTCTAAGACCGAATTTGAACAATACATTAAACAACTTATTGATAGTAAAGATAAATATTTCTTTACGATTTTAGATAATGTGCAACAAAAACCTTTAGGTATTCTAGCATTAATGCGTATAAATCCAGAACAAGGGTCTATAGAAGTAGGCAATATTATCTACTCTAAAACGTTAAAGAAAACACGTGTGGCTACAGAAACTCAATATTTGTTAGCGAAATATGTGTTCGAAACGTTAGGCTACAGACGATATGAATGGAAATGTGATAACTTAAATGCACCTTCCAAACATGCTGCGCAACGATTTGGATTTACATATGAAGGATTATTTAGACAATCTAATATTTGTAAAGGTCGTAATCGTGATACTGCTTGGTTCTCATTGTTGGATAGTGAGTGGCCAGATGTAAAAGCAAGATTTGAACACTGGCTTGAACTATCTAATTTTGATCAGGAGGGACAACAAATTAAACATTTAAATGACTTTTAATAAGTAAAATACATGTTTAATTATTCTTGAAAATAATGAAATTAGGGACTGGTAAGCGTATGAATAAACAAATAAGTGAAATTTCACCTAAGATGACGTTGCCTATGTTCATGATTGGGTTAATTATTTTTGTCGTTGTTGCAATAAATGTAATTCACGATACATTATTGGTTCAAAATGTCGATATAGGTTCTTTACATTGGCTGACAGATTATTTTGGTGAGCCGGAACGTAAATACGGCGATGGTATTTGGCATAATTTCATGACTTTTTGTGCTGAGATAGGAGAAGTAAAGTCAGTTATCTATATCACACTATTTTTAGCAATTGTTTTATTGTTTAAACATTATAAATTATCGATTTGGATGGTTTTAACTATAACGAGTGGTACGTTATTAAATTATTTAATTAAACAACTCATCGAGAGACAACGTCCATTTAATCATTTGATGCGAGACCACGGATATTCATTTCCAAGTGGGCATTCTAATGCAAGTACGTTACTTGCTTTAATATTGTTAATTATTTTAATTCCTTTAATAAAACTCAAAGCAATAAGGATAATAGCCAATACTATCACTATTATCATTTGGATAGGTGTGCTGTGTTGCCGACTATATTTTCATGCGCATTATATTACAGATGTAGTTGGAGGCGTTACACTAGGTATCATTTGGGTAGCATTGTTTTTAATGATATTACCATTGTTTTATCTTAATTTACGTAATAAGCCTAATAATAAATAGTTCAATATCTTTTTTACAAAGGGGAGATGGCAATGTCAAAAGATAAGGAACGTACTTTAGTTCTTGGCGGAGGCGGAATTACAGGAATTGCTTGGGAATCTGGCGTATTAGCTGGATTGATTGAAAGTGGTGTAGGTTTAGAGTTAGCAGATAGAATCATAGGTACATCTGCAGGTTCGTTTGTAGGTGCAGTACTAGCTAACGGTTATGATATGCGTACATATTACTATGAGCTAAATGAACGAAGAGATGATAGTGATCATGCGACGCTTTCTTCAGATATTTATCGGTTATGGCAGAATGCATTTATCGTAGGACGTGATGATGCGACTAAAGTAGGTCAAATGATGGGTGATATTGTATATACGCGACCTTCACGTGTTGATTTAACTAAACGTAAACAAGCCATTCGTCAACGTTTAGGCGATGTAGGGTGGCATGATAATTTAGAAATTACTGCTATGAATGCTAAGACAGGAGAAGTCTCTACATTTCATTCACATAGCAACGTAACACTTGAGGAAGCCGTGACAGCGAGCGGTGCAGTACCTGGCATTTGGCCACATATACGTTTGAACAATTGTGATTGGATTGATGGAGGTATGGTTTCTCCGACAAATGCTATGTTAGCTAAAGGTGCAGACAGTATTATTATTTTAGCGCCGATAGCAGATGGTTTAGGTATGATGCCAGGTGCATTTGATGATGCGAAATTATTAAGCGAGCATAGTCATGTTTTAGTAATTAGTCCAGATAGTAAGAGTAGAGCTGAAATTGGAGATAACATTTATAATCCCAATAACATACTAAAAATTGGCAATGCTGGTTATGAGCAAGGAAAGTTACTTGTACAACGTATTCATCTGGAATTTTGCGAGTGGGTTGAATGATTTGAAGATTTTAAGACTACGCGCAGTATTATAATATACTAATTTTAGAATAAGGAGAGAGTAAGAATGAAAGTAAAATCACCACGCCCAATTAATTTAAAGGGGACACGTAAAGAAGCGGTCTTATTGCTTCATTCATTTACTGGAACGATTCGTGATGTGAAACCCTTAGCACAAAAACTTAATCAAGAGGGTTATACATGTTACGCACCTAATTATAAAGGACATGGATTACCACTAGATCAGTTTACGCAATATACTGTTCACGATTGGTGGAATGATGTCTTAAATGGTTATCAATACTTGAAAGATGAAGGGTATGAAACCATTTATGCAACAGGGGTATCATTGGGCGGATTATTCACATTGAAATTGGCTGAAACGGTAGACGTAGCGAAAATTGCGGTTATGTCAGCACCAAGTGAAAAAGAAGAAGCTGGTATAGTATGGCGTATGGAACGATATGGTCAGCGTATGAATGAGTTAATGAATTTAGATAGTGATGCTTCACAGGAACAGTTTAATTACATAGAGGACTATCGTCCAAGTGTTCGTGTATTCAAAGATTTCATTTCCAATATTACTGCTCATTTAGGTGATATCAAGACACCAGCGAGAATTCTTTATGGAGAAAAAGATGAACAATCTTATCAAGATAGTGCACATTATATTTATGAGCACATTAATAGTGAAGATAAAGATTTAACAAGTCATCCTTTAAGCAAGCATCTCATGACGCATGGCGAAGGCAGTGATAAAGTAGAAACACAAATTGCAGAATTTTTCATGACTAATTGAGTGGAGCGAATGTGATGAAACGTACATTTTTACTAACTTATATAACGACATCTGGAAAACATTATAATGAGTTTAAAACTTTTAAAAATGGTCCTGATAAAGATGCATGTATTCAACGTCTTATTGATGAATTTGATGAACTTGCTTATTTATTTTTAAAAGATGGCCAACAATCTCATTATATCAATGTTGATCACATTGAAAGTTTGAGTATTCAAGAAGTTACTGAGGGACAAGACGTCGTATACGATTTTAATGATTAAATTAGCTATTAGTATGATCAATATATAGGGAGTGGGACAGAAATAATATTTTCTCAAAATTTATTTCGTTGTCCTACCCCGGCAAGGATGACTAGGTTTGAAAAAAGCTTGATTCAAGCGCATTTTCAAATCAGTCAGCTACTGACAAAATGATAAAATAGGCTGAGACATTTTATTTTGTCCCAGCCTCTATTTTAATGTTTAAAAAGCACAATGACTTTACCACAAAAAAATTAAATATTGTAATTTGATTGATAAGTTAGTTTAACTAAGTATTAGACAATGAATGTTGTCATACGCAATAAGCATTATTTCATTTCGTTTAGAAATTCAAAGATTTTTTCTCGTTGATTAACAACTATTTTATGAACATTTTTGTTCTTATCAATTATTTTGACACCATTTGGGACAATGAATAAAGTATTAACTTTCGAAACTTCTTGAATATGTTGATAAGGTACGAAGACTGAATCAGCTTGAATGTTAAATGAGTGAGGAGTAAATCTAAATCCATCATCCTCAAATACAATATGGCCCCCTACAGCTTCTACGCCTTTCCAATAATTAGCTTTAATTCTTTCATGAAGTAAACTCATTATATTCCCCCTTAGGCAATCACTATTAGTTAAATTTTACTATAAAGATAAAAAAATAAAAAATCTATGTATATTGCACTTATAAGCAAGACGTGTTAAAGTATTACTTAAGTGCATAAACGCTTTAACGCGTTAAAGGGAGTGGATGAATTGAGCAAAGAGTCACAATGGAAGACATCAACCGGATTTATCTTAGCCAGTGCGGGATCGGCAATAGGACTAGGAGCAATGTGGAAGTTTCCGTACATGGCAGGCATTTATGGTGGCGGAGCTTTTTTACTTTTATTCTTAATATTTACTATTTTTGTAGGGTTACCGCTATTAATTATGGAATTTACAGTAGGTAAGATGGGACGTACTTATACTACTCACATATATAGCAAGTTAACTGGTAAGAAATGGCTAAACATTATTGGATGGAATGGTAATTTAGCAGTATTTATATTATTTGGATTTTATAGTGTTATAGGTGGATGGATCATTATCTACATTGGTAATGTCATCTTACAAATGTTATCTATTGAGAAAACGACACTGACAAATATTAATTTTGAAGCAATCATTAGTAATCCATGGCTAACTGTTTTAGGCCAGGGGATTTTTATCTTTTTAACAATGATAATCGTCATGTTGGGCGTTGAAAAAGGGTTAGAAAAAGCATCTAAAGTAATGATGCCGCTATTATTTATCTTTTTAATTATCGTGGTAGTCAAATCTTTAACTTTAGACGGCGCGATAGACGGCGTGCGTTATATTCTACAGCCACGTCTAGAAGATATTTCAATGGAAGGTATTCTATTTGCGTTAGGTCAGTCATTCTTTACGTTATCATTGGGAACAACTGGGATGATTACTTATGCAAGTTATGCGCCAAAAGAAATGACAATAAAGTCATCAGCAATTTCAATAGTAATTATGAATATTTTAGTATCTGTATTAGCTGGTTTAGCCATATTTCCAGCTTTAAAAACGTTTGGATATGAACCTCAGGAGGGGCCAGGACTATTGTTCAAAGTTTTACCATTAGTATTTAGTCAAATGGGCTTTGGCGTTATGTTTTATTTCATATTCTTAATCTTATTCTTATTTGCTGCATTAACTTCTTCTATTTCGCTATTAGAATTAAACGTATCTAATTTCACTAAAAATGATAATTCTAAGCGTAAATCTGTAGCATTTATCGCAAGTATATTGGTATTAATTATTAGTATTCCAGCTACGCTATCATTTAGCAGTTTAAGTGATATTAAATTTGGTGCGGGAACTATTTTTGATAATATGGATTTCATAGTTTCAAATATTTTAATGCCTTTAGGCGCACTTGGGACAACATTAGTAGTAGGGCAATTATTAGATAAAGAAGCTTTAAAAGAAAGTTTCGGTCGCGACAAGTTCAAATTCTTTGCGCCATGGTATTTTTTAATTAAATTCGTTATGCCAGCCGTTATTATACTCGTGTTTATCGTTCAATTATTCTAAAGATCATACAATATAAAAAGGTTAGTCACACATATGTGGCTAACCTTTTTTACTAATTGAAACGAGCATTTATATAATCTCGTTCAATTTCTAATAGCTCTAAATAATCTTCAGACATGATTTCTTTACCAATTTCTATATTTTTAGAAACAATAAAGTCAGCAAGTTTATGGTTTTCCTCATCAGAGTCAAAGAATGAAAGTGCTCTTTTTATTGTATCTTTTTCAGAAAAAAGAATTAACGTACGACCGTACACTAAATCTTCCTTACTTCTTTGATAAGAAGCCTCTAAAAAAGCAAATATTTTTGAACCATCATTATATTCAAAAGCTGAGTCTATATCACCTTGAACTTTATCAGCAATATTAGACAATCTTGACTGTTCAGCTGGATCTTCTGGTCTATATTGATCTCGTATATACTCTTTCCACTTAATTAATTCTGAAGCAATATGTTCTTTTAATTCTGAATCATTATTATTTGTTTTAAATGCGTCAACTTGTTGTCGTAACTCGCTTAAATCCATTAAATCTTCACGGTTATGTTGACTCGATTCAAACGCTTCATAGTGATCATTTTCATGTGTAGACATCAATCTCCCCCCCTTTAGATACTTTGATTCTTTATTCCTTTTAACACTACATCTAAAACATATCAGTTTTGATATTAAAAAGGGATATGTTAGAAATGATACAAATGTGGAACAGTAGGATTACATGTTTTCAAAACGAACGTCTTGTTTGCGTAATTCTTTCATCACTTTCTCAGAAATTGCTGAATTGTTGATTGAAACATTTTTAAATACACAATCTTTAATTTTAACATTGTCTAGGCTACATAAATCTAATGCCACATTTTCAAACACGACTTTCTTTAAGACAACATCGTTGAAAGTGACGTTGCGTAAGCTACAGTCTTTGAAGGAAGTCTGTTCTATAGTTAGTACGTTGAATTGACTATCATCGAATGTAGTTACACTGTAGTTTACTTTACTCATTAACGTTTTAAAGAAATTAATGTTTACAAAAATACTACTGCTAAAGTCACAATTAATTAATTTAGTGTTAGACACGGTATGAACATTTTTAAATATGCCCTCAGAAAAGTCACAGTTTTTAAAATAACTCTTATTAATTTCTAAATCGTCGTACATAGCGTTTCTAAAGGTACTATTGGTATATTTTATGCTTTTATAGTGTTCATTAGTAAACACAGATAGAGATAAATCGGCTTTTGATGTCATTACGATTCTCCTTTAAGTATTATTAATACGTATAATCAATTATTGTGTTTGCATCGATATTATCGTAACACGAGTATTAAGTTGAACGATAGTTATTGAGTTCTTATATATTACATGGAAAAGTTTAAAATTTGCAGTTTTGCATAAATCTAAAGATTATCGTATAATTCATAGTGATTGAGTAAGAATTATAAACTAAATTTGGGGTTAATGAATACTATAAACAGAAGGTAGGTTGAGTCAAAGCGAATAAGAGCGCTTTAGATAATTAATATGATTGCATTTGACTTAATAGGACAAACACCACTCGTATTACTGGAGAGTTTTAGCGATGAGAACGTTCAGATTTATGCTAAATTAGAGCAATTCAATCCAGGTGGTAGTGTAAAAGATAGACTAGGTAAATACCTTGTTGAAACAGCCATAAAAGAAGGTCGAGTTTCTTCGGGGGACACGATTGTTGAAGCTACAGCGGGAAATACTGGAATAGGACTTGTAATTGCTGCTAATCGGTATCATTTAAAATGTGTTATTTTTGCGCCAGAGGGCTTTTCTGAAGAAAAAATATCAATTATGCGTGCATTAGGCGCAGATATTAAACATACGCCTAAAGATGAAGGCATGATTGGTGCGCAAACTAAAGCAAGAAGCTACGCCCAAGAATACGGGGCAGTATATATGAACCAATTTGAAACGGAATATAATCCATCGGCATATACGCATACGTTAGGTAAACAACTGACTGATACTTTGCCAAACATAGACTACTTTGTTGCAGGCGTGGGTTCAGGAGGTACGTTTACAGGCGTTGCACAACATCTTAAACAGTATAATGTAAAGAATGTGATCGTTGAACCAGAAGGCTCAATATTAAATGGTGGCGAAGCACATTCGCATGATATTGAAGGTATTGGTTCAGAAAAATGGCCCATCTTTTTGGAACGAAGTTTAGTAGATCAAATCATTACAGTAAGTGATAAAGATGGCTTTGACAATGTTAAACGTTTAGCACAACAAGAAGGATTATTAGTAGGTAGCTCATCAGGCGCTGCTTTACAAGGTGCTTTAGACATTAAAAATCAAATCGATAAGGGCGTTATTGTAACCATTTTTCCAGATGGAAGCGATCGTTATATGTCGAAAAAAATATTTGAATACAAAGGAGAATAATGATGAAGAAAAAAACACAAATGATTCATGGTGGACATACAACAGATGACTTTACAGGTGCAGTTACGACACCTATTTACCAAACAAGTACGTATTTACAAGACGAGATTGGTGACTTAAGACAAGGATACGAGTACTCTCGTACAGCTAACCCAACACGTACAGCGATTGAAAGTGTTATTGCTAATTTAGAAAATGGTAAACATGGTTTTGCTTTTGGCTCAGGTATGGCGGCTATCAGTGCGGTCATCATGTTGTTAGATAAAGGTGATCATCTTATTTTAAATTCTGATGTGTATGGTGGAACTTATCGTGCCCTAACGAAAGTATTTACACGTTATGGCATCGATGTTGATTTCGTAGATACAACTCATATTGAAAATGTCAAAGACTATATTAAACCAGAAACTAAAATGTTATATGTAGAAACACCATCAAATCCATTATTGCGTGTAACAGATATTAAACGTACAGCAGAAATTGCAAAAGAAAATAACTTAATTTCAGTAGTAGATAATACATTTATGACACCTTACTATCAAAATCCATTAGATTTCGGTATTGATATTGTATTACATTCAGCTACTAAATATATTGGCGGTCATAGTGATGTAGTAGCTGGTTTGGTTGCAACTGCCGATGACGAGTTAGGAGAACGCTTAGCCTTTATTTCAAATTCAACAGGTGGTGTTCTTGGACCACAAGATAGTTATTTATTAGTTCGTGGTATTAAAACATTAGGATTACGTATGGAACAAATTAATCGTAATGTTGAAGCAATTGTTGAAATGTTACAAAACCATCCGTCAGTTCAACAAGTATTCCATCCAAGTATTAAAGACCATTTAAACCATGATATTCATGTCGCTCAAGCAAGTGGTCATACAGGCGTGGTTGCTTTTGAAGTGAAGGATACTGAAGCAGCAAAACAACTTATTCGTGAAACAAACTACTTCACATTAGCTGAAAGTTTAGGTGCAGTTGAAAGTTTAATTTCAGTACCTGCTTTAATGACACATGCATCTATCCCTGCTGATGTCCGTGCTAAAGAAGGTATCACTGATGGACTCGTACGTTTATCAATCGGTATTGAAGATACAGATGATTTAGTTGAAGATTTAAAACAAGCCATTGATACTTTGAACTAAATCAAATGAGTTAAGACAAAAATAATATTTTAATTCTACATTATAGTTAGAATTAACTGACTGAGGATAGAAGATATCTTTTCTCAACTCTAGTCAGCCATATGGGGGTGGGACAATCAATTTTGTTCCACCCTCTTAATTTTTAATAAAAGTTAAATCTCAATAGTTGAGAATGTGTTATACACTTATGAAAAGTAAATTATATTTCTATGCATATTATTTAAAATTTAAAAGTAGTGTACAAAAAATTCATAGATATGTAATCAAATTGAAATGGAATATCATGCTAAATTGTATTAATTTAGTATAAGTACACTACTTGAACGGATAAAAGAAAGAAGTATGTAATAAAGATTTAATACAGATAAGTGTCTAGTACAACTAGAAGTAAGTGGTGAGTAACCGAATGAACAAGCATAAGATTAAGGAGGCGCTTTGTATGAATAAAAAAATTCTAGCAACAGCAGTATTAGGGACAGGAGCACTTAGTACATTATTTGCTCATCAAGCTGAAGCATCAACAACGCACACAGTTCGAAGTGGTGAATCTTTATGGTCTATTTCACACCATTATGGTATCACTGTATCTAAATTAAAATCATTAAATGGCTTATCATCAAATCTTATTTTTCCAAACCAAGTATTAAAAGTTTCAGGATCTTCTAATTATTCAAGTCGTTCAAATTACGGTAATTCAAGTAGTACATATACTGTTAGAGCAGGGGATAGTTTATCATCTATCGCTAGTCGATATGGTACAACATATCGTCATATTATGAATTTAAATGGCTTAAATAGCTTTTTAATTTTCCCTGGTCAACAATTAAAAGTATCTGGGTCTGTAAGTTCAAATTCACACTCAAGTTATAATTCAAATAGTGGTGGTTCATCAAGTACTTATACAGTACGTTATGGGGATTCACTGTCATCTATTGCTAGCCGATATGGTACAACATATCAACATATTATGAGATTAAATGGATTAAATAATTTCTTTATTTATCCTGGTCAAAAATTAAGAGTTAGTGGTTCAGCTTCTTCAAACACTTACTCAACGCGTTCAGCACAATCAACGTATTATTCATCACCAGTATTTAATCATAGAAATTTATATGATTGGGGACAATGTACATGGCATGTGTTTAATCGTCGTGCTGCTATTGGAAAAGGTATTAGTACTTATTGGTGGAATGCCAATAACTGGGATAATGCTGCAGCTAGAGATGGGTATCGTATTGATGGTAACCCAACAGTAGGTTCAATTGCACAATCAGATGCCGGTTATTATGGTCATGTAGCATTTGTAGAACGTGTTAATAGCAATGGTAGTATTTTAGTTTCAGAAATGAACTTTAGTGCGAGTCCAGGTATTTTAACATATCGTACAATCCCTGCTTATCAAGTACGCAATTATAAATTTATTCATTAATTTATCAAAAAAAGCTAATCAAAAGGAAGTATACTTTACTTCTTTTGATTAGCTTTTTTATATTATTGGAAATTATAGTCTTCTTTAACTTTTCTAAAGCTTGAAGCTAAACGTGTAACATTAATAATGAATGATACGAATGATGTTAGCTTACGGAATTTGTAAGGAGATTTCATTGATACTACGAAATCTAAAAGTGTGCCTACAGTGCTTAGGCCTAAAGATAAATAAACTAGATTTTTATTTTTCGCGTCGAATTTAATACCGTTATAACCATCTACGATAAAGCCTGCTGTACTAACTAAATTTGAAACGCGCGTTAATTTTGATTTTTTTGCCATGAATAATACCCTCCGAAATATCTAAATGTCATCAAATAATCATTTAGTATATTATTATATGTTAACATCATACTAAAATAACATATATTTTTGAAGTACAAAACATTTCGTTAAAAAGGTGTGATCATATGATAAAGTGTGTTTGTTTAGTGGAGGAAACAGAGAACCAAATCTTATTAGTACAAGTAAGAAATAGAGAGAAGTATTATTTCCCGGGTGGTAAAATTGATGAAGGTGAAACGCAATTAGAAGCGATACAAAGGGAAGTAAAAGAGGAACTACAATTAGAGTTTCCACAAGAGGATTTCACATATATTGGAACGGTCATAGGCGATGCATACCCGCAAACGAACATGCTAACAGAACTAAATGGATTTAAACTTCAACAAGAAATTGACTGGAATAACGTTGAAATTGATAATGAAATTACTGATATACGTTGGTTCGATAAATCTGATACAACGTTAATAGCACCCGCTGTTATAAAGTGGATTGAAACATTTTCAGAGAGAAAGTAGGGGCATAATGGAAATTCGACCATATTCAAATCAAGATAAACCATTATTAGATGTATTTGAAATATTACCAGAAGATAGAAAATTCACTCGGACACCTATCCAAAATATTGATTTAGCTAAAGGAGACGACGAGCGTCACCCGACTCTTGTTATGAGAGATAATCAATGTGTGGGCTTCTTTACTTTACATGAAGGTCAGGGTGTTAAACCATATAGTGACAATAATAAAGCTATATTTTTCCGTTCATTTAGTGTGGATGCACGATATCGTGGTCAAGGTCTTGGAAAAGCAGTGATTCAACAACTACCAAGCTATATAAATTCAACATTTCCTTACATTAATGAAATAATATTAACTGTGAATACTGACAACGACAAAGCCATCGGATTATATAAGCGAGCCCAATATTCTATTACTGGAGATGCAATTTTAGAAGGGCGACCAGTTTACGTTATGAATTTTAAAATATAGATGCTTATAAATAAACAAGCCAGTGAATGAATTTATCAAGACTCATTTACTGGCTATTTTTGAGAGAACTGTGTCCCGGTTATTATATTTTTATAAGTTAGTTTTTTAAATTTTAATCCGTAGATTGCGAAGAAATTTCAGAATGCTTTTGATTAAATTTAGGGTGTTTAATTAATAAAGCTGTAATCCATGCCGTAATCGGGATACTAATCGCTACGGCAATTCCACCTAGTAAGATTGAAATAAATTCTTGGGCAAATATTTTTGAGTTGATGATATGTCCGAAAGAATAATGTAATTGGAAAAACCAAAAGAATAATGTCAATTGACCACCAAAATAAGCTAAATATATCGTATTGGCAGAAGTTGCTAGAATTTCTCTACCTACACGCATGCCTGATTGGAACAATGCCTTACGTGAAAGGGTGGGGTTAGTTTCATTAAGTTCATACATTGGAGAACTTATAGTTATGGTTAAGTCGATGACTGCTGCAATTACTGCTAAAATGACTGTAAATACTGAGAATTGAACCATATCAATACCGATATTCATTGAAAAAATATATGTTTCGTCTTGTTGTTCCGTAGTAAAGCCTTGTAAGTGACCGATACTTATTGATAGATAAATACCAACTATTAAGAGAATGGTAGTAATTATTGTAGCAATAAAAGCTGCTTTGGTCTTAATGTTATAACTATTTAAAATAAATAAGTTACATGCGGCAATGACAATGCAAAAAACTAGTGAAACTAGGTAAATAGGTGTTCCAAATAAGATGAACACAATACTAATTAGCAAGATAATAAAATTTAAAAATAATGTTAAGTATGAGATTAAGCCTTTTTTACCGCCAAAAATGAGCATTAAAATTAATAAAATTAGTGCTAGTAGGACGACTGCATTCATCTTGTCACACCCTTCCATTTCATCCACATAACCATCAAACTAATTGTAATTGGAATCGTTAGAACGATACCAATACCACCAGTTAAAGCACGAGCAATTTCTAAAGACCAGTTCATCGAAATCGTATACGTAAATGTGTTAGCATTTTTTAAATAAATCAAGAACATCGGTAGACTTCCTGATAAGTAAGAGAAAAGTAAAATGTTCGTCATTGTACCCATAATATCCTGTCCTATATTACGACCTGCTAAAGCCCAACGTGATAAAGAAATGTTAGGCGTACGTTGTAATATTTCATACATACCGCTTGATATTGTAATAGCAACATCCATCACTGCACCTAATGATCCTATAAGTACAGAAGCTAAAAATATATCTTTAGGTGGCAGCGTTAAAAAACTCATTGTTTCATATTTAATACCAGCACCATTGGTGAACTGAATAATAATTTGAGTGATACCAATACATAAAAATGTGCCTAATAACGTACCGACTGTTGTAATCCAAGTGCGCATGTGCCAACCAGTGACGAGCAATAACGTGACAATGGTGGAGAAAATGATTGCCACACTCATCAAAATGAATAGATTAGTAGATGGATGTTTATCATGAATTGCAATAGCTATCAAGATAGCACCAGTGTTAAAGATTAGTGACAGAATAGATTGTAAGCCTACATTACGTCCTACTAGTAAGAGAGACATAATGAATATACCTGCGATTGCTACAGTTAAGCTATCGCGTTTTTTCTCTAAGATAGTTGCATCTTTAGGACTATTTTGAATATGCATTAGCACCTTGTTATTTTTGCTAAAGTGCTCTGAATCTGCTTGAGATTTAACATATGTATTGTCTATCGTAGTTGATTCACCTTTAAATTTTCCATTTAATATCTTTATTGTTAAATGCTGTTTGTATTTAAAATCTGTATTATGTTGCTCATCAACAACCTTTTGAGCGTTACTTGTTTCTACATGAGTAACTTTACCGATAGGTGTATTGTAGAAACTAGCATTGAAAAACGTAAAGATAAAAGCACCGATAATAAGTACACCAATTAGAACTATGATGCGATTCATCAAGCGATGACTAGAATTGTTGCGTTTTTGTGCATTCATTAGTTTAACCCTCATTTATAAATCAAATTCTATCCTTAATTAAGTCAGAGTGATTATACGCCCCTCAGCGTCATTATTCAAATAGTATCCATTTAATTATCGAATACCTCTTTATAACATTAGTGGTATGTAGATACTTTGCTTAAAAGTTGATGTATTAAATTCGATAAATTAAGTATATCAACCTTTTTATTATCCTTTTTAAAGACGACGCAAAATGATCGTTTTAATTCTGTATGGCCTAACGAAATATCACATAATTCATCTTGATCATTATCTAAAGATAAATAATCTGGCAAGATAACATAACCACGTTGATGTTTAAGTAAATAATTCGCTAAAGATTTAGAACCAACTATATTAACTGGCAGCTTTAAAGTGTGCTGTAAACGACTTTCAATTGTCGATGCCAAAGGTTTTAAAGTGAATAGTTGTGTTTTGGCAAATTGTGTTAGCGGAGGATTAATCGATAAAGCAATGACGTCATCTTTAGGTACATAAATATGATATGTTTCCTCAAATAATGGTTTTAATGATAGATTAGTATTCTTCTGAAGTTCGGCGTTAATTTCAACTAGGCCAATGTCTATTTTGCCATTATAAAGTGCCTCGGAAATATCAGATGATGACATAATATGAGGAACGATGATGCTATCATATTGTCGTTCAAATGCTTGGATGATCGCAGTAATCATTTGAGAGATATAGCTTTCCTCAAAACCAATATTCAGAACGTGTGCATTTTTATGATTTGTTTGTTGAAATAACGCTATCGTTTCATCTAATTGCTCTAAAATTTGAGTAGCTTGATTGAGTAAAGCTTTACCATGTGAGGTTAAATGAATATTTCTCCCTTGTCTATTGAATAACGTTACTTGCAATTCTTGTTCTAATAATGTAATTTGCCGACTTATTGCAGATTGGGCTATGTTCAACTCAAGTGCTGCTTCAGAGATGTGTTCTCTACGTGCTACTTCTACAAAATATTTTAATTGTTTAATTTCCATATACATGCCCCTTCCAACTTTTCAAATTTACCTATTATTATTAACTGTTCTAATTATTAGAATAAAGTCATCTAATTAATATATTGTTCAGATAAATATTTTACATTATATTAATTATTATTAACAGTAAATTTTCTGAAAATTCTCAAAAGGAGTGGGCATCATGTTTGATGAAAGATTAAAAAGAGGATTATACGATTACCGTGAGGAACATGATGCATGCGGTATTGGGTTTTACGCAAACATGAATAATTTAAGGTCACACGATATCATCGAAAAATCACTTGAAATGTTACGCCGTCTTGATCATCGTGGTGGAGTTGGCGCAGATGGTATAACAGGTGATGGTGCAGGTATTATGACCGAAATACCATTTCAATTTTTTAAAGCACATGTCAATTTAGACTTACCTAACGAGGGAGACTATGCGGTAGGTCTTTTTTTCTCTAATGAAAAGATTCAAGGTACGAAACATGAAACGCAATTCAATGACTACTTTCAAAGTGAAGGTTTAAAGGTAATTGGCTATCGTGATGTGCCTGTCGATGTTAATGCAGTGGCACCTCATGTTGCGTCTACGATGCCACACATTCAACAAGTGTTTATTGATATTAGATTAATTGAAACACCCGCTAAACCATTGTATATAGCGAGAAAGCAAATAGAGCAATATGCAGAACGACAAGATTTAGGGCTTTATTTCACAAGTTTATCGCATAAGACAATTGTTTATAAAGGTTGGTTACGTTCAGATCAAATTAAGAAACTATATCTAGATTTAAATCACGAAGACTATCAATCTAAACTAGGACTTGTTCATTCAAGATTTAGTACGAATACGTTCCCGAGTTGGAAGCGTGCGCATCCAAACCGATTATTAATGCACAATGGTGAAATTAATACGATTAAAGGTAATGTGAATTGGATGAGAGCGCGTCAAAGACAATTAATTCAAACATTATTTGGCGAAGAACATACTAAAATTCAAAACATTGTTGATGAAGATGGAAGTGATTCAGCGATTGTAGATAACGCGTTGGAATTTTTATCGTTGGCAATGGAACCTGAAGAAGCAGCGATGTTGCTTATTCCTGAACCATGGTTATACAACAAAGAAAATGACGACAATGTTCGTGCGTTCTATGAGTTTTATAGCTATTTAATGGAACCATGGGATGGACCAACAATGATTTCATTCTGTAACGGAGATAAAATTGGTGCCTTAACTGACCGAAATGGATTACGACCAGGTCGTTACACAATTACAAAAGATAATTTTATTGTTTTTTCATCTGAAGTAGGTGTAGTAGATGTACCTGAAGTCAATGTTGCTTATAAAGGGCAGCTCAATCCTGGGAAGTTGCTACTCGTAGATTTTGACTCTCATAAAGTGGTTGAAAATAATGAATTAAAAGCTCGAATTGCCAATCAATATCCTTACAAAGAATGGTTGGATAACCACAAAGTGGACCTAAACTTAGAAGGACAAACCTATCACCAACCTTTATTAAATAGTGAGACATTATTTGAATTACAGCGTCAATTTGGATATACGAAAGAAGATATCTATAAATATATGGCTGAATTAGTAAAAGGTAAGAAAGATCCAATTGGTGCTATGGGCTATGATGCGCCACTCGCAGTATTAAATGAAAGACCAGAATCTTTATTTAATTACTTTAAACAATTATTTGCACAGGTAACTAACCCACCTATTGATGCTTATCGCGAAAAGATAGTAACAAGTGAATTATCTTACTTAGGTGGAGAGGGGAATTTGTTCCATCCTGATGAAACAGTATTAGATCGTATTCAATTAGCAAAGCCTGTCTTGACTTTAACTCAATTAGATAAGATAAAACAGAGTAAGTTTAACGTGAAACACTTATCTACACTATATCAAGATAACCTTAAAGAGGCATTGGAAAGACTGGGTGAAGCGGCGATACAAGCTACTCGAGATGGTCATACTATATTAGTTCTTGATGATAGTGAACTTATTGATAATGATGATGAAAGTAAATTGAAAGAACAACGCTACGCTATGCCAATACTATTAGCTATCAGTCATATTCATCAGTTATTAATCAGAGAAGGTCTACGTATGGATACTAGTTTAGTGGCATTATCTGGAGAAACACGTGAAGTTCATCATGTAGCGTGTTTATTAGGTTATGGTGCAAATGCTGTTATTCCATATTTAGCTCAACATACCATTGCACATTTAACTGAAACACATCGTTTAGAAGGCACCGTTTCCGATAACGTTGAAACTTATACACGTGTGCTATCAGAGGGTGTTATTAAAGTAATGGCGAAGATGGGTATCTCTACTGTTCAAAGTTATCAAGGTGCTCAAATCTTTGAAGCGGTTGGTCTATCTCAAGAAGTCATTGATGACTATTTCACTGGAACACAGTCTAAGTTATCAGGGCTAAGCATTCAACAAATTGATACTGAAAATAAAATGCGTCAACAAAGACATAATGAGTACCTAGATTCAGGAAGTGTCTTCCAATGGCGACAACAAGGTCAACATCATGTGTTTAATCCTACAACAATTCATTTGTTACAACATGCATGTCGTGAGAATGATTATACACAGTTTAAAACTTTTTCGAATGCTATTCATGAGCAAAGAAATGATCATCTACGCGATTTATTAGAATTCAAAGCACAGCAGTCGATTCATATTAGTGAGGTTGAGTCAGTAGAAAGCATTGTTAAACGGTTTAATACGGGTGCAATGAGTTATGGTTCTATTTCTGAAGAAGCACATCAAACATTAGCACAAGCTATGAATAAAATTGGTGGTAAAAGTAATAGTGGCGAAGGTGGAGAAAATCCTAAACGTTATGAAATACAAGAAGACGGTACTGTGTTATCAAGTGCTATCAAGCAAGTGGCTTCAGGCCGTTTTGGTGTGACTAGTAATTATTTACAACATGCAAAAGAATTACAAATTAAAGTTGCTCAAGGTGCTAAGCCGGGAGAAGGAGGACAGTTACCGGGCACAAAAGTATATCCTTGGATTGCTGAAACACGAGGTTCAACGCCAGGTATCGGATTGATTTCACCTCCACCTCATCATGATATTTATTCAATTGAAGACTTAGGACAACTTATTCATGACTTAAAGAATGCAAACAGAAGTGCTGATGTAGCAGTTAAATTAGTTTCGAAAACAGGTATTGGAACCATTGCATCTGGTGTTGCTAAAGCATTTGCAGATAAAATCGTCGTGAGTGGATATGACGGTGGTACAGGCGCATCGCCTAAGACGAGTATTCAACACGCCGGGTTACCTTGGGAACTTGGTTTAGCTGAAACGCATCAAACATTGAAATTAAATCATTTACGTAGTCGTGTTCGTTTAGAAACAGATGGAAAGTTGATGACAGGTAGAGATGTTGCGCTAGCATGTGCACTAGGTGCCGAAGAATTTGGATTCGCGACTGCACCATTAGTTGTTTTAGGGTGCATCATGATGCGCGTTTGTCATAACGATACATGTCCAGTAGGTATCGCGACTCAGAACAAAGATTTAAGAGCGTTATTTAGAGGTAAGGCTGACCACGTTGTTAACTTTATGCATTTCATAGCTGAAGAGTTAAGAGAGGTCTTAGCATCCTTAGGAATAAGAACAGTTGAAGAATTGGTTGGACGTACCGACTTGTTACAACGCTCAAGTCGAATTGATGAACAATCAAAAGCAGCAACACTAGACATTGAGAAGTTATTGGATTCAGATGATGGCCCTAACTCAAAAGAAATTAATCAAAATCATCATTTAGATATAGGTTTCGATTTAAATTATCTATATAAAGATGCTAAACAAAGTATTGAGGATGGAAAATTATTTAAAGGGAATTATGTGATTAATAATGAACAACGAGATGTAGGTGTTATCACAGGAAGTTACATTACTCAGTGTCACGGTATTAAAGGGTTACCAGAGGGGACAATTGTAGCTAAAACACATGGTCATGCTGGACAAAGTTTAGCGGCATTCGCACCATCAGGATTGTTAGTCCAACATACAGGTGATGCAAATGATTACGTTGGTAAAGGGTTATCAGGTGGTACTGTTGTGATTAAGGCACCAAATAAACAACGCGAACGTGAAATTATTGCTGGGAATGTATGTTTCTATGGTGCTTCAAAAGGTAAAGCCTTTATTAATGGTAGTGCTGGCGAACGTTTTTGTATTAGAAACAGTGGTGTTGATGTAGTAGTAGAAGGTATCGGTGATCATGGTTTGGAATATATGACTGGAGGACATGTAGTCAATTTAGGAGATGTAGGTAAGAACTTCGGTCAAGGTATGAGCGGAGGCGTTTGTTACGTATTTCCAAGTAATCTCGAATTATTCAAACGTAAAAACCAATTACCAACCCTAGCTTTTGAGAGAGTGACACACAAAGAGGAGAAAGCGTTACTTAAAACAATGTTAGAGGAACATTATCGTTATACACAAAGTACAAAAGCAGCGTCAATTTTAAATGATTTTGAACATGTGGCAGACAAAGTTATTAAAGTGATTCCAAAAGATTATGAACTAATGATGCAAAAAATTGAATTACAAAGTCGTCATTTGCCACAACTTGATGATGCTAAACTGGCAGCATTCTATGATGAACGCACGACAATTGAACAAGAATTACAGCCAGCAGTTATTTATTAAAGAAAGGAGAGGTCTGTTATGGGTGAGTTTAAAGGATTTATGAAATATGAAAAGCAATCATTATCTGAACTGTCTTTAGTTGAACGTCTGAAAAATCACGATGCGTTTCAACAACGCTTTTCACGTGATGAAGCATCTGTTCAAGGCGCACGATGTATGGATTGTGGGACACCATTCTGTCAAACAGGTCTTCCTTTCGGTAGAGAAACCATTGGTTGCCCTATTGGTAATTACGTTCCTGAGTGGAATGATTTGGTTTATCGCCAGGATTTCAAAGCTGCATATCAACGTTTAAGTGAAACAAATAATTTTCCTGAATTTACAGGACGTGTTTGTCCTGCACCTTGCGAACAATCTTGTGTCATGAAGATTAATCGTGAATCAGTCGCAATTAAAGGGATAGAACGCACGATTATTGATGAAGCATATGATAATGGTTGGGTTAAACCTAAATATCCTAAGCAACGGTTAGAACAATCTGTAGCGATTGTTGGGAGTGGTCCTGCAGGCCTCTCTGCAGCTGAAGAGCTCAATTACATGGGTTATCAAGTGACGGTGTTTGAAAGAGCCGCAGAAGCGGGTGGTTTATTAATGTATGGAATTCCCAATATGAAATTAGATAAGGATGTTGTACGTCGCCGTATTACACTGATGACAGAAGCAGGTATTACATTTAAAACGAATACCAACATTGGTGTGGATATCTCACGCGAAGAATTAGAACAGACATATGACGCTATTATCTTATGTACAGGAGCTCAAAAAGCACGTGACCTGCCATTAGAAGGACGTATGGGTCAAGGTATTCACTTTGCTATGGATTATTTAACCGAGCAGACTCAATTACTAAATGGTGAAATTGACGAACCAACTATTACGGCTAAAGGAAAAAATGTAATCATCATAGGTGCTGGTGATACTGGCGCGGATTGTGTTGCTACTGCCTTACGTGAAAATTGTAAGTCAATTGTCCAATTTAACAAATATACAAAAGCACCTGAAGAAATTGCGTTTGAAAGTAATACGTCGTGGCCACTTGCATTACCTGTTTTCAAAATGGATTATGCTCATAAAGAATATGAAGCACGTTTTGGTAGAGAGCCTCGCGCTTATGGTGTTCAAACTATGCGATATGATGTTGATCATATTGGTAATGTTCGTGGTGTATATACACAAATCTTAGAGGAAACACCAGAAGGAATGGTTGTCGTAGATGGTACTGAAAGACATTGGCCAGCAGATCTTGTTCTTTTATCGATAGGCTTCGAAGGTACCGAACCTACAGTACCAAGATCTTTTGATATTGCTACCCAACAAAATAAAATCATCGCCAACGATAAAGATTATCGCACTAATAAAGAAAAAATATTTGCCGCTGGGGATGCGAGAAGAGGTCAAAGTCTTGTAGTTTGGGCGATTAAAGAAGGACGTGCTGTTGCTCAATCTGTCGATAAATTCTTGAAACAAAAGGTATTCGTGTAAGTTACTTTAAAAATAAGATAGTAATGAAAATAAAATGGATAATTTTACATTTTAAACTTAAAAGTAATTGACTTCCGATGAACCGTGGTATATGATATTTATTGTGTTCATTGGAGGAATACCCAAGTCCGGCTGAAGGGATCGGTCTTGAAAACCGACAGGGCCTTAACGGGCCGCGGGGGTTCGAATCCCTCTTCCTCCGCCATTATAATTAAAATCCAAGACTAATAAATATAAAAAAGACAAGTACTCAATTTATAACATATTGAGTACTTGTCTTTTTTAGGCTCTATAATAAATTGGACTGATGACTAAAAATCATCAGTCCAATTTTTATGTTTGAATACAAAAATGAAAGCCTTTACAAAACTTGTCTAGACAAGTTATACTTGAGCTATTATAAACAAGGGAGTGAAGGGTTTGGCTGTAAAAAGAAAGGACGTGCAGGACATCGTCAGAGCAATTGGTGGGAAAGAAAATATTGATACTGCAACACATTGTGTTACTCGATTGCGTTTAGTGTTAAAAGATGACAATAAAGTTGATAAAGATGCACTAGATGACAATACGCTTGTCAAAGGCCAATTTAAAGCGGATAACCAATACCAAATTGTTATTGGGCCTGGTACTGTAGACGAAGTATATAAGCAATTTATTCAAGAAACGGGTGTAGAAGAATCGTCAAAAGATGATGCAAAAGCTGCTGCATCGAAGAAAGGTAATCCGTTACAACGACTTATAAAATTATTGGGAGATATTTTTATACCAATTTTACCGGCATTAGTTACAGCGGGTCTTTTAATGGGGATTAATAATTTACTTACCATGAAAGATTTATTTGGTCCTAAACCACTTGTGGAACAGTTTCCACAGTTGGGTGATATATCAAATATTATTAACGTAATTGCAAGTACAGCATTTATCTTCTTACCAGCTTTAATTGGTTGGAGTAGTATGAAAGTGTTTGGTGGCAGTCCTATTTTAGGACTGGTACTAGGACTTATTTTGATGCATCCACAATTAGTTTCACAATACGATATTGCTAAAGGACATATTCCGACATGGAATCTTTTTGATTTAGAAATTAAGCAATTAAATTATCAAGGTCAAGTGTTGCCTGTTTTAATTGCGGCCTATGTCTTATCACTCATTGAGAAAGCATTAAATAAAGTTGTTCATGATTCTATTAAAATGTTGGTTGTTGGTCCAGTAGCGCTACTCGTAACAGGTTTTTTAGCGTTTATTATTATTGGTCCGATTGCACTTGCAGTAGGTACAGGTATAACTGGAGCAGTACAATTTGTCTTTGAACACGCTGGTTGGTTAGGCGGTGCACTTTATGGTTTCTTCTATGCACCACTTGTTATTACGGGATTACACCATATGTTCTTAGCAGTAGATTTCCAATTAATGGGTAGTAAATTAGGTGGTACATATTTATGGCCTATCGTTGCGATTTCTAATATTTGCCAAGGTTCTGCTGCTTTTGGAGCATGGTTTATTTATAAACGACGTAAAATGGTAAAAGAAGAAGGTTTAGCATTAACTTCAAGTGTATCAGCATTTTTAGGTGTTACAGAGCCTGCAATGTTTGGTGTAAACTTACCGTTAAAAGTACCTTTCTTCGCTGCTATTTGTACATCAAGCGTTTTAGGTGCCATTATTGGCGCTAATAAGGTGTTAGGTAGTGTTGGTGTAGGTGGTGTTCCAGCATTCATATCAATCCACAGTGAATTTTGGTTCATTTATATACCAGTCACACTACTTGCTATGGTGATACCAGCTATCTTGACAATCATCTTTGCAAGATTTACAACAATTAAAGCTAAAAAAATGGTGGCAACGCCAGACGAAACTGTAGCGAAATAATTAATACAATTAAAGACGTTCAAACTTCACATATTAAGTGTTTGAGCGTCTTTAATGCATATTAAACTATAATTAAATGGAAGGTGGCTATCTATGGCACATAAAGATTGGAAGAAATCGGTAGTTTATCAAATTTATCCTAAATCATTTAACGATACTACAGGTAATGGTGAGGGCGATATAAATGGTATTATTGAAAAGTTGGACTATATTCAATATTTAGGCGTCGATTATATTTGGCTGACGCCTGTTTACGAATCTCCAATGAATGATAATGGGTATGATATTAGTAATTATTTAAAAATAAATGAACGCTTTGGTACATTGGAAGATTTTGAAACTTTAATAAGCGAAGCGCATAAGCGTGATTTAAAAGTCATGTTAGATATAGTTATTAATCATACGTCTACAGAACACCAATGGTTTAAAGAAGCGATTAGTTCTAAAGATAATCCTTATCGAGACTATTATTACTTCAAGCCTTCTCAAGATGGCCCTCCAACTAATTGGGAATCTAAGTTTGGTGGAAATGCTTGGCAATATGATGAGAAGACGGATGAATATTATTTACATTTATTTGATGTTACACAAGCAGATTTAAATTGGAATAATGAAAAGGTTAGACAATCTTTATATGAGGTTGTTAATCATTGGATTCAATTTGGTGTAGATGGTTTCCGCTTTGATGTAATTAATCTTATTTCAAAAGGCGAATTTAAAGATTCACCACAAATTGGTAAAGAATTTTATACTGACGGTCCACGTGTACATGAATATCTCCATGAACTTAATCGTCATACATTTGGTGATAAAGATATGATGACGGTAGGAGAAATGTCTTCTACAACAATTGATAATTGTATCAATTATACAAGACCAGATCGACAAGAGTTAAGTAGTGTCTTTAATTTTCATCATTTAAAAGTAGATTATGTCGATGGAGAAAAGTGGTCGAACGCTAAATTAGACTTTTTAAAATTAAAAGAAATATTGATGGATTGGCAAATTGGAATATTTGAAGGTGGAGGATGGAATGCGATTTTCTGGTGTAATCATGATCAGCCACGCGTTGTTTCTCGTTTTGGCGATGATTCTACAGAAGAGAATCGTCAAGCAAGTGCTAAAATGTTGGCAATCGCATTACACATGTTGCAAGGAACACCTTATATCTATCAAGGTGAAGAAATTGGCATGACAGATCCACACTTTGATTCTATTCAACAATATCGGGATGTCGAGTCGCGTAATGCTTACGATAATCTAATGCAACAAGGTATTGATGAAAGTGAAGTTCTAACAATTTTAGGTCAAAAATCACGTGACAATTCTAGAACACCTATTCAATGGACATCAGAGAAACAAGCAGGTTTTACTTCAGGTACGCCATGGATTGATATTCCTAACAATGCAGAACACATTAATGTAGAAGCGGCAATCGAAGATACTACCTCTGTACTACACACGTATCGCGAACTTATCAAATTACGTCATGAACACGATATCATCACATATGGTGATATCGAGCCGATGTATATGGAACATCCACAGTTATTCATTTATCGTCGAAATTATGACAACCAAACGTGGCTAGTCATTGCTAACTTTTCAAAAGAAACAATAAAATTACCTGAAGACCTTTATAGTGAGGGGACGACGATAATTCAAAGCGGTACAATAGAAAATGGTGAAATATCTCCATTTGGTGCAGTAGTGATTAATGTTCAATAAAAGGTAAATAGATTGATGTAATGGAGAAACAAATGGCAACACAAAAATTCATAACAATATATGAACAACTTAAACAACGAATACATGAGGGTGAATACACATACGGACAACAGCTACCTTCAGAACATGAATTATTAACGCTGTACGGAGCGTCACGTGAGACTGTTAGAAAAGCATTGGATTTATTAGCAAATGATGGCATGATTCAAAAAATTAGGGGTAAGGGGTCCGTTGTAATAGATCAAGGTATTACGGAGTTTCCGTTCTCAGAATTGATTAGCTTCAAAGAAGTGCAAGAGGAACTTGGTCTCAAGCATGAAACGGAAGTGCTCATTAACGAATTGGTTAAAGCAAGCTCAGTTCTTCATGTTAAAAAACAATTGAATATTAGTAATGATGATGTACTAATCCATGTAGTACGCACGAGAAACGTCAATCAAAAGGTCAAAATTTTGGATGAAGATTACTTTTTAACTTCAATAGTGTCCAATATTTCGGATTCAGTAGCAAAAGATTCTATATATCATTACTTAGAAACGCAATTAGGATTAGATATCAGTTATTCAAGTAAGTCGATTACCTTTGAGCCTTTTACTGAAAGAGAATATAATGTTTTTGGGAAAATACAACCGCCATATACCGCAACAGTGAGAAGTGTCGTTTATTTAAAAAATACGATGCCATTCCAATACAATGTGTCGAAGCATTTAGCGACAGAGTTTAAATTCCAAGAATTTTCAAGACGACACAAATTATAAGATGAAATTGTACTGGTTTCGATTCATTGAATTACTAATTGAAACTTTACGCTTGCAATCGGAAGAAAGTTTATAGTATTATAAAATGTACCGTGCTAGGTGGGGAGGTAGCGGTTCCCTGTACTCGAAATCCGCTTTATGCGAGACTTAATTCCTTTGTTGAGGGTGTGTTTTTGTGAAGTCTGCCCGAAGCACGTAGTGTTTGAAGATTTCGGTCCTATGCAATATGAACCCATGAATCATGTCAGGTCCTGACGGAAGCAGCATTAAGTGGATCCTCATATGTGCCGTAGGGTAGCCGAGATTTAGCTGTCGACTTCGGTAACGTTTGTGATACACACTCGATTCGAAGGTGCACGGTTTTTAAATTTTTAAAGTAACCGAGACAAATAAAATTTTAAATATAAATTTAAGTGAGGAGTAGGACAGTAATCTTTATGAATTCATTGTTCTGCCCTGGCAAGATTGACTAAAATTAAAAATGCTTGTTATAAGTGTAGTTTTAATTTAGTCAACTACTACCAATATATAATTGTAGCCTGAGACATTGATTTTGTCCCAGGCTCGTTTTTTGTATAGAATATGTATGAATGAGTATAAAATGGGAAAATGGTTTGTTCGAACATAAAATGGGGAACGCTTGGACTAATCAAAGGGGTGTCAATATGCGACTGTTCTTAAGTACATTAACTGAAATGGATTATATTGAAACATTAAATAAGATTGAATCAAGTTACGATGACAAAGGTCAGGGTGTTGGTCAAAAGCAAAGAGAACTCATTTCAAGACTACGCAGAGCATTAAACTATAATTATGAACTTGAAGTGATTGCAAAAAATGAAGCTGGCGATATTATAGGGCACATCATGCTCAGTGAAATTAATTTAAAAGCGGATGACCAACGTTACAAAGCTTTGGAACTAGCTTCTCTTATAGTAGATAAACCATATCGTAATGAGGGATTAGGTAAAGCTTTAGTTCAAGCTGTTGAAGAACGTGCTAAATCTCAACATTATACGACTATTGTTGTGGGATGTTGCCCGGCATATTTCGAAGAATTAGGTTATGAACCGGCGGACAAACATAATATTTTTTCAAAAGAAACCAATCCATCCGCTTTGCGTGTGAAATTCTTATGGGATCAACTGGATGAATACCCCCATGGCATTGTGCAAGATGCTGATATGACTTAATAAATTCATTGAAACTTAGATGATAATGCGTGATATAATGTAGAGTAATTGTTAACGGAGGTGCGGATGTGAATTATCAAGCTTTGTATCGAATGTTTAGACCCCAAAGTTTCCAAGATGTTGTGGGTCAAGAACATGTAACTAAGACGTTACGTAACGCCATTTCCAAAGGTAAACAGTCTCATGCCTATATCTTTAGTGGACCTCGTGGGACTGGTAAAACTAGTATTGCTAAAGTATTTGCTAAAGCGATAAACTGTTTAAATCCTCAAGACGGTGAACCATGTAATGAATGTGCGATTTGTAAAGGCATTACTCAAGGTACGAATGGTGATGTTATCGAAATTGATGCTGCGAGTAATAATGGTGTAGATGAGATTCGGAATATTAGAGATAAAGTGAAGTATGCACCTAGTGAATCGAAATATAAAGTGTATATTATTGACGAGGTACATATGCTAACAACTGGGGCTTTTAATGCGCTATTAAAGACGCTTGAAGAACCACCAGCACACGCCATATTTATCCTTGCTACAACTGAACCACACAAAATCCCGCCTACAATTATTTCGCGTGCACAACGATTTGACTTCAAAGCGATTGGTACTGAACAAATTACTGATCGTTTACGCTTTGTCGCTGAAGAACAACAGTTAGATTATGATAATGAAGCACTTGAGTTTATTGCGAAAGCATCTGAAGGTGGAATGCGAGATGCATTAAGTATCATGGACCAAGCTATCGCATTTGGTGATGAGCACCTTACGCTACAAGACGCATTAGACGTAACAGGTAGTGTAGATGAAGCGGCTTTAAATGAATTATTTAAAGATGTCATTGATGGTAATGTTAAAAATGCATTTACACGCTATCATCAATTTATTTCTGAAGGAAAAGAAGTTAATCGTCTTATAAATGACATGATTTATTTTGTTCGCGATACAATTATGAATAAAACTGTAAATAATCACGCTGAATTTGATGCGTTAATGAATTTTGATTTAGACATGCTCTATCATATGATTGATATTATTAATGATACATTAGTTTCAATACGATTTAGTGTAAATCAAAACGTTCATTTTGAAGTGCTATTAGTGAAAATTGCTGAAATGGTGAAATCACAACCTGATACCGTTACTAATGTAGCAACGACTCAAGTTGCATCCCAACCTAACAACGAAGTGTTATTGCAACGTATGGAACAATTAGAAAATGAACTGAAAACACTTAAAGCACAAGGTATTGCTCAAGCAAGTTCCAAACAACAATCATCACAATCAAACACACGTGGCAAACGTCAGAATAAAGGCACATTTTCAATGACGAATATTGCTAAGGTATTAGACGAAGCAAATAAAGAAGACATTCAATTATTGAAGAAACATTGGCTAGAAGTAGTAGACTATGCGAAAAAGAATGATAAAAAATCATTAGTAAGTTTATTGCAAAACTCAATCCCTGTAGCTGCTAGTGAAAAAAGAGTATTAATTCAGTTTGATGAAGAAATTCACTGTGAAATTGTTAACAGAGATGATGAGAAACGAACTAGCATTGAAAATGTAGTGAGAAATATTATTAATAAGAATGTTGAAGTAGTTGGGGTTCCTTCAGATCAGTGGATGAGAGTACGAACAGAATATATTAATAGTAGAAAGCAGCACGATAAAGAAGAAAATCAAACGCCATCTAATGAAGGAGAAGAACAACAAGACACTGATGTAGCACAGAAAGCACGTGATTTATTTGGAGAAGAAACAGTTCATTTAATAGACGAAGAATAGAATTTATTTTATGAATAGAATGAACTTACTTTAGCTAGCGAATTGTCGAAATGGGTCATGAAACAGAGATACATGACAATAAATATAAACGTATGTATAATAAAATATAAATTAAAAGATAATGTCGATACATTCAAGGAGGAAATGATATTATGCGCGGTGGCGGAAATATGCAACAAATGATGAAACAAATGCAAAAAATGCAAAAGAAAATGGCTCAAGAACAAGAAAAATTAAAAGAAGAACGCATTGTAGGCACAGCTGGTGGTGGCATGGTAGCAGTTACAGTTACTGGTCATAAAGAAGTTGTAGATGTTGAAATTAAAGAAGAAGCAGTAGATCCAGATGATATTGAAATGCTACAGGATTTAGTTTTAGCAGCAACAAATGAAGCGATGAACAAAGCGGACGAATTAACTCAAGAACGTTTAGGTAAGCATACACAAGGCTTAAACATTCCGGGAATGTAATTAAAGATGCATTATCCAGAACCGATATCTAAATTAATAGATAGTTTCATGAAACTGCCAGGCATTGGTCCCAAGACGGCTCAACGTCTGGCATTTCATACTTTAGATATGAAAGAAGACGATGTAGTCCAATTTGCTAAAGCCTTGGTAGATGTTAAACGTGAGCTTACCTATTGTAGTGTATGTGGACATATAACTGAAAACGACCCTTGCTACATTTGCGAAGATAAGCAACGTGACCGTTCAGTTATATGTGTGGTCGAAGATGATAAAGATGTTATTGCAATGGAGAAGATGAGAGAATACAAAGGTCTCTATCATGTATTGCATGGATCTATCTCCCCGATGGATGGCATTGGGCCTGAAGATATTAATATCCCAACTTTAATAGATAGATTAAAAGATGAAGAGGTTAAAGAATTAATATTGGCAATGAATCCTAATTTAGAAGGTGAATCAACAGCAATGTATATATCTAGATTAGTGAAACCTATTGGAATTAAAGTAACTAGATTAGCTCAAGGACTTTCAGTAGGTGGAGATTTAGAATATGCAGATGAAGTTACTTTATCTAAAGCAATAGCCGGAAGAACAGAAATGTAAAATAAGGTCGCTATTTACAAATTGTCAGTAAATATAGCTATTACAGTTATATTTCGATTTGTAATAGCGATTTTTTAATTTATCTTAAAAAAATCGTAATTTTTTTAAAGTTTGTTATTTGAGTGAATAAAATGTTGAATATAGGGTAATACATTCCGAATTCGGTCTAAAGACGAACAAAAATTTAATTAAAGCTATATTTAGTCCGTTTATTAGGGTGTAATATAGATTTTTAATTATTGCTAGTGTAATTTTTACCGTTGTCAAAACGACTGAAAGCCTGTATAGTATATATTTGTTGAGCGAAACAAATCAACGAACATTAAAACACTTCAAAAATTAATAAAAAAGTTGTTGACTTTAAAGTTAATAGCGAGTATAATTAATTCTTGTGGTAATAAAAATGAACATTGAAAACTGAATGACAATATGTCAACGTTAATTCCAAAACAGTAACTTAAATGTTACAAACACTATTTAGTATTATGAGCTAATCAAACATCATAAATTTTTATGGAGAGTTTGATCCTGGCTCAGGATGAACGCTGGCGGCGTGCCTAATACATGCAAGTCGAGCGAACAGACAAGGAGCTTGCTCCTTTGACGTTAGCGGCGGACGGGTGAGTAACACGTGGGTAACCTACCTATAAGACTGGGATAACTTCGGGAAACCGGAGCTAATACCGGATAATATTTCGAACCGCATGGTTCGATAGTGAAAGATGGTTTTGCTATCACTTATAGATGGACCCGCGCCGTATTAGCTAGTTGGTAAGGTAACGGCTTACCAAGGCGACGATACGTAGCCGACCTGAGAGGGTGATCGGCCACACTGGAACTGAGACACGGTCCAGACTCCTACGGGAGGCAGCAGTAGGGAATCTTCCGCAATGGGCGAAAGCCTGACGGAGCAACGCCGCGTGAGTGATGAAGGTCTTCGGATCGTAAAACTCTGTTATTAGGGAAGAACATACGTGTAAGTAACTATGCACGTCTTGACGGTACCTAATCAGAAAGCCACGGCTAACTACGTGCCAGCAGCCGCGGTAATACGTAGGTGGCAAGCGTTATCCGGAATTATTGGGCGTAAAGCGCGCGTAGGCGGTTTTTTAAGTCTGATGTGAAAGCCCACGGCTCAACCGTGGAGGGTCATTGGAAACTGGAAAACTTGAGTGCAGAAGAGGAAAGTGGAATTCCATGTGTAGCGGTGAAATGCGCAGAGATATGGAGGAACACCAGTGGCGAAGGCGACTTTCTGGTCTGTAACTGACGCTGATGTGCGAAAGCGTGGGGATCAAACAGGATTAGATACCCTGGTAGTCCACGCCGTAAACGATGAGTGCTAAGTGTTAGGGGGTTTCCGCCCCTTAGTGCTGCAGCTAACGCATTAAGCACTCCGCCTGGGGAGTACGACCGCAAGGTTGAAACTCAAAGGAATTGACGGGGACCCGCACAAGCGGTGGAGCATGTGGTTTAATTCGAAGCAACGCGAAGAACCTTACCAAATCTTGACATCCTTTGACAACTCTAGAGATAGAGCCTTCCCCTTCGGGGGACAAAGTGACAGGTGGTGCATGGTTGTCGTCAGCTCGTGTCGTGAGATGTTGGGTTAAGTCCCGCAACGAGCGCAACCCTTAAGCTTAGTTGCCATCATTAAGTTGGGCACTCTAAGTTGACTGCCGGTGACAAACCGGAGGAAGGTGGGGATGACGTCAAATCATCATGCCCCTTATGATTTGGGCTACACACGTGCTACAATGGACAATACAAAGGGCAGCGAAACCGCGAGGTCAAGCAAATCCCATAAAGTTGTTCTCAGTTCGGATTGTAGTCTGCAACTCGACTACATGAAGCTGGAATCGCTAGTAATCGTAGATCAGCATGCTACGGTGAATACGTTCCCGGGTCTTGTACACACCGCCCGTCACACCACGAGAGTTTGTAACACCCGAAGCCGGTGGAGTAACCATTTGGAGCTAGCCGTCGAAGGTGGGACAAATGATTGGGGTGAAGTCGTAACAAGGTAGCCGTATCGGAAGGTGCGGCTGGATCACCTCCTTTCTAAGGATATATTCGGAACATCTCGTAGAGATGAGGAATAACGTGACATATTGTATTCAGTTTTGAATGTTTATTTTAAACATTCAATAACTAAATGAAAATTGCATTCAAAATTATATTTTGATATACTATTTTGATGTGATTGTTTGTTTGTTGATTGTACATTGAAAACTAGATAAGTAAGTAAAATAGATTTTACCAAGCAAAACCGAGTGAATAAGAGTTTTAAAAAAGCTTGAATTCATAAAATATAATCGCTAGTGTTCGAAAGAACACTCACAAGATTAATAACAGGTTTCTTAAGATTAGAACTCACGTTCTAATATGGTGGAAACATAGATTAAGTTATTAAGGGCGCACGGTGGATGCCTTGGCACTAGAAGCCGACGAAGGACGTTACTAACGACGATATGCTTTGGGTAGCTGTAAGTAAGCGTTGATCCAGAGATTTCCGAATGGGGGAACCCAGCACGAGTTATGTCGTGTTATCGACAAGTGAATTCATAGCTTGTCAGAAGGCAGACCCGGAGAACTGAAACATCTTAGTACCCGGAGGAAGAGAAAGAAAAATCGATTCCCTGAGTAGCGGCGAGCGAAACGGGAAGAGCCCAAACCAATAAGCTTGCTTATTGGGGTTGTAGGACACTCTATACGGAGTTACAAAGGAATATATTAGACGAATCATCTGGAAAGTTGAATCAAAGAAGGTAATAATCCTGTAGTTGAAAATATATTCTCTCTTGAGTGGATCCTGAGTACGACGGAGCACGTGAAATTCCGTCGGAATCTGGGAGGACCATCTCCTAAGGCTAAATACTCTCTAGTGACCGATAGTGAACCAGTACCGTGAGGGAAAGGTGAAAAGTACCCCGGAAGGGGAGTGAAAGAGAACTTGAAACCGTGTGCTTACAAGTAGTCAGAGCCCGTTAATGGGTGATGGCGTGCCTTTTGTAGAATGAACCGGCGAGTTACGATCTGATGCAAGGTTAAGCAGGAAATGTGGAGCCGTAGCGAAAGCGAGTCTGAATAGGGCGTTGAGTATTTGGTCGTAGACCCGAAACCAGGTGATCTACCCATGGTCAGGTTGAAGTTCAGGTAACACTGAATGGAGGACCGAACCGACTTACGTTGAAAAGTGAGCGGATGAACTGTGGGTAGCGGAGAAATTCCAATCGAACTTGGAGATAGCTGGTTCTCTCCGAAATAGCTTTAGGGCTAGCCTCAAGTGATGATTATTGGAGGTAGAGCACTGTTTGGACGAGGGGCCCCTCTCGGGTTACCGAATTCAGACAAACTCCGAATGCCAATTAATTTAACTTGGGAGTCAGAACATGGGTGATAAGGTCCGTGTTCGAAAGGGAAACAGCCCAGACCACCAGCTAAGGTCCCAAAATATATGTTAAGTGGAAAAGGATGTGGCGTTGCCCAGACAACTAGGATGTTGGCTTAGAAGCAGCCATCATTTAAAGAGTGCGTAATAGCTCACTAGTCGAGTGACACTGCGCCGAAAATGTACCGGGGCTAAACATATTACCGAAGCTGTGGATTGTCCGTAGGACAATGGTAGGAGAGCGTTCTAAGGGCGTTGAAGCATGATCGCAAGGACATGTGGAGCGCTTAGAAGTGAGAATGCCGGTGTGAGTAGCGAAAGACGGGTGAGAATCCCGTCCACCGATTGACTAAGGTTTCCAGAGGAAGGCTCGTCCGCTCTGGGTTAGTCGGGTCCTAAGCTGAGGCCGACAGGCGTAGGCGATGGATAACAGGTTGATATTCCTGTACCACCTAGCATCGTTTTAATCGATGGGGGGACGCAGTAGGATAGGCGAAGCGTACGATTGGATTGTACGTCTAAGCAGTGAGATTGAGTGTTAGGCAAATCCGGCACTCTTAAGATTGAGCTGTGATGGGGAGAGGAAATTGTTTCCTCGAGTCGTTGATTTCACACTGCCGAGAAAAGCCTCTAGATAGATAATAGGTGCCCGTACCGCAAACCGACACAGGTAGTCAAGATGAGAATTCTAAGGTGAGCGAGCGAACTCTCGTTAAGGAACTCGGCAAAATGACCCCGTAACTTCGGGAGAAGGGGTGCTCTTTAGGGTGCAAGCCCAGAAGAGCCGCAGTGAATAGGCCCAAGCGACTGTTTATCAAAAACACAGGTCTCTGCTAAACCGTAAGGTGATGTATAGGGGCTGACGCCTGCCCGGTGCTGGAAGGTTAAGAGGAGTGGTTAGCTTCTGCGAAGCTACGAATCGAAGCCCCAGTAAACGGCGGCCGTAACTATAACGGTCCTAAGGTAGCGAAATTCCTTGTCGGGTAAGTTCCGACCCGCACGAAAGGCGTAACGATTTGGGCACTGTCTCAACGAGAGACTCGGTGAAATCATAGTACCTGTGAAGATGCAGGTTACCCGCGACAGGACGGAAAGACCCCGTGGAGCTTTACTGTAGCCTGATATTGAAATTCGGCACAGCTTGTACAGGATAGGTAGGAGCCTTTGAAACGTGAGCGCTAGCTTACGTGGAGGCGCTGGTGGGATACTACCCTAGCTGTGTTGGCTTTCTAACCCGCACCACTTATCGTGGTGGGAGACAGTGTCAGGCGGGCAGTTTGACTGGGGCGGTCGCCTCCTAAAAGGTAACGGAGGCGCTCAAAGGTTCCCTCAGAATGGTTGGAAATCATTCATAGAGTGTAAAGGCATAAGGGAGCTTGACTGCGAGACCTACAAGTCGAGCAGGGTCGAAAGACGGACTTAGTGATCCGGTGGTTCCGCATGGAAGGGCCATCGCTCAACGGATAAAAGCTACCCCGGGGATAACAGGCTTATCTCCCCCAAGAGTTCACATCGACGGGGAGGTTTGGCACCTCGATGTCGGCTCATCGCATCCTGGGGCTGTAGTCGGTCCCAAGGGTTGGGCTGTTCGCCCATTAAAGCGGTACGCGAGCTGGGTTCAGAACGTCGTGAGACAGTTCGGTCCCTATCCGTCGTGGGCGTAGGAAATTTGAGAGGAGCTGTCCTTAGTACGAGAGGACCGGGATGGACATACCTCTGGTGTACCAGTTGTCGTGCCAACGGCATAGCTGGGTAGCTATGTATGGACGGGATAAGTGCTGAAAGCATCTAAGCATGAAGCCCCCCTCAAGATGAGATTTCCCAACTTCGGTTATAAGATCCCTCAAAGATGATGAGGTTAATAGGTTCGAGGTGGAAGCGTGGTGACACGTGGAGCTGACGAATACTAATCGATCGAAGACTTAATCAATTTATTTCAATGTTTTGCGAAGCAAAATCATTTACTTACTATCTAGTTTTGAATGTATAATCATTCTCTTGTCTGGTGACAATGGCAAGGAGGTCACACCTGTTCCCATGCCGAACACAGAAGTTAAGCTCCTTAGCGCCGATGGTAGTTGGATTTACGTTCCGCTAGAGTAGGACGTTGCCAGGCAAATCGTATGAATGCGATGAGCCGATATCGAGACCGAAAGGTCTCTTTTTTTATGCACAAAAACAAAACCGAAGGTTTAATGAAATCAATAAATCAAAATGTAGTAGCTTTACGAAGAGTAAGTGTTTAAAACTAAAGTATTGAGTTACTTTACTTAGTTAAATCGCTTGTCTACACTGTAATTAAAGGAGTGCTAAGAATGAAAATTAGAGCGTTAGAAGAAACAGATTTACAATTTGTACATCATCTCAATAACGAATACACGATTATGTCTTACTGGTTTGAAGAACCGTATGAATCATTAAGTGAGTTAAAAACGTTATATCAAAAGCATATTTTAGATGAATCAGAGAGAAGATTCATTATTGAAGACGATCACACGTCTATCGGTGTTGTAGAACTAGTGGAAATTAACTTTGTACATAGAAATTGTGAAATTCAAATTATTATAGATTCACAATTTGGAAATAAAGGCTATGCTAAAAAAGCATTTAAAATGGCAATTGATTATGCCTTTTTAGTCTTGAACCTGAATAAAGTTTATTTATATGTGGATGTGAATAATGAAAAAGCAGTGCACATATATAAAAAAGCAGGTTTCATTATAGAAGGTGAATTAAAAGAACATTTTTATACTCAAGGAAAGTATAAAGATTGTTATGTCATGGGACTATTGAAAACAAAGTGGATTGAGCAACGCAATGGTGATGATTTATCGCAAGTGCGCTAAACAATTAAGAAAGTGTGTATAATATGGAACTTCCAATTTTTCATAAATTATCTCAATTGATTAATGAAAATGCTATTTCATTACATGTACCTGGTCACAAAAATGGAACAATCGGTAATGTAAAAAATTTGGACTTTAAAATGGACATGACTGAAATCACAGGGCTTGATGATTTACATCACCCTGAAGATATCATATTAAAAAGTATGCAACATATTCATAAACACCCGGACTATGACGCATATTTCTTAATTAATGGAACAACCTCAGGAATTTTATCAGTGATACAGTCATTTTCAAAATTAAAAGGAAATTATTTGATTAGTCGTAATGTGCACAAATCAGTCTTTCATGGATTGGATATTGTACAGCAACCTGCTGATATAATAGCAATGACTAAGAGTAATGATAGTAGTCAATATTTAGGTCCAGACACACAAAGTATGACATTTAATAATCAGAAGTTAGCTATTGTAACCTATCCAAACTATTATGGTGAATGCTTTGATATCAGAGCATTTGTAGATAGAGCACATCGTGAAGCTATACCAGTATTAGTTGATGAGGCACATGGTGCACATTTTAATTTAAAAAACTTTCCAAAGTCTGCACTTGAAAGTGGCGCGGATTATGTTGTGCAGTCTTATCACAAGACATTGCCCGCACTCACGATGGGATCTATGTTGTTTATTCATAAAGATGCGCCATTGAAAGATGAAATAGTGCGATATCTAGGATACTTTCAGACTTCTAGTCCTTCATATTTAGTGATGGCCAGTCTTGAGCTAGCACATCAATTTTATGTTGATTACGATAGTACGCTATTTTTTGAGAAAAGAAAGAAACTTATTGATACGCTAAATATGACTGGATTAACTACTATTTGTGTAAGTGATCCTTTAAAATTATTAATTCAGTATCAAGGGTATTCTGGATTTGAAATACAAACATGGTTTGAACAAATGGGTATATACGTTGAATTAGCTGACGACAAGCAAGTTTTATTTGTATTGCCGTTATGGCATGAGGACGATAAGTATCCATTTGAAACACTATTAAACAAAATCACAAAAATCAACCTACCATGTCCATTGTCAACTAAACAATCAACATCAATACATATACCGTTAGATGAAGGTACATACTTCCCACAAGATAGTGGCAACGTAACATGGGTTGATATTGATCAATCGATGGGTAAGAAATTAGCAATGCACATCATAACATATCCGCCGGGTATCCCTGTTTATTTAAAAGGGGAAAGAATAACCAAAAATATGATAAAATTAATGCGAGAATATCTTCAAAAAGGCGATAGAGTTGAAGGTATAAAACAAGAAAAAATATTAGTTAAGGATGAATAAAATGTCGGCGTTTATAACATTCGAGGGTCCTGAAGGTTCAGGTAAGACAACTGTATTGCAACGTGTGTCTGAAAAGTTAGCTCAGGATTATCAGTTGATTGCTACCAGAGAACCTGGAGGAGTACCAACTGGTGAAGAAATACGTAAGGTAGTATTGGAAGGGGCAAATATGGACATACGTACAGAAGCAATGTTGTTTGCTGCTTCTAGAAGAGAACACCTAGTAGAAAAAGTTGTGCCCGCGTTAAATGATAATAAAATTGTTTTATGTGATAGATATATTGATAGTTCTCTTGCATATCAAGGTTATGCAAGGGGTATAGGTATTGAAGAAGTGAAGCAATTAAATGATTTTGCAATAAATGGTCTTTATCCAGATTTAACCATTTATTTAGATATTACGGCAGAAGTCGGTAGAGATAGAATACTTAAAAATCAACGAGATCAAAATCGGCTTGATAAAGAAGATATTGCATTTCATGAGAAGGTGATTGAAGGATATCGACAAATCATTCAAGAAACACCTCAGCGTTTTGCAGTGGTAGATGCGACACGTAATATTGATGATGTAGTCAATGAAACTTATGAGATAATCTTAAATTTTTTAAAATAATTATGATATAATAACAAGAAGAGGTGTTTTAAGATGAAAATGATTATAGCGATCGTTCAAGATCAGGATAGTCAAGAACTGTCAGACCAACTCGTAAAAAATAACTTTAGAGCTACAAAATTAGCAACTACTGGTGGATTTTTAAGAGCAGGTAACACTACTTTCTTATGTGGTGTAGATGATGACCGTGTAGATGATATTTTATCAGTCATTGATCATACTTGCGGTAATAGAGATCAACTTGTTTCACCAATGACACCAATGGGTGGTAGTGCAGATTCTTACATACCATATCCTGTTGAAGTGGAAGTAGGAGGCGCTACAGTATTTGTAATGCCAGTCGAATCATTCCATAGATTTTAACATTTAAAACTAATGAATAATGAAATTAAGACACCTTAGATGAATAAACAATATTCGAGGTTGGGACATTATGGCTTATGCTCTGGAACACTGATAGACGGTGTTTGAAGGCAGATTTAGCAAACTTATTTGCAACATTTTAAGTTGTAGAGAAGCTCGATTCGACAAAATTTGAAATATAATTTTGCTAATCGGTAAGTTTGCATAAATTCTAAATGCTTTGGTCCTAACCTCTTTTATATTATAAAGTTGAATAAGGAGTAAGCAAGCATGGATGAACAACAAAAATTAGCGAATGCGTATCATTCAAATAAACTATCGCATGCCTACCTTTTTGAAGGTGATGATGCACAATCAATGAAGCATGTAGCCATGGAATTTGCAAAACTTATTCTATGTAATGGGAATCAGCAATGTGAAATGAAAGTTGGAACCTTCAACCAACCAGACTTCATGTATGTATCTTCTGAAGAAAATTCAATTAAGAAAGAGCAAATTGAGCAGTTGGTACATCGTATGAATCAACTTCCTATTGAAGGAACGCATAAAGTTTATATCATAGAAGATTTTGAAAAGCTTACTGTTCAAGGGGAAAATAGTATATTAAAGTTTTTAGAAGAACCACCTGAGAATACGATAGCCATTTTGCTATCAACGAAGCCAGAACAAATCTTAGATACAATTCATTCACGTTGTCAGCATGTTTATTTTAAACCAAGTGATAAACAAGACTTTATAGATAGATTAGTTGATGAAGATATTAATAGAGCTGTAGCTGAAATGCTAAGCACCTATACTACGCAACTAGAAACTGCAATAGATTTAAATGAAGAACATGATTTAGTTACACTTAGGAAAGTGATTTTACATTGGTGTGACTTATTATTAACGAATAAACCTATGGCTTTAATTGGAATAATAGATTTATTAAAAAATGCGAAAAATCGTAAGTTACAATTACTAACGCTAGCAGCCGTTAACGCGTTTTTTGAGGATATTATGCATGCCAAAATAGGAATTGAACGAGATTTTACATACACAGATTTAAAAGGTAATATAGAAAAATATGCGAATCAGTTATCGCTAAACAAAGTTATGACAATGTACGACCAAATTACAGAAGCGCACAAAAAATTAATGCAAAATGTTAATCCGACGCTTGTATTTGAACAAATAGTAATCAAAGGTGTGAGTTAGAATGCCAAATATCGTAGGTGTACAATTTCAGAAAGCAGGGAAATTGGAATATTATGCGCCTAATGATTTAGACGTAAATGTAGATGATTGGGTTGTTGTCGAATCTAAACGAGGCATTGAAATTGGAAGTGTAAAGTTTCCACCTAAAGATGTTGAAGATGGTGATGTTACGTTACCTTTAAAAGAAATTATACGCGTTGCTACAGAGCAAGATATCGAAAAGTATTATCAAAATGATAAAGATGCCACTAATGCATTACAATTATGTAAAGACTTAGTTAAAGAACAGCAACTGGATATGCGATTAGTTAATTGTGAATATACATTAGATAAATCAAAAGTGATTTTTAATTTTACAGCAGATGATCGTATTGATTTTCGTAAACTCGTAAAACATTTAGCACAAAATTTAAAGACACGTATCGAATTAAGACAAATCGGTGTTCGAGATGAAGCCAAATTACTAGGTGGTATTGGTCCATGTGGTCGTTCACTATGTTGTGCCACATTTTTAGGGGATTTTGAACCGGTTTCAATTAAAATGGCTAAAGATCAAAATCTGTCTTTAAATCCTACTAAAATTTCTGGTGCTTGTGGTCGATTGATGTGTTGTTTAAAATATGAAAATGATTTTTATGAAGAGGCAAGAGCACAGTTACCTGATTTAGGGGATAAAATTGTGACACCTGAAGGCAAAGGACAAGTCATTGGGTTAAATATTCTAGATATTTCAATGCAAGTTAAAATCGATGGTTTAGAACAGCCGTTAGAATATAAAATGGAAGAATTAGAAGCTTTTAATTAAGGAGGCACGTTACTTTTGAATCGCAATGACTTATTTGAAAAAATTGTAAAACTTGAAAGTAATGTTAATCAATTAAATCAGGAAATGAGTGAACTGAAAGCATTATCTATCCAACTTATTGAAGAAAATGTTGCCTTACAAGTTGAAAATGATAATTTAAAATCATTGATGGCTAAGAGTGAACAAGACGTTGAAGCTATCAAAGTTACAAATCGTATTGAAAAAGACAACAAGCCAATGAGTAAGGAAAGAGATAATAAAAGTTCAATTAAACATGTTAAGAAACCATTGCCAAGTAAGGATAACTTAGCAGTATTATATAGCGAAGGATTCCATATTTGTAATGGAGAATTATTTGGTAAACACCGATATGGTGAGGATTGTTTACTATGTATGAATGTATTAAATAGTTAGACCATTGGTCAGTTGATATTGCCAGTGGATTGACAGTACGTCGCAAATGTAAAGTGAAATTGATTAAAGCGTACGCTAATGATTAGGGATGGATTTCAACACTTTGAAATATAACGATGTGTTGTAAAGACATCTCTTTTTTAGGAGAAAAAAGATTATGTTAAAAGCTAATGAGCGTATTGATGACTTATTTAAAGAAAATTTGAAAATTATACAAAATGACGATGTCTTTTCATTTTCAACAGATGCTTTATTGTTAGGGCATTTTACCGAAGTGAGGAAGAATGACAAAATATTAGACCTTTGCGCGGGAAATGGTGTTATTGCACTCTTGTTATCAGCTAAAGGATCGCAAACAATTGAGAGTATCGAGATACAAGAACAATTGGCTGATATGGCTCGTCGTAGCTTCGAATATAACGATTTAACGAATCGATTATTAATACATCACATGGATTTAAAAGATGTGTACCAAAACTTTAAACCATCTCAATATACGTTAGTCACGTGTAATCCTCCTTATTTTAAAAGCAATCAACGTCATCAACATCAAAAAGAGGCGCATAAGATTGCGAGACATGAGATTATGTGTACATTAGAGGATTGTATGTTGGCAGCACGTCATCTATTAAAGCAAGGTGGTCGGCTTATGATGGTTCATCGAGCTGAAAGGTTAATGGATGTCTTAACTGAGATGCGCAAAGCCAGTATTGAACCGAAACGTGTGGTTTTTATTTATAGTAAAATTGATAAATCGGCTGTTACGATTGTAGTAGAGGGACGCAAAAACGGTAACCAGGGATTAACCATTGCATCACCATTTTACATCTATAACAATCAGGGTGACTACACTGATGAAATGAAAGAGGTGTATTATGGCTAAACATTATGTTTATATAGTTAAATGCAAAGATAACTCATTATATACGGGTTATACTACCAATGTAGAGGCACGTATTGCGACGCATAATGCAGGAAAAGGGGCTAAATATACTAAAACAAGACGTCCGGTAGTGTTAGTTTATCAAGAAATGTTTAGTTCAAAATCAGAAGCAATGCGAAGAGAGTATGAAATTAAAACATTTAGCAGACAACAAAAATTAAAAATGATTGAGGAGCGTTAAATATGGCGACATTATATTTAGTGGGAACGCCTATAGGAAATCTAGGTGATATTACATTTCGTGCAATTGAAACTTTAAAAGATGCTGATTTCATAGCTTGTGAAGATACACGAGTGACCAAAAAGCTTTGCAATCATTATGATATTCAAACCCCTCTCAAATCATATCATGAACATAATAAGTCACAGCAAACTGAGTATTTAATTGACTTGTTAAATGAAGGTTACAATATCGCTTTAGTGTCAGATGCAGGTTTACCTTTAATAAGCGATCCGGGTTATGAGTTGGTCGTTGCAGCCCACAGTTATGACATTCATGTAGAAACCGTGCCTGGTCCTAATGCAGGTTTAACTGCACTAATGGCAAGTGGCCTACCATCCTATACGTATACATTTTTAGGCTTTTTACCTAGAAAAGAAAAAGATAAAGTAGCAGTATTACAGGAACGAATGTTTCAAGATAGCACATTAATTATTTATGAGTCACCATTCCGTGTTGTTGAAACGTTAAAAGCTATTTCCAAAGTTGATGATACTAGACGTGTTGCAGTCGGTCGTGAATTAACTAAAAAGTTTGAACAAATTGTGATGCAAGAAGTTGGGCACTTAATAAATGCATTTCAAAACGATGAAATTATGCAAAAAGGTGAATTTGTAATCTTGATTGAGGGCGCTAAGCCTCTTGAAACTGAACAATGGTTTCAATCACTTACCATTTCAGAACATGTCGAACACTATATATCAGAACAAAATATTAAACCTAAAAAGGCGATTAAGTTAGTTGCAGAAGATCGTCATATGAAGACTGGAGAAGTTTATGACATATATCATGATGTCAATCAATGATGTGGCAATGAAACGTTGATTAATTAAATATTTTTCTGGGAAAATGGGCAATGAAAATCTTATGAAATCCCCCATAAATTAATAAATTTATGGTAATGTTAATAGGATACGACATTAGAAAATTGATATGAGTTATAATAAAAAATAACTTAATATAAAAGGATATCGTGATGCGTTTAAGTATCAAAATCCATAATGAACAGAATAACACGTATATATTATTATTTTGTAAACGATGAGGAGGACTATTGATGGCGAAAGAAACATTTTATATTACAACCCCAATTTATTATCCGAGTGGTAATTTGCATATCGGCCATGCATATTCAACAGTAGCTGGTGATGTGATTTCACGTTATAAACGTATGCAAGGCTATGATGTTCGTTACTTAACTGGTACAGATGAACATGGCCAAAAAATTCAAGAAAAAGCTCAAAAAGCAGGTAAAACTGAATTAGAATATTTAGATGAAATGATCAGTGGTATTAAAAGTCTTTGGAGTAAGTTAGAAATCTCTAATGATGACTTTATTCGTACTACAGAAGATCGTCATAAACAAGTAGTTGAGAAAGTTTTTGAACGTCTTTTAAAACAAGGTGATATTTATCTTGGTGAGTATGAAGGATGGTATTCAGTACCAGATGAAACATATTACACTGAATCGCAATTAGTAGATCCAATATATGAAAATGGCAAAATCGTTGGCGGAAAAAGCCCGGATTCAGGTCATGAGGTTGAGTTAGTTAAAGAGGAAAGTTATTTCTTTAATATTAATAAATACACAGATAGATTATTAGAATTTTATGATGCTAATCCAGATTTCATTCAACCGCCTTCAAGAAAAAATGAAATGATTAACAACTTTATTAAACCTGGTTTAGAAGATTTAGCTGTTTCACGTACATCATTTGACTGGGGAGTCAGAGTGCCATCCAATCCTAAACACGTTGTATACGTATGGATAGATGCATTAGTAAACTATATTTCTGCATTAGGATATTTATCAGATGATGATGAATTATTCCAGAAATATTGGCCAGCAGATGTGCATTTAATGGCTAAGGAAATTGTACGTTTCCACTCAATTATTTGGCCAATTTTATTAATGGCGTTAGACTTACCGCTTCCAAAAAAAGTGTTTGCACATGGTTGGATTCTGATGAAAGACGGTAAAATGAGTAAATCTAAAGGTAATGTGGTAGATCCTAACGTATTAATTGACCGCTATGGTCTTGATGCAACACGCTATTATTTAATGCGCGAACTACCATTTGGCTCTGATGGAGTATTCACTCCTGAAGCTTTTGTAGAGCGTACTAACTATGATTTAGCAAATGACTTAGGCAACTTAGTAAATCGTACAATCTCTATGATTAATAAGTATTTCCAAGGTGAACTGCCTGCATATGAAGGTCCTAAACATGAACTGGACGAAGATATGGAAGCATTAGCACATGAAACTGTGAAACATTTCAATGAAAGTATGGAAAGTTTCCAATTCTCTGTAGCTTTATCTACTGTATGGAAGTTTATTAGTCGTACGAATAAATATATCGATGAGACTACACCATGGGTATTAGCTAAGGATGATAGTCAAAAAGATATGCTTGGTAATGTCATGGCACATTTAGTTGAAAATATTCGATTTGCTGCAGTGTTACTACGTCCATTCTTAACACATGCGCCTAAAGAAATTTTCAAACAACTGAATATTAATGAACCTGAATTATTTGAATTAGAAAGTCTTGAACAATATGGTGCATTAAAACAACCGATTATGGTAACTGAGAAGCCAACACCAATCTTCCCACGTTTAGACACTGAAGCGGAAATTGCATATATTAAAGAATCAATGCAACCTCCAAAGTCTGAAGAATCTAAAGATGAAGTGGAAGAGCCAAGTAAAGCGCAAATTGATATTAAAGATTTTGATAAAGTTGAAATTAAAGCAGCAACAATTACTGATGCTGAAAACGTTCCAAAGTCTGATAAATTGTTAAAAATTCAAATTGACTTAGGTTTAGAGCAACGTCAAATTGTTTCTGGAATCGCTAAGTTTTATCGTCCAGAAGATATTATCGGTAAAAAAGTTGCAGTGGTCACTAACTTAAAACCTGCTAAATTAATGGGTCAAAAGTCAGAAGGCATGATTTTATCAGCTGAAAAAGATGGTGTCTTAACATTAGTTAGTTTACCAAGTGCAATTCCAAATGGTGCAGTTATTAAATAGTAATAAATTGTAAAATTAGGAGAGATAAAATGTTAATCGATACACATGTCCATTTAAATGATGAACAATATGCGGAAGATTTAACTGAAGTCATTTCTCGTGCGAGAGAAGCAGGCGTTGATCGCATGTTTGTCGTTGGTTTTGATACACCGACAATTGAACGTGCTATGGAACTGATTGAACAATATGATTTTATATATGGAATTATCGGTTGGCATCCTGTTGGTGCGATTGATTTTACAGATGAACGTTTACAATGGATTGAAGAATTATCACAACATCCTAAAGTTATTGGTATTGGAGAGATGGGCTTAGATTATCATTGGGATAAATCTCCAGCTGATGTTCAAAAAGACGTATTTAGAAAGCAAATTGCTCTCGCTAAAAGAGTGAACTTGCCTATCATTATTCATAATCGCGAAGCTACGCAAGATTGTGTAGATATCTTAATGGAAGAACATGCTGAAGAAGTAGGCGGAATTATGCATAGCTTCAGTGGTTCTCCTGAAATTGCAGATGTAGTTATTAATAAACTGAACTTCCATATTTCTTTAGGGGGTCCAGTTACATTTAAGAATGCTAAGCAACCTAAAGAAGTCGCAAAACATGTGCCTATGGATAGATTGTTAGTTGAAACAGATGCGCCTTATCTTTCACCTCATCCATATAGAGGTAAACGTAATGAACCAGAACGTGTGACTTTAGTTGCTGAACAAATTGCAGAATTACGTGGTATGTCATATGAAGATGTATGTCGTCAAACTACGGAAAATGCTGAACGTTTATTTAAATTAAAATAATAATATATGTCTGAGAAAGATGTTAAACCGTGTCTGTCATGGTATGATTTTATAAACATGACACACGACATCTTTCTCATTTTTTATGTGATAAGTAGTTATAATATATGTGAAATGAATTTGAAAGGTTAGGATTTTTATTATGAAAATCAATGAATTTATCGTAGTAGAAGGTAGAGATGACACTGAACGAGTAAAGTCGGCTGTTGAATGTGATACGATTGAAACAAATGGAAGTGCAATCAATAAAGAGACTTTAGCAGTCATCCAAAATGCACAAGAAACAAGAGGTGTTATCGTATTAACTGATCCTGACTTTCCCGGTGATAAAATACGTCACACGATTACAGAACACGTTTCAGGTGTTAAACATGCATACTTAGATAGAGAAAAGGCTAAAAATAAGCGTGGTAAAATCGGCGTTGAACATGCGCATCCAAAAGATATTAGAGACGCATTAATGCACGTCAGTTCTCCTTTTGAAGAAGCGGAAGAATCAATCGACAAAAGTGTTCTCATAGACTTAGGATTAATAATTGGTAAAGACGCACGTCGTAAAAGAGAAATACTAGGTCGTAAATTACACATCGGACATTCAAATGGCAAGCAACTGCTTAAGAAACTCAATGCATTTGGTTATACTGAATCGGATGTGCGCGAAGCGTTATCTATGGAAAAGGAGAGTGAATAAAAGGTGGAGAGAAAAGATATTGCGACACCTTCAAGAACTAAGGCACTGTTAGATCAGTTTGGATTTAACTTTAAAAAAAGTTTAGGACAAAATTTCTTAGTAGATGTGAATATCATTCATAAAATTATAGATGCGAGTGAAATTGACGACAACACAGGTATTATTGAAGTTGGACCCGGTATGGGGTCTTTAACAGAGCAATTAGCTAAAAGAGCTAAAAAGGTGATGTCATTTGAAATTGATCAACGACTTATACCTGTACTAAAAGAAACACTAGCGCCATATGACAATGTTACGATAATTAACGAAGATATATTGAAAGCAGACATTGGTAAGGCGGTTAAAACGTATTTGAATGATTGTGACAAAATCATGGTCGTAGCTAATTTACCATATTATATTACAACACCAATTTTACTGAATTTAATGCAACAAGATATTCCGATTGATGGTTATGTTGTTATGATGCAAAAAGAGGTTGGTGAACGCTTAAATGCACAAGTAGGAACAAAGGCTTATGGTTCATTATCTATCGTTACACAGTACTATACAGAAACAAGTAAAGTGCTAACGGTTCCTAAATCAGTTTTTATGCCACCACCTAATGTAGATTCTATTGTTGTTAAATTAATGCAAAGAGAGACGCCACTCGTTAGCGTGGATGACGAAGAAACTTTCTTTAAATTAGCTAAAGCAGCTTTTGCGCAAAGACGTAAAACAATCAACAACAATTATCAGAATTTCTTTAAAGATGGAAAAAAACATAAAGAAAGTATATTAAAATGGCTTGAACAAACAGGTATTGATCCTAAAAGACGCGGGGAAACGCTATCAATACAAGATTTTGCACGATTGTATGAAGAAAAGAAAAATTTCCCAGAATTAGAAAATTAAATTGTTGACAAAGCGCTACTACATTGATAAAATTTAAATTTTATTTGACATAACCTTGCGAGATATGGTATTATGTAACTTGTAGCGAGGTGGAGCAATATGCCAAAATCAATTTTGGACATCAAAAATTCTATTGATTGTCATTTAGGAAATCGTATTGTACTAAAAGCCAACGGTGGTCGTAAAAAAACAATCGAACGTTGCGGTGTGTTAAAAGAAACGTATCCTTCAGTATTCGTTGTTGAATTAGACCAAGATAAGCATAATTTTGAAAGAGTTTCGTATACATATACGGATGTTCTTACAGAGAACGTACAAGTTTCATTTGAAGAAGATAATCATCAAGAAGTAGTTGCACACTAATTTAGACATAAATATAGAGTGGTTTAGTGTACTACAACTCTATAATTAAAATGTATTGGGTGTTGGGCTTATTAAGTTCAACACTCTTTTTTTGTAGAAGATTAAGATATGCGTCGAACGTGAGACAGTGAATGTTTCTATATCACTTCCAATCATTTTACTTAAAAATAATATAATTTCATTAGAAAACGTATATTAGTAGATTAAATTGATTGTTTTATTAAGATTTTACATAAATTTGTCATGTATCTATCAAATATTTTAAGTCTTTGTGTTAAAATCATCTTATTACTATAGATGAAGAGAGGGCGGAAAAATGATATATGAAACGGCACCAGCCAAGATAAATTTGACGCTCGATACACTTTTCAAAAGAGATGATGGATATCATGAAATTGCAATGATTATGACGACAGTTGATCTGAACGATCGATTATCTTTCCAAAAAAGAAAAGATAAAAAAATCGTTGTTGATATTGAACATAACTATGTTCCAAATGATCATAAAAATTTGGCTTATCGTGCAGCACAATTGATGATGGAAACCTATGATTTAAATGAAGGTGTCACCATTACTATAGATAAAGATATTCCTGTATCTGCCGGTTTAGCAGGAGGATCAGCTGATGCAGCTGCTACGATGCGTGGTATTAATCGGCTGTTTAATTTGGATAAATCTTTGCATGAACTAAGTGATTTGGGAATACAAATTGGAACAGACATTCCGTTTTGCATCTATAACAGAACTGCTGTATGCAAAGGTAGAGGTGAAAAGATACGCTTTTTAAAGAAGCCACCTTCAGCTTGGGTAGTTTTAGCGAAACCTAATTTAGGTATATCATCCGCGGATGTATTCAAGGCGTTAGATTTGGATGATGCACATCATGTAGATACAGAAATGTGCGAGAAGGCGATTGTTGAAGGTGATTATAAACAGTTATGTGAAAGCTTATCGAATCGTCTAGAACCAGTATCAATGTCAATGCATCCTGAAATTGAAAAAATAAAAAATAATATGTTGCAATGTGGTGCAGATGGCGCATTAATGAGTGGTAGTGGTCCAACCGTATATGGGCTTGCTCAAAAAGAAAGCCAAGCGAAAAAGATATATAATGCTGTTAATGGCTGCTGTAATGAAGTGTATTTAGTAAGATTATTAGGATAGAAGGGTTGAACAACAAATGAGGTATAAAAGAAGTGAACGTATCGTCTTTATGACACAGTATTTAATGAATCATCCAAATCAGTTAATACCTTTAACTTTTTTTGTGAAAAAATTTAAACAAGCGAAGTCTTCAATTAGTGAAGATGTTCAAATTATTAAGAATACTTTCCAAAAAGAAAAGCTAGGTACAGTTATTACGACTGCAGGTGCGAGTGGTGGTGTAACTTACAAACCAATGATGAGTAAAGAAGAGGCTTCGGAAATTGTTGAAGAAGTTATTGAACTACTCCAAGAAAAAGAACGATTATTACCCGGTGGATATCTTTTCTTATCAGATTTAGTTGGTAACCCTTCTTTACTTAATAAAGTTGGTAAATTAATTGCTAGCATTTATATGGAAGAAGATCTTGATGCGGTTGTGACAATCGCTACAAAAGGGATATCACTTGCCAATGCGGTAGCTAACGTATTAAATTTACCTGTAGTAGTAATTAGAAAAGACAATAAAGTTACTGAGGGATCTACTGTATCGATTAACTACGTGTCTGGCTCTTCTCGTAAGATCGAAACGATGGTGCTTTCTAAACGTACATTAGCTGAAAATTCTAATGTACTTGTCGTGGATGATTTTATGAGAGCAGGAGGTTCAATCAACGGTGTCATGAATCTTATGAATGAGTTTAAGGCACAAGTTAAAGGGGTATCTGTACTTGTAGAATCAAAAGAAGTTAAACAAAGATTGATTGAGGATTATACTTCTTTAGTTAAATTATCTGATGTTGATGAATACAATCAGGAATTTAAAGTAGAACCTGGCAATAGTTTGTCTAAATTTTCTTAAAAGGAGTTTATTACATCATGAAAACAATTAACACTAACAAAGCACCAGAAGCTTTAGGACCATACTCACACGCTATGGTTGTGAATAATTTAGTATTCACATCTGGACAAATCCCATTAGATACTGAAGGGAATATTGTCAGTGATGATGTGAAAGAGCAAACAAAACAAGTGCTAGATAATTTGTCTGTCGTACTTGAAGAAGCTGGTTCGGATTTAAACTCAGTTGTGAAAGCAACCATTTTTATCTCCGACATGAATGAATTTCAACAAATAAATGAAGTCTATGGTAGTTATTTCAGTGAACATCAACCAGCGCGTAGTTGTGTTGAAGTTGCACGATTACCGAAAGACGTTAAAGTTGAAATTGAAGTTGTAGGTAAAGTAAAAGGAATATAATTTCCTTGATTAAAGAATTGTCAAGCTTCTAACAAACAAAGATATATATACTAGGGGGGCTCACTACATGAAAGTGACAGATGTTAGACTTAGAAAAATACAAACAGATGGCAGAATGAAAGCACTTGTTTCAATTACATTAGACGAAGCTTTTGTTATTCACGATTTACGTGTAATTGAAGGGAACTCAGGTCTTTTCGTTGCTATGCCAAGTAAACGTACACCAGATGGTGAATTCCGTGATATCGCGCATCCAATCAACTCTGATATGAGACAAGAAATTCAAGATGCCGTTATGAAAGTATATGACGAAACAGATGAAGTTATTCCAGATAAAAATGCTTCATCAGAAGATTCAGACGAAGCTTAAATAAATCATACATTATGGCAGGTTCAGCATTTAAATTTGTTGAACCTGCTTTTTAAATATCAAGTGTGGTATAAAGCATTCTACTAATGAATACATATTTTGAAAATTTAAATAGACTAAATTATAAAACCTTCTAAATCTTGAAACTCGAACTTGAGTTAAATTATAATAAATTAGAAGTGTAAATTTATTGGAGGGTTATCACTCATGCAAAGAAATGCGGTAATATTAGCAGCTGGAAAAGGTACTAGAATGAAATCAAATAAATATAAAGTGCTACATAAAGTTGCTGGAAAATCAATGGTAGAACATGTGTTAACAAATGTTAAGAATGCTGGTGTTAACCAAATCGTGACAATTGTAGGTCATGGCGCTGAAGACGTTAAAGAAACATTGGGGAACCAATCGTTATATAGCTATCAAGAAGAACAATTGGGAACAGCACATGCTGTAAAGATGGCTAACGAACATTTGAAAGAAGTGGAAGGTACAACTTTAGTTGTTTGTGGAGATACACCACTCATTACAGCTCATACGTTACAAAAGTTAATTGAGCATCATGAAAGTACTCATGCGCAAGCGACAGTATTATCAGCAACTGCTCAGATTCCGTTTGGTTATGGGCGAATTGTTCGCGATGAACAACGTAGACTACAACGTATTGTCGAAGAAAAAGACGCGTCAGAAGCACAAAAAGCATTAACTGAAATTAGTTCTGGAATTTTTGCGTTCGATAATCGAGTTCTTTTCTCTAAATTAGAAGAAGTTAAAAATGATAATGCTCAAGGTGAATACTACTTGCCAGATGTGATCAGCTTAATCTTAGCTGAAAATGGCGTCGCTGAAGTTTATCACACAGACGATTTTAATGAGATTATGGGTGTAAATGATCGTGTCATGTTAAGTAATGCGGAAAAGGCGTTGCAACAACGTATTAACATTGAGCATATGAGAAATGGTGTAACTATTATCGACCCTACAACTACATTTATTGGACCAGATGTCAAAATAGGTATGGATACAATTATTGAACCTGGTGTGCGTATTAATGGTGAAACAGTAATAGGAGAAGAAGCTGTCATCGGTCAATACTCTGAAATCAACAATAGTCATATTGGCTCACAAGTTGACATTAAACAATCAGTTATTAATGATTCAATCGTTGGTGATAAAACAAAAGTTGGACCATTCGCGCAACTAAGACCTGGTTCAAACTTAGGTTCAGATGTTAAAGTGGGTAACTTTGTAGAAGTGAAAAAAGCAGATCTCAAAGATGGGGCTAAAGTATCTCACTTAAGTTATATTGGAGATGCTGAAATCGGTGAACGTACAAACATTGGTTGTGGTTCTATCACAGTTAATTATGATGGTGTTAATAAATTTAAAACGGTTGTAGGTAAAGATGCATTTATTGGATGTAATACTAACTTAGTGGCACCTGTAACTGTTGGTGACGGTGTGTTAATCGCTGCAGGTTCAACAATTACCGACAACGTCCCTAATGAAAGTTTAGCCCTTGCGCGTGCCCGTCAAATCACAAAAGAAGGATATCTCAAAAAATAATTTTTTGATAAAATTTGGTATCTCTTTTCCACAATTTTTTGTTGAACATAGTAAAAGCGATTAATTTTTTATATAATGAAAGTGTCTAAGTTAAAAATTGGAGGACTATAAATGTTAAATAATGAATACAAGAATTCATCTTTAAAGATTTTCTCTTTAAAAGGAAATGAGCCATTAGCACAAGAGGTAGCTGATCGAGTAGGGATTGAATTAGGGAAATGTTCTGTTAAACGCTTTAGCGATGGAGAAATTCAAATCAATATTGAAGAAAGTATTCGTGGATGTGATGTTTTCATTATCCAACCAACTTCAAATCCGGTTAATTTACACTTGATGGAGTTATTGATTATGATTGATGCTTGTAAGCGTGCATCAGCAGCTAATATCAATATTGTGGTTCCATATTATGGCTATGCACGTCAAGATAGAAAAGCACGTAGCCGTGAACCTATTACAGCTAAGTTAGTAGCTAACTTAATTGAAACAGCTGGCGCTAATCGCATGATTGCATTAGATTTACATGCACCACAAATTCAAGGATTCTTTGATATTCCAATTGACCATTTAATGGGTGTACCAATCATTGGTCAACATTTTGAGAATGACCCTAACATTGACCCAGAAGAATGTGTCGTAGTATCACCGGACCACGGTGGCGTTACACGCGCACGTAAACTTGCTGACATTTTAAAAACTCCGATTGCAATTATTGATAAACGACGTCCTAAACCAAACGTAGCAGAAGTAATGAATATTGTTGGTGAAATTGAAGGACGCACTGCGATTATTATTGATGACATTATTGATACAGCAGGAACAATCACTTTAGCTGCGCAAGCTTTAAAAGATAAAGGTGCTAAAGATGTGTATGCTTGTTGTACACACCCAGTTTTATCAGGTCCTGCTAAGGAGCGTATCGAGAATTCAGCAATTAAAGAATTAATCGTTACAAATTCAATCTTATTAGATGACACACGTAAACCATCAAACACTAAAGAATTATCAGTAGCTGGATTACTTGCTCAAGCAATTATTCGAGTATATGAACGTGAATCAGTAAGTGTATTATTTGACTAAAGTTTACAATTGCGTTTGACTTATACATTTCAACCGTGTATAATACATTCGTTCGTGGTTTTACGAACTAATAAACACTTGCAAGCAACTTATAAAGTTGATGGGTAAGTGAAGGGAAGTCCAGAACTTTATATTCTCACGATAATAAGTATCTAGACTTGAAAATGAAAGGTGGAAATACGAATGGCTTCATTAAAGTCAATCATCCGTCAAGGTAAACAAACACGTTCTGACCTTAAAAAATTACGTAATACAGGTAAAGTACCTGCAGTAGTTTATGGTTATGGTACTAAAAATACTTCAGTTAAAGTTGATGAAGTTGAATTCATCAAAGTTATCCGTGAAGTAGGACGTAACGGTGTTATCGATTTAGGCGTTGGTTCTAAATCAATCAAAGTTATGGTGTCAGATTATCAATTCGACCCACTTAAAAACCAAATTACACACATCGACTTCTTAGCAATCAACATGACTGAAGAACGTACTGTTGATGTACCAGTTCACTTAGTAGGTGAAGCTGCTGGTGCTAAAGAAGGTGGCGTAGTTGAACAACCATTATTCGACTTACAAGTTACAGCAACTCCAGAAAATATCCCTGAATCAATTGAAGTTGACATTACTGAATTAGAAGTTAATGACAGCTACTCAGTTTCAGATATTAAAGTTTCTGGCGATTTCACAATTGAAAACGACCCAGAAGAATCTGTTGTAACAGTAGTTCCTCCAACTGATGAACCTACTGAAGAAGAAGTTGAAGCTATGGAAGGTGAAGCAGCAACTGAAGAACCTGAAGTAGTTGGTGAAGAAAAAGAAGAAGATAGCGAAGAAGAAAATAAAGACGAAGAATAATTCGTTGATTGTTATCTTTATGGGAGTGGAACATGAATTCTTAATGAATTCTGTTCTACTCCCTTTTTGTGTTATTATAGGGAATGTTATAAAATAATGAATAATTGATATATGCACAATTCTATTCAGTTAGTCGTTATAAATGAATCACAATGGAGGTAACATCGTATGAAATGTATTGTGGGTCTTGGGAATATAGGCAAGCGATTTGAGTTAACAAGACACAATATCGGTTTTGAAGTCATTGATTACATTTTGAAGAAACATAATTTCTCATTAGATAAACAAAAATTTAAAGGTGCTTATACTATTGAACGTTTAAATGGTGACAAGGTTCTATTTATTGAACCAATGACTATGATGAATCTTTCTGGTGAAGCAGTAGGGCCATTAATGGATTACTATAATGTTGAAGTGGAAGATTTAATCGTCTTGTATGATGATTTAGATTTATCTCAAGGTCAAATCCGCTTGCGTCAAAAAGGTAGCGCTGGAGGACATAATGGTATGAAGTCTATCATTAAACATTTAGGTACAGATCAATTTAAACGAATTCGTATTGGCGTAGGGAGACCGACGAATGGTATGTCAGTACCTGATTATGTATTACAGAAATTTTCAAAAGAAGAGATGATTACTATGGATAAAGTGATTGAACATTCAGCACACGCTGTGGAAGCTTTTATTGAAAGTTCACGCTTCGACCATGTAATGAATCAATATAATGGAGAAGTCAATTGAGACCTATCATTTCAGACTATATTCAAAATGATAAACGTTTCCAGGAACTCGATGATGTATTCGGTCATCAAAACATTCTTGTTACTGGTCTCTCTCCCTCTGCGAAAGCTACGATTATCGCTGAAAAGTATCTAAAAGATCAAAAACAAATGTTGTTAATCACTAACAACTTATATCAAGCAGATAAATTAGAAACTGATATTTTACAATATATCGATCATTCTGAAGTTTATAAATATCCTGTACAAGATATTATGACTGAAGAATTTTCAACGCAAAGCCCTCAACTTATGAGTGAACGTGTAAGAACACTGACTGCATTAGCTCATAATAAGAAAGGGTTATTTATCGTTCCTTTGAACGGATTGAAAAAGTGGCTCACGCCATTTGAACTATGGAAAGATCATCAAATTACGCTTAGAGTAGGCGAGGATATAGATGTCGATGAATTCTTAAATAAATTAGTGAATATGGGATATCGTCGCGAGAGTGTTGTATCACATATAGGCGAGTTCTCATTGCGTGGAGGCATTATCGATATTTACCCACTCATAGGTCAACCTGTTCGAATAGAATTGTTTGATACAGAAGTTGATTCAATTCGTGACTTCGATGTTGAGACGCAACGTTCAAATGACAATATTGAAGAAGTTTCAATCACAACAGCAAGTGATTACGTTATTACAGATGATGTCATTCAACATTTACAATCAGAATTGAAGACCGCATATGAAGCAACACGACCAAAAATTGACAAGTCTGTTCGTAATGATTTGAAAGAGACATATGAAAGTTTCAAGTTATTTGAAACAACGTTTTTTGATCATCAATTATTACGTCGTTTGGTGGCATTTATGTACGAGCAACCTTCAACGCTTATTGACTATTTTGCAAAAGACGCCATCATTGTAGCTGACGAATATAATCGCATTAAAGAAACTGAAAAGACGCTAACAACTGAAGTGGACGATTTCATTCAGAACTTAATAGAAAGTGGAAACGGATTTATCGGTCAATCATTTATGCAATATGATGGTTTTGAGTCGTTATTGAAGGATTATCCAGTGACGTACTTCACTTTGTTTACGTCCACTATGCCTGTTCAGTTACAACATATTATTAAGTTTTCTTGTAAACCAGTACAACAGTTTTATGGGCAATACGATATTATGCGTTCTGAATTCCAACGCTATGTACACAACGACTATCATATCGTGGTGTTAGTTGAAACTGAAACGAAAGTTGAACGAATTCAATCGATGTTGAATGAGATGCATATACCAACTGTTACTAATGTTCACAATGACATTAAATCTGGCCAAGTCGTCGTTACAGAGGGCAGTCTTTCAGAAGGTTTCGAATTACCTTATATGCAACTTGTTGTTATAACTGAGAGAGAATTGTTCAAAACAAAACAAAAGAAACAGCGTAAACGTACTAAAACTTTATCTAATGCTGAAAAAATCAAGTCATATCAAGACCTTAATGTTGGTGACTACGTCGTACATGTACATCATGGGGTAGGGCGTTATCTTGGTGTTGAAACTTTAGAAGTTGGAGATGTTCACCGAGATTATATTAAATTGCAATATAAAGGCACAGACCAACTCTTTGTACCAGTCGATCAAATGGATCAAGTTCAAAAATATGTTGCTTCAGAAGATAAGTCGCCTAAATTAAATAAACTTGGTGGCTCAGAATGGAAGAAAACAAAAGCTAAAGTTCAACAAAGTGTCGAAGATATTGCTGATGAATTAATCGCATTATATAAAGAACGTGAAATGTCGGTAGGTTATCAATATGGTGAAGATACCGCTGAGCAAAGTGCATTTGAAATGGACTTCCCATATGAATTAACGCCTGACCAAGCGAAATCGATAGACGAAATTAAAGGTGATATGGAACGCGAGCGACCAATGGATCGTCTATTATGTGGTGACGTAGGTTATGGTAAAACAGAAGTTGCTGTTAGAGCAGCTTTTAAAGCAGTAATGGAAGGGAAACAAGTTGCATTTCTTGTACCTACAACGATTTTAGCGCAACAACATTATGAAACGTTAATTGAACGAATGCAGGATTTTCCAGTACAAATTGAATTGATTAGTCGATTCCGTTCAACTAAAGAAGTCAAAGAAACTAAAGAAGGTCTTAAATCAGGATACGTTGATATTGTTGTTGGAACACATAAATTATTAGGCAAAGATATTCATTATAAAGATTTAGGATTATTAATAGTCGATGAAGAACAACGTTTTGGTGTACGTCATAAAGAACGTATTAAGACAATGAAGACGAATGTAGACGTACTGACGTTAACTGCAACGCCTATTCCTAGAACTTTACACATGAGTATGCTAGGAGTACGGGATTTATCAGTCATTGAGACACCTCCAGAAAATCGCTTCCCTGTACAAACTTATGTGTTAGAACAAAATAGTAATTTTATTAAAGAAGCTTTAGAACGAGAATTATCACGTGATGGACAGGTATTCTATTTATACAACAGAGTTCAATCCATTTATGAAAAGCGTGAACAATTACAGATGTTAATGCCGGATGCTAATATTGCCGTTGCACATGGTCAGATGACAGAACGTGATCTTGAAGAAACAATGCTAAGCTTTATTAATGGCGAATTTGATATTTTAGTGACTACAACGATTATTGAGACAGGTGTAGATGTACCTAACGCGAATACTCTAATCATTGAAGAAGCAGATCGCTTTGGATTAAGCCAATTGTATCAATTGCGCGGTCGTGTAGGACGCTCAAGTCGAATTGGCTATGCATACTTCTTACATTCTGCGAATAAAGTGCTAACTGAAACTGCAGAAGAAAGATTACAAGCTATTAAAGAATTTACTGAATTGGGTTCAGGATTCAAAATTGCTATGCGTGATTTAAATATTCGTGGTGCCGGAAACTTACTAGGTAAACAACAACACGGCTTTATTGATTCGGTTGGCTTTGACTTGTATTCACAAATGTTAGAAGAAGCGGTTAATGAAAAACGTGGAATTAAAGAAGAAGAACCAGATGCACCAGAAGTAGAAATGGAACTCAACTTAGATGCCTATTTACCTGCAGAATACATTCAAAATGAGCAAGCAAAAATTGAAATTTATAAAAAACTACGTAAAGTTGAAACAGAAGAACAATTATTTGATATTAAAGACGAATTGATAGATCGATTCAATGATTATCCAGTTGAAGTTGAACGTTTACTTGAAATGGTTGAAATTAAAATACATGCGCTACATGCAGGGGTAACTTTAATTAAAGATAAAGGTAAGCAAATTGAAGTGTCATTATCAACGAAAGCAACAGAACAAATGAACGGTGAAGAACTGTTTAAACAAACACAACCTTTAGGACGTGCAATGAAACTAGGTGTTAAAGAAAATCGCATGCATGTAACACTTACCAAGTCTAAGCAATGGTTAGATAACTTGAAATTCCTTGTGAGATGTCTTGAAGGAAGTATGGTTATTGAAGATGAAAACTAAAAGCATATCAGAATCTAAATCTACACAATCGTTATCATCTAAGAGTTCAAACGAGTTCAAACACATTGAACCCTCTAACTACACAGCGTTCAATGGCGTTGTGATTCTAACCCTTGCACTCATCATAGTTAAAATTTTAAGTGCAATTTACAGAGTGCCTTACCAAAATGTTCTCGGAGATACTGGGTTGTATGCTTATCAACAAATATATCCAATTGTGGCGCTAGGTATGATTTTATCTATGAATGCTATTCCAAGTGCGGTAACGCAAACGCTGGGTATTAATGGACAACCGTCTTCGTTTTCAAAAGTGCTAATACGATTTCAAACGTTAGGCATAGTAATATTTTTAATGCTCTTATTATTAGCGCACCCAGTGGCTATATTGATGGGAGATTCAAGACTTGCACCTATGATACGAATGGCAAGTTTGAGTTATTTATTTATTGGTATATTAGGTGTGTGTCGTGGTTATTATCAAAGTCAAAGACGTATGAATATACCCGCTATTTCCCAGGTTATTGAACAAATCATTCGTGTTGGTCTCATCATTGTAGCCATTGGTTTATTTATGATTAAAGATTGGTCGATATATCAAGCAGGAACGATTGCTATTTTAGCTTCTGCACTTGGTTTTTTAGGTTCAAGTCTCTTTTTAATAGTTATGAAACCTTTCTCTTTTAAGATGCAGAATTTATCAGCAAATATACCTTGGAAAGACTTACTTATGGCTACACTTGTATTTGCATTGAGCCAATTATTGGTCATATTATGGCAATTTATAGATAGCTTTACAATCGTTCATACACTACAATCACACGGCCTACATTTTAAAGAAGCAATCATGCAAAAAGGAATTTATGATCGTGGTGCTTCATTTATACAAATGGGTTTAATTGTTACGACAACTTTTAGTTTTGTGTTAATCCCACTTTTAACTGAAGCAATCGAACAACGAAATCAAATTAAAATGAATCGTTACGCTAATGCATCGCTTAAAATCACTATATTAATTAGTTCAGCAGCTGGTATAGGATTAATTAATTTATTACCTATGATGAATGCAGTCTTCTTTAAGACCAATAGTTTAGGTTTTACACTTGGATTCTATATGTTAACGGTTATCTGTGTATCGCTTATAATGATGGATATTGCATTATTACAAGTACTCAATTGCATTCGTCCGATATTGATTGGTGTAACTATTGGCTTAGTAGTGAAAGCGATACTCAACGTCCTATTGATTCATCATTATGGTATTGCTGGCGCTAGTATTAGCACTGTTTTGTCCCTTATTTGTTTTGTAATTATATTGCATAAAGAAGTGCTTAAGCAGTATCACTTTAGTCAAATGAAACCATTCATTTTGAAAATGTTTACTGCGCTTGTCATCATGACGATAATCATTCAAATTATTATGCAGATATTACCTCAAGTGGGACGTATAGGTGGACTTATAGAGTTAGTTGTTGTGGCAATCATAGGCATTGCCGTATTATTAATATTAGTTATATATATGAACATCTTAGGTTATAAAGAATTAAAACATTTGCCATTTGGCGAAAAGCTTTATCATATAAAGAAAGGACGACATTAATGACACATACAATTACAATTGTTGGTTTAGGAAACTACGGTTTAGATGAGTTGCCACTCGGTATATATCGTTTTTTAATACAACAACCGCTTGTTTATACTAGGACACTAGACCATCCTGTAATTAATCAATTACAAGATGAACTTAAATTCGAAAGTTTTGATACTATTTATGAAAAGAATGAAGATTTCGATTCTGTGTATCAACAAATTGTTGATGTATTAATAGAAAAAGCGCAATCACAAGATGTTGTCTATGCCGTACCTGGACATCCACGTGTAGCTGAAACAACGACGGCCAAGTTGTTAGACTACAATGACCATCATCAAGACGTGAATGTTAAAATGCTAGGTGGTAAAAGTTTTATTGATGATATCTTCGCAGCGATTAACCAAGATCCTAACGATGGTTTCACTTTGTTAGATGGTACGGCATTGACCGAACAGTTATTAAATGTGCGTACACATACACTTATTACTCAGGTATATAGTGCTATGGTTGCAGCAGATATTAAAATTACTTTGATGGAACATTATCCAGATGATTTTCCAGTCAAAATAGTGACTGGCGCACATAGCACTGGCGCCTCTGTACTAGAGGTACCTCTATTTGAACTTGATCATCACGAAGACGCATTTAATAATTTAACAAGTGTCTACGTTCCTAAAGTGACAAATGATGAAGTATTATATCGAAACTTTGATTATGCAGTAGAGATTATAGATCGCTTAGTCGATGATGAAACTGGTTGTCCATGGGATCGTGTTCAAACTCATGCCTCCCTCAAACGCTATCTATTGGAAGAAAGCTTTGAATTATTCGAAGCAATTGATAATGAAGATGATTGGCACATGATAGAAGAATTAGGAGATATCTTACTTCAAGTTCTCTTACATGCAAGTATTGGCAAAAAAGAAGGCTATATGGACATTCAAGAAATCATTGAAAGCTTAAGTGCTAAGATGATTCGTCGTCATCCACATATTTTTGGTGATGAAAAAGCAGCATCGATAGAAGAACTAAATGACATTTGGCAGACAGCTAAAAGTAAAGAAGGTAAAGCACCACGAGTTAAATTTGAGAAAGTATTTGCAGACCACTTCATGGCATTGTATGATAAAACCAAAAATAAGGATTTTGATGAAGAAACCCTTAGAAACTTTTTGCAACAAGGGGAGAAAGATTCATGAGATTAGATAAATATTTAAAAGTATCGCGACTTGTTAAACGTCGTACTTTAGCGAAAGAGATAAGTGATCAAGGACGTATTACCATTAATGGGAATGTAGCTAAAGCTGGAACAGATGTTAAGGTAGAAGATGAATTAGTTATTCGTTTCGGACAAAAGCTTGTTACAGTTAAAGTAACTGGTTTAAGCGAACATGCTTCTAAAGAAAATGCTAAAGGTATGTACGATTTAATTAAAGAAGAACGTATTAATCAGAATCAATTTGAAGAAGAATAGACTGAAGGAGGTGACAAGCAATGAGTAAAAAGGTAGAAGAAATAGGAAATCAGTATACCTCCGATAAAAATCGAAAAAGGCAACGACAACAAAAGAAAATGCGTGTTGTTAGACGAAGAGTAACTGTATTCGGTGGGATATTATTAGCGATTATAATTATTCTATCCATCATGCTTGTCGTCCAAAAACAAAGCAATGATAAAGCAGCAGTTGAGCGTAAACATAAAGAGGAACAGTTTCAGAAAAAGCAAGACGAGGAAATCGCATTAAAAGAAGAACTTAGTAATTTAAATAATAAAGACTACATAGAGAAAGTAGCAAGAGACGATTATTACCTGAGCAATAAAGGTGAAGTTATTTTTAAATTGCCTAATAATGATGATGATTCTAAGTCTAAATCCTCTAATGACAACTGATAACATTAAGGATAATCGTTTTTCTTAAATAAGAATGAATTATCTGGTTTTATAGCATTGTGAAAATATTAAAACAGGAATATAATAAGGTTAAAATCGAATCAAAATCGGGAGGATTTATTTAGAATATGTCAATCGAAGTAGGAAACAAGCTAAAAGGTAAAGTTACTGGTATCAAAAAATTTGGTGCATTCGTAGAGTTACCTGAAGGGAAAAGTGGCTTAGTTCATATCAGTGAAGTGGCTGATAACTATGTTGAGAATGTTGAAGATCACCTATCAGTTGGAGACGAAGTTGAAGTTAAAGTCTTATCTATTGCAGATGACGGTAAAATTAGCCTTTCAATAAAAAAAGCAAAAGATCGCCCTCGTAGACCACAACATAAATCAAATCACAATAGATCACCACAACAAAAAGGTGAAGATTTTGAAAAGAAATTAAGCAATTTCTTAAAAGATAGTGAAGATAAATTAGCATCTATTAAACGACAAACTGAATCAAGACGTGGCGGTAAAGGTTCAAGACGCTAATTTATAATATATTACTTATATAATAATTGGTAATAGCAAAGGTAACATTCACAGTAAGATAAACAATTGTCGTCCTATCGAATTGCCCTTTATTTTATGTAAGATATGTTATTTTTGCGGGGTGGAACTTAAAATTCAACAATGAATTTTAGTTCCACTCTTTTTTTGATGACTACATTGCAATATTGCAATAAGGTATATTCATGTTATTAAGGAGGTCTTTGTGTTGAAAGTTAATACGTCACTATGGAACAATACTGAACATATTGTGATTGCTGTTTCGACAGGTGTAGATAGTATGTCACTCTTCCACAATTTACTTTCACAATCATCTCGTACTTATAAACAATTGACCTGTCTTCATGTTAATCATGGCTTACGAGAAGCATCACATAAGGAAGAAGCGTTTATAGAAGCATTTTGTAAACAATATGAGATAACTTGCTATGTAAAGCATTTGAATTTAACGGATGTAGTAGCGCAAGGGAAGAGTATACAAGCTGATGCTCGACAATTGCGTTATGAGTGGTTTGACGAAATGATGAAAAGGTTAGATGCAGATGTATTACTTACAGCACATCATTTAGATGACCAGCTAGAAACAATCTTCTATAGACTATTTACTGGACGTTCTACACGAAGTACTCTAGGGATAGATGTTCAATCAATTCGTAATCATTACACAATATGTCGGCCATTACTTGAAGTTTCAAAAGAAGACATACGCGACTATCAGCACAAATATCAAGTTCCTTATTATGAAGATAGCTCAAACAGTGACAATAAATATGTTAGGAATGACATTCGCAATCGACTATTACCAGCGATTAATCAAAATGCAGATCTTGATAGTACGCATTTACTAAAATTGAAACGTTGGCATGATATTCAATTACAGGAGAGTCGAAAAAAAGCCCAATCCTTTATAGAGAATGATTGTCTAATTAATAAAAATGGAACTCAAATACAATTTTCACGAAATGCATTTAATCAACTTGATGATATAGCTAAAATGATATTGTTAGATCAGCTCTTCGAACAACTGCAGTTGAATAAGGCATTTTCAGAGAAACAATATCATGAATGGTTTCATCAGATTAGTAATCAAATCGCACAATTTGAGATATCCCTCACTGAAAAATGGATAATTCAAATAGCATATGATAAATTTATTATATTGGCGAAAAATGAGCCGTCATTATTAGATAATCAAATCGTGAATGATGCAGATACATATCGTTTCGGACATTATCTCGTTGTTATACATCCGACGATTCCTAAACAACAATTACCATTATTGATACGAACTCGCCACAATGGAGATAAAGTCGAACTAAATGGACAAAAAGGTCATAAAAAAGTGAGTCGTTTGTTTATAGATCACAAAATTCCAAATGATGTGCGCATGCAAATGCCATTAATTGAAGATCAATACCATCAAATTATTGCTGTAGGTAATTTATATATTGCTAAAGCATATAATCAACATATAGAAATCAAAAAAATTGGAGATGAATAACGAATGAAAGACGATTTAAAAGAAATATTGTTAACTGAAGAAGATATACAAAATATTTGTAAAGATTTAGGAGAACAATTAACTAAAGATTATAAAGATAAACCACTTGTATGCGTGGGTATTCTAAAAGGTTCTGTTATGTTTATGGCAGACCTAATTAAACGCATCGACACACATTTAGCAATTGATTTTATGGATGTTTCAAGCTATCATGGCGGAACTGAATCAACTGGTGAAGTTCAAATCTTAAAAGATTTAGGTTCATCTATTGAAAATAAAGACGTCCTAATCATTGAAGATATTTTAGAAACAGGTACAACATTGAAATCAATTACTGAATTATTGCAATCACGTAAAGTTAATTCACTTGAAATTGTTACATTACTGGATAAACCAAATCGTCGTAAGGCTGATATTGAAGCTAAATATGTTGGTAAGAAAATTCCTGATGAATTTGTTGTAGGTTATGGATTGGATTACGCTGAACATTATCGGAATTTACCTTATATCGGCACATTAAAACCAGAAATTTATAACAAATAAGTGAAATTCATTTAGATGTTAATATAATTAAATCGTGTTTAAGATATAATAACTATACTTAATAAATGAATTAGTGTAGACTCATTTTATATGCTTAAACACATTTTAAAAACTTATCGTTTTTTAGAGAATTTAAGTTTTAAAAAGTTTGATAACACAAGGATTTTGAAAAGTATTACAAAAGTTGAAATGCTAGCCTTTAAGAGAAGTGTTGTGTTACAATTTTTGTTAGCTTTATTATAGAAATAGGAGGAAATGACGCATGCAAAAAGCTTTTCGCAATGTGCTTGTTATCGCAATTATTGGCGTTATTATATTCGGCGTATTTTCTTACATAAATGGGAATGGCAATACACCGAAACAACTTTCCTATTCACAGTTTGTAGAGAAATTGGATAAAGGTGATTTAAAGACCTTAGAAATCCAACCTGAGCAAAATGTGTACTTGGTAAGTGGTAAAACAAAAAATGATGAAGATTACTCTTCAACGATTTTATACAATAACGAAAAAGACTTACAAAAAATTACAAATGAAGCAAAAAGCCAAAAAGGACTAGATTTTAAAGTTAAAGAAGAAGAGAAACAAAGTGTCTTCGTAAGTATGTTGACAACATTAATTCCTGTATTAATTATTGCTTTCCTATTCATTTTCTTCCTTAGCCAAGCACAAGGCGGCGGCGGTGGCGGTCGTATGATGAACTTTGGTAAATCCAAAGCTAAAATGTACGATAACCAAAAACGTCGTGTACGATTCTCAGATGTCGCTGGTGCAGATGAAGAAAAACAAGAATTAATTGAAATAGTAGATTTCTTAAAAGATAATAAGAAATTCAAACAAATGGGTTCAAGAATACCTAAAGGTGTATTACTTGTAGGCCCTCCTGGTACAGGTAAAACATTACTAGCACGTGCCGTAGCTGGTGAAGCGGGTGCACCATTCTTCTCAATCAGTGGTTCAGACTTTGTTGAAATGTTCGTTGGTGTCGGTGCAAGCCGTGTGCGTGACTTATTCGAAAATGCGAAAAAGAATGCACCATGTATTATCTTTATCGATGAAATTGATGCAGTAGGACGTCAACGTGGTGCAGGTGTTGGTGGCGGTCACGATGAACGTGAACAAACGCTTAACCAATTACTAGTTGAAATGGATGGTTTCGGTGAAAACGAAGGTATTATCATGATTGCTGCAACTAACCGTCCTGATATCTTAGACCCAGCGTTACTACGCCCTGGTCGTTTCGATAGACAAATTCAAGTTGGCCGTCCAGATGTTAAAGGTCGTGAGGCTATTCTTCATGTACACTCTAAAAACAAACCACTTGATGAAACTGTCGACTTAAAAGCTATTTCACAAAGAACACCTGGCTTCTCAGGGGCAGATTTAGAGAATTTATTAAATGAAGCATCTTTAATTGCTGCACGTGAAGGTAAAAACAAAATTGACATGCGTGATATCGAAGAAGCTACAGACCGTGTTATTGCTGGTCCAGCTAAAAAATCACGTGTCATTTCAGATAAAGAACGTAATATTGTAGCTCACCATGAAGCGGGTCATACAGTTATCGGTATGGTACTCGATGAAGCAGAAGTTGTTCATAAAGTAACAATTGTTCCTCGTGGACAAGCTGGTGGTTACGCAATGATGTTACCTAAACAAGATCGTTTCTTAATGACAGAACCTGAATTATTAGATAAAATTTGTGGTTTATTAGGTGGTCGTGTATCCGAAGATATCAATTTCCATGAAGTATCAACTGGTGCATCAAATGACTTCGAAAGAGCAACTCAAATCGCACGTTCTATGGTTACTGAGTATGGTATGAGTAAAAAACTTGGACCATTACAATTCTCATCTAGCGGCGGTGGACAAGTATTCTTAGGTAAAGATATGCAAGGTGAACCTAACTATTCTGGTCAAATCGCTTATGAAATTGATAAAGAAGTTCAACGTATTATTAAAGAACAATATGAACGTTGTAAACAAATCTTATTAGACCATGAAAAAGAACTTAAACTTATCGCTAAAACATTGTTAACAGAAGAAACATTAGTAGCTGAACAAATCCGTTCATTATTCTATGATGGTGTATTACCTGAAGTAGATTATGATGCTGCTCGTGTTGTTAAAGATGAAGATTCTGACTATAGCGAAGGTAAATATGGTAAATCTTACGACGATATCCGCGAAGAACAACTAGAAGAAGGAAAAGAAGACATGCGAGAAGATCGTAAAGAAGATAATGACATGAATCGCGAACGTAGACATCGTCAAAGAGATGATAGAGATAATCAAACAGGACATGATCAATTACGTGACGGTTCAAATGGAGACAATGATCAACATCGTGGACATTCAAATAATGAAGAAGACACAGGTCATGAACAATCTCCAAATATTGACAAACCATATAATCCAAACGATCCAAACAACCCTAGCAATAGATAAGTTTAAACTGGATTATTATCTCCTTTGAGTAAGGCAATTCCCCTTAGTCAAAGGAGATTTTTTAATATGTAGTGATCGTCAAAGAGACAATATTAGAGTTGAAAGCAAGTTACTTCATATTCTTATTAAACAAGTGTAGAATAAGTATCCTTAAAGGGAAAATATAGAAATAATTGAAAGATTAAAGTATAAATAATATCAATATAAAAATAAATGTACTAAAGGAGTTTATAAGGATGACACATGATTATATCGTTAAATCACTAGCTTTCGATGGAGAAATACGTGCGTACGCTGCGCTAACAACTGAATCAGTGCAAGAAGCACAAACACGTCATTATACTTGGCCAACAGCTTCAGCTGCTATGGGCAGAACAATGACAGCAACTTTATTAATGGGTTCGATGCTTAAAGGTGAACAAAAATTAACAGTAACAGTTGATGGTAAAGGACCTATTGGAAGAATCATTGCGGATGCAGATGCTGAGGGTAATGTACGTGCGTATGTGGATAAACCACAAACGCATTTTCCATTAAATGAACAAGGTAAATTAGATGTTAGACGAGCAGTTGGTACAGACGGGTCCATCCAAGTTGTGAAAGACGTTGGTATGAAAGATTATTTCTCAGGTGCAAGTCCGATTGTATCAGGTGAATTAGGAGAAGACTTCACATACTATTTTGCGACAAGTGAACAAACACCTTCATCAGTTGGTTTAGGTGTGTTAGTAAATCCTGACAATTCTATTAAAGCTGCTGGAGGATTTATTATTCAAGTAATGCCAGGCGCTAAAGATGAAACTGTAACAAAATTGGAAAATGCTATAAATAATATGCAACCCGTTTCTAAGTTAATTGAACAAGGATTGACACCAGAAGGTATTTTGAATGAAATTCTTGGTGAAGATAACGTTCAAATCTTAGAAACTATGCAAGCTCAATTTGAATGTAACTGTAGTCATGAGAAGTTTCTAAATGCAATTAAAGGTTTAGGAGAAGCTGAAATCCAAGATATGATTAAAGAGGATCATGGCGCGGAAGCTATTTGTCACTTCTGTGGTAATAAATATAATTATTCAGAAGCTGAACTTGAAGACCTATTAGCTTCAATGAATGCATAATTAAAAATATACTAAAGGCGATAAACCATCACGTGTTTATTGCCTTTTTTATAGGGAAACTAAAATAATGTAAAAGTAAAATGTAACTTCAATCCTAAAATAAGAGAATTAGCTTTGTCTTTTTAGAAAATTCTGATAGAATATAGTTATATCCGATAAAAAAACTAAGTTTTAAATATGAAAGTTAAAGGAGCGTTTTTTCAATGGCACAAAAACCAGTAGATAACATTACTCAAATTATTGGAAATACACCGGTAGTAAAATTAAGAAACGTTGTAGATGAAGATGCAGCAGATGTATACGTAAAATTAGAATATCAAAATCCAGGTGGTTCAGTAAAAGACCGTATCGCATTAGCTATGATCGAAAAAGCTGAAAAAGAAGGGAAAATTAAACCAGGTGATACGATTGTAGAACCAACAAGTGGTAACACAGGTATCGGTTTAGCTTTCGTATGTGCAGCTAAAGGTTATAAAGCAGTATTTACAATGCCTGAAACAATGAGTTCTGAACGTCGTAACTTATTAAAAGCTTATGGTGCAGAATTAGTTTTAACACCAGGTTCAGAAGCTATGAAAGGCGCTATTAAAAAAGCAAAAGAATTAAAAGAAGAGCATGGTTACTTCGAACCACAACAATTCGAAAACCCAGCAAACCCTGAAATTCATGCGTTAACTACAGGCCCAGAATTAGTAGAACAATTTGAAGGTAAACAAATTGACGCTTTCTTAGCAGGTGTAGGTACAGGCGGTACTTTATCTGGTGTAGGTAAAGTCTTAAAAGAAAAATATCCTAATGTTGAAATCGTTGCTATAGAGCCTGAAGCATCACCAGTATTAAGTGGTGGTGAGCCAGGACCACATAAATTGCAAGGTTTAGGTGCAGGGTTCGTACCGGATACTTTAGATACAAATATTTATGATAGTATCATCAAAGTAGACAACGATACAGCTATGGAAACATCACGTCGCGTTGCTAAAGAAGAAGGTATCCTAGCAGGTATTTCTTCTGGTGCTGCAATTCATGCCGCAATTCAAAAAGCTAAAGAATTAGGTAAAGGTAAAACAGTTGTAACAGTATTGCCAAGTAATGGTGAACGTTACTTATCAACACCTTTATATTCATTCGATGATTAATTTGTAATTAATATTTAAACGCTAGGGAAGCTTGTTATTGCTTCGCTAGCGTTTTCTTTTTTGGAAAATGAATATCTTATTTTAAATTATTAAATGTTTTGCATGCTTCATCAGCGATTATAAACACTGAAATGTTTAGAAAATGAGTGTATCATTATGATGTGACTATTAAGCAAAAGTAGACATTGTTCTACATATCATTTTCAAAAAGAACGAAGGGTGACGTGACAAGAATGACTAAAACAAAAATTATGGGAATATTGAATGTAACACCTGATTCATTCTCTGATGGTGGTAAGTATAATTCAGTGGATAAAGCGGTCAAACGTGCTAAAGAGATGATAGAAGAAGGTGTGGATATCATTGATGTCGGTGGCATTTCTACACGACCAGGATTCACAGAAATTTCAACGGAAGAAGAGATTGAGCGTGTAGTTCCTGTAGTGAAAGAACTTGCAAAATTAAATATTCAACTTTCAATAGATACATATCGTAGTGAAGTAGCGGAAGCGTGCTTAAAATTGGGTGCAACGATGATCAATGATCAATGGGCAGGGTTATATGACCCTAAAATACTTGATGTTGTGGCTTCTTACGATGCTGAAGTTGTATTAATGCATAATGGTGACGGACATCGCGAACAACCAGTTGTTGAAGAAATGCTATTATCACTTATTACTCAAGCGAACAAAGCAGAAATGGCCGGAATTCCAAAACATAAAATATGGCTAGACCCTGGAATTGGATTTGCCAAAACACGTGATGAAGAAAATGAAGTAATGGCACGTTTAGATGAACTTGTAGCAACTGAGTATCCTGTTTTATTAGCAACGAGTCGAAAACGTTTCATTAAAGAAATGATTGGTACAGAAACTAAAGCGTTAGAACGTGATGAGGCGACAGCTGCTACAACAGCTTATGGTATAATGAAAGGCGTCAAAGCTGTGCGTGTACATAATGTGCAATTAAACGCTCGATTAGGTCAAAGTATGGATTTCTTAAAGGAGAATGAAGATGAACGACACAATCTTTCTTAATGGTATGAGATTTTACGCATACCACGGTGCCTTACCTGCTGAAAACGAGATAGGTCAAATTTTTGTAGTAGATGTTACGTTGAAAGTGAATTTAGAAGAAGCCGGCCAATCTGATAAAGTAATCGACACTGTACATTACGGAGAAGTGTTTGAAGATGTTAAAGCAATCGTTGAAGGTCCACCATGTAATTTAATCGAACATCTAGCTGAACGTATTGCAAAACGTATAAATTCACACTATAATCGTGTAATGGAAACGAAAGTCAGAATCACTAAAGAAAATCCACCTATTCCAGGTCACTATAATGGTGTAGGTATAGAGATAGTGAGGGAGAATCGTTAAATGGTACAAGCGTATTTAGGTTTAGGAAGCAATATTGGTGATAGGGAACAGCAATTACAAGAAGCTATTAAAATAATTGACAGTATTGAAGGCATTACTGTGACTAAAATCTCTCCAATATATGAAACTGCACCAGTAGGGTATACCGAGCAGCCTAATTTTTTAAATTTGTGTTTAGAAATTGATACAGAATTGGAGCCTAAAGAACTTCTTAAATATTGCTTAGAAACCGAACAACGATTACACCGAGTTAGAGACATTCGTTGGGGTCCAAGAACATTAGATGTCGATATTTTATTATATGGAGATAAGGTTATAGAAGAAGATGACCTTGAAGTTCCCCATCCGCGAATGAGTGAACGTGCTTTTGTGCTAATACCATTAAATGATATTGCACCAACACAAATTGAACCTCGTTCAAAAACTCGTATCTCTGATTTAGTCATACCAGATGACACAGTGAAGAAATATAAAGGTTAAGTAGTATTAATTATGTATTTAATTAATATTATTGAAATGCGAAAATAGTGATGATCATACTTTGAAAGTGATACATGTAATGTCAATTTTGTAAAACAATACAATTAAGTAACACTACATTAGTAATATGATATCCTATAAGTAATTTAGAAATAATCCATGGAATAATTTTCATTGAAATGAAATTTAAAGGAGAGAAAGTTATGTCAGAAGAAATGAATGACCAAATGCAGGTCCGTCGTCAAAAACTACAAGAATTAATTGATTTAGGAATCGACCCATTTGGAAAACGTTTTGAGCGCTCAGCTACTGCTAGTGAACTAAAATCACAATGGGATGAATTCTCTAAAGAAGAATTACATGATAAAGAAGATGAAAGTCATGTTTCGATTGCCGGACGTTTGATGACTAAACGTGGTAAAGGTAAAGCTGGTTTCGCACATGTCCAAGATTTGACTGGTCAGATTCAAATTTACGTGCGTAAGGACCAAATTGGCGAAGAAGATTTCGACAATTTATGGAAAGGTGCAGACCTAGGCGATATTGTTGGTATTGAAGGTGTAATGTTCAAAACAAATACTGGCGAGCTATCAGTAAAAGCTAAGACATTCACTTTATTATCTAAAGCGCTTAGACCTTTACCTGATAAGTTCCATGGTTTACAAGATATTGAACAACGTTATCGTCAACGTTATTTAGACTTGATTACAAATCAAGATAGTACTCAAACATTTATTAACCGTAGTAAAATTATTCAAGAAATGCGTAATTACTTAAATAAACAAGGTTTTTTAGAAGTTGAAACACCAATGATGCATCAAATTGCAGGTGGTGCAGCAGCACGACCATTTGTTACGCACCATAATGCACTAGACGCTACTCTTTATATGCGTATAGCAATTGAATTACATTTAAAACGTTTAATTGTTGGTGGCCTTGAAAAAGTCTATGAAATTGGACGAGTATTCCGTAACGAAGGAGTATCAACACGACATAATCCAGAATTTACTATGATTGAATTATATGAAGCATACGCTGATTACCACGATATCATGGATTTAACTGAATCTATGGTAAGACATATCGCTCAAGAAGTATTTGGTTCTGCAAAAGTTCAATACAATGAAGAGGAAATTGACCTAGAGTCTGCCTGGACACGCCTTCATATTGTAGATGCAGTGAAAGAAGCTACAGGTGTAGACTTCTATCAAATTAAATCTGATGAAGAAGCAATCGCTGCAGCTAAAGAACATGGTATTGAAATTACTAATAATATGAAATATGGTCATATCTTAAATGAATTCTTTGAACAAAAAGTTGAAGAAACGTTAATTCAACCAACATTTATTTATGGACATCCAATTGAAATCTCGCCTTTAGCGAAGAAAAATCCAGAAGATCCTAGATTTACAGACCGTTTCGAGTTGTTTATCGTAGGTAGAGAACATGCGAATGCATTCACTGAATTAAATGATCCAATTGATCAACGTGAACGTTTCGAAGCACAACTTGTTGAAAAAGCACAAGGTAATGATGAAGCGCATGAAATGGATGAAGATTATATTGAAGCTTTGGAATATGGTATGCCTCCAACAGGTGGTTTAGGTATCGGTATCGATCGCTTAGTTATGTTGTTAACTGACTCTCCATCTATTAGAGACGTATTATTATTCCCTTACATGAGACAAAAATAGATTAAATTAAATATTAGAGATTGAGATAAAGTTTAGGGTTTATTCAAATGTTAACCTAATATATCTCAATCTCTTTTTTTATTTTGAGCCAGTTATTGTTAATAAAAGAGGCAAAAGGAATAATTAGTTTTCGATTTATATAAAATTAAGGGATTAAATATATTGGTGTGATAAAGGGTTATTATCAAAGGGAGAGTTACAAAAGTAAAAAAGAGTAGAGAAGTTATTATAAAACAATATAAAAAAGTGTAGTCAATATGCTTGCGATGTGCTAACATAGTAAAAGTGTTCAAAGAAGCGGAACCGACAAATAATAAACTTGTTAAATAAAAAAAGTTTTAAAAATTAGTTGACTTTGCTTTTTGAATGTTGTAAGATATAAAAGTCGTCGAAAACGAAAGTTAATTTTGTAAAATACTTGTAAAGATAACTTTAACAAAGTGTAAAATTAACTATTGAAAATTAAAATAATCGACATTATAATTAATTGAGTAAGTTATTGTCTGGTGACAATGGCAAGGAGGTCACACCTGTTCCCATGCCGAACACAGAAGTTAAGCTCCTTAGCGCCGATGGTAGTTGGATTTACGTTCCGCTAGAGTAGGACGTTGCCAGGCTTACACGTTGGAGAATTAGCTCAGCTGGGAGAGCATCTGCCTTACAAGCAGAGGGTCGGCGGTTCGAACCCGTCATTCTCCACCATTCTTAATTAATTAGCCGGCCTAGCTCAATTGGTAGAGCAACTGACTTGTAATCAGTAGGTTGGGGGTTCAAGTCCTCTGGCCGGCACCATCTTTGAGCCATTAGCTCAGTTGGTAGAGCATCTGACTTTTAATCAGAGGGTCAGAGGTTCGAATCCTCTATGGCTCATACGATTGTTTTAATAGCCACATGCGGAAGTAGTTCAGTGGTAGAACACCACCTTGCCAAGGTGGGGGTCGCGGGTTCGAATCCCGTCTTCCGCTCCATTATATTGCCGGGGTGGCGGAACTGGCAGACGCACAGGACTTAAAATCCTGCGGTGAGAGATCACCGTACCGGTTCGATTCCGGTCCTCGGCACCATCTTAAATAAAGCGCCCGTAGCTCAACTGGATAGAGCGTTTGACTACGGATCAAGAGGTTATGGGTTCGACTCCTATCGGGCGCGTCATTTAAATTTTATTTCTTATTTAATTACATACGGGAAGTAGCTCAGCTTGGTAGAGCACTTGGTTTGGGACCAAGGGGTCGCAGGTTCGAATCCTGTCTTCCCGACTTCTTAAATAATTCGGGGGCTTAGCTCAGCTGGGAGAGCGCCTGCTTTGCACGCAGGAGGTCAGCGGTTCGATCCCGCTAGTCTCCACCATTTTATAATGATTAAATGAACATTGAAAACTGAATGACAATATGTCAACGTTAATTCCAAAACAGTAACTTAAATGTTACAAACACTATTTAGTATTATGAGCTAATCAAACATCATAAATTTTTATGGAGAGTTTGATCCTGGCTCAGGATGAACGCTGGCGGCGTGCCTAATACATGCAAGTCGAGCGAACAGACAAGGAGCTTGCTCCTTTGACGTTAGCGGCGGACGGGTGAGTAACACGTGGGTAACCTACCTATAAGACTGGGATAACTTCGGGAAACCGGAGCTAATACCGGATAATATTTCGAACCGCATGGTTCGATAGTGAAAGATGGTTTTGCTATCACTTATAGATGGACCCGCGCCGTATTAGCTAGTTGGTAAGGTAACGGCTTACCAAGGCGACGATACGTAGCCGACCTGAGAGGGTGATCGGCCACACTGGAACTGAGACACGGTCCAGACTCCTACGGGAGGCAGCAGTAGGGAATCTTCCGCAATGGGCGAAAGCCTGACGGAGCAACGCCGCGTGAGTGATGAAGGTCTTCGGATCGTAAAACTCTGTTATTAGGGAAGAACATACGTGTAAGTAACTATGCACGTCTTGACGGTACCTAATCAGAAAGCCACGGCTAACTACGTGCCAGCAGCCGCGGTAATACGTAGGTGGCAAGCGTTATCCGGAATTATTGGGCGTAAAGCGCGCGTAGGCGGTTTTTTAAGTCTGATGTGAAAGCCCACGGCTCAACCGTGGAGGGTCATTGGAAACTGGAAAACTTGAGTGCAGAAGAGGAAAGTGGAATTCCATGTGTAGCGGTGAAATGCGCAGAGATATGGAGGAACACCAGTGGCGAAGGCGACTTTCTGGTCTGTAACTGACGCTGATGTGCGAAAGCGTGGGGATCAAACAGGATTAGATACCCTGGTAGTCCACGCCGTAAACGATGAGTGCTAAGTGTTAGGGGGTTTCCGCCCCTTAGTGCTGCAGCTAACGCATTAAGCACTCCGCCTGGGGAGTACGACCGCAAGGTTGAAACTCAAAGGAATTGACGGGGACCCGCACAAGCGGTGGAGCATGTGGTTTAATTCGAAGCAACGCGAAGAACCTTACCAAATCTTGACATCCTTTGACAACTCTAGAGATAGAGCCTTCCCCTTCGGGGGACAAAGTGACAGGTGGTGCATGGTTGTCGTCAGCTCGTGTCGTGAGATGTTGGGTTAAGTCCCGCAACGAGCGCAACCCTTAAGCTTAGTTGCCATCATTAAGTTGGGCACTCTAAGTTGACTGCCGGTGACAAACCGGAGGAAGGTGGGGATGACGTCAAATCATCATGCCCCTTATGATTTGGGCTACACACGTGCTACAATGGACAATACAAAGGGCAGCGAAACCGCGAGGTCAAGCAAATCCCATAAAGTTGTTCTCAGTTCGGATTGTAGTCTGCAACTCGACTACATGAAGCTGGAATCGCTAGTAATCGTAGATCAGCATGCTACGGTGAATACGTTCCCGGGTCTTGTACACACCGCCCGTCACACCACGAGAGTTTGTAACACCCGAAGCCGGTGGAGTAACCATTTGGAGCTAGCCGTCGAAGGTGGGACAAATGATTGGGGTGAAGTCGTAACAAGGTAGCCGTATCGGAAGGTGCGGCTGGATCACCTCCTTTCTAAGGATATATTCGGAACATCTCGTAGAGATGAGGAATAACGTGACATATTGTATTCAGTTTTGAATGTTTATTTTAAACATTCAACAACTAAATGAAAATTGCATTCAAAATTATATTTTGATATACTATTTTGATGTGATTGTTTGTTTGTTGATTGTACATTGAAAACTAGATAAGTAAGTAAAATAGATTTTACCAAGCAAAACCGAGTGAATAAGAGTTTTAAAAAAGCTTGAATTCATAAAATATAATCGCTAGTGTTCGAAAGAACACTCACAAGATTAATAACAGGTTTCTTAAAATTAGAACTACGTTCTAATATGGTGGAAACATAGATTAAGTTATTAAGGGCGCACGGTGGATGCCTTGGCACTAGAAGCTGACGAAGGACGTTACTAACGACGATATGCTTTGGGTAGCTGTAAGTAAGCGTTGATCCAGAGATTTCCGAATGGGGGAACCCAGCACGAGTTATGTCGTGTTATCGACAAGTGAATTCATAGCTTGTCAGAAGGCAGACCCGGAGAACTGAAACATCTTAGTACCCGGAGGAAGAGAAAGAAAAATCGATTCCCTGAGTAGCGGCGAGCGAAACGGGAAGAGCCCAAACCAATAAGCTTGCTTATTGGGGTTGTAGGACACTCTATACGGAGTTACAAAGGAATATATTAGACGAATCATCTGGAAAGTTGAATCAAAGAAGGTAATAATCCTGTAGTTGAAAATATATTCTCTCTTGAGTGGATCCTGAGTACGACGGAGCACGTGAAATTCCGTCGGAATCTGGGAGGACCATCTCCTAAGGCTAAATACTCTCTAGTGACCGATAGTGAACCAGTACCGTGAGGGAAAGGTGAAAAGTACCCCGGAAGGGGAGTGAAAGAGAACTTGAAACCGTGTGCTTACAAGTAGTCAGAGCCCGTTAATGGGTGATGGCGTGCCTTTTGTAGAATGAACCGGCGAGTTACGATCTGATGCAAGGTTAAGCAGGAAATGTGGAGCCGTAGCGAAAGCGAGTCTGAATAGGGCGTTGAGTATTTGGTCGTAGACCCGAAACCAGGTGATCTACCCATGGTCAGGTTGAAGTTCAGGTAACACTGAATGGAGGACCGAACCGACTTACGTTGAAAAGTGAGCGGATGAACTGTGGGTAGCGGAGAAATTCCAATCGAACTTGGAGATAGCTGGTTCTCTCCGAAATAGCTTTAGGGCTAGCCTCAAGTGATGATTATTGGAGGTAGAGCACTGTTTGGACGAGGGGCCCCTCTCGGGTTACCGAATTCAGACAAACTCCGAATGCCAATTAATTTAACTTGGGAGTCAGAACATGGGTGATAAGGTCCGTGTTCGAAAGGGAAACAGCCCAGACCACCAGCTAAGGTCCCAAAATATATGTTAAGTGGAAAAGGATGTGGCGTTGCCCAGACAACTAGGATGTTGGCTTAGAAGCAGCCATCATTTAAAGAGTGCGTAATAGCTCACTAGTCGAGTGACACTGCGCCGAAAATGTACCGGGGCTAAACATATTACCGAAGCTGTGGATTGTCCGTAGGACAATGGTAGGAGAGCGTTCTAAGGGCGTTGAAGCATGATCGCAAGGACATGTGGAGCGCTTAGAAGTGAGAATGCCGGTGTGAGTAGCGAAAGACGGGTGAGAATCCCGTCCACCGATTGACTAAGGTTTCCAGAGGAAGGCTCGTCCGCTCTGGGTTAGTCGGGTCCTAAGCTGAGGCCGACAGGCGTAGGCGATGGATAACAGGTTGATATTCCTGTACCACCTAGCATCGTTTTAATCGATGGGGGGACGCAGTAGGATAGGCGAAGCGTACGATTGGATTGTACGTCTAAGCAGTGAGATTGAGTGTTAGGCAAATCCGGCACTCTTAAGATTGAGCTGTGATGGGGAGAGGAAATTGTTTCCTCGAGTCGTTGATTTCACACTGCCGAGAAAAGCCTCTAGATAGATAATAGGTGCCCGTACCGCAAACCGACACAGGTAGTCAAGATGAGAATTCTAAGGTGAGCGAGCGAACTCTCGTTAAGGAACTCGGCAAAATGACCCCGTAACTTCGGGAGAAGGGGTGCTCTTTAGGGTGCAAGCCCAGAAGAGCCGCAGTGAATAGGCCCAAGCGACTGTTTATCAAAAACACAGGTCTCTGCTAAACCGTAAGGTGATGTATAGGGGCTGACGCCTGCCCGGTGCTGGAAGGTTAAGAGGAGTGGTTAGCTTCTGCGAAGCTACGAATCGAAGCCCCAGTAAACGGCGGCCGTAACTATAACGGTCCTAAGGTAGCGAAATTCCTTGTCGGGTAAGTTCCGACCCGCACGAAAGGCGTAACGATTTGGGCACTGTCTCAACGAGAGACTCGGTGAAATCATAGTACCTGTGAAGATGCAGGTTACCCGCGACAGGACGGAAAGACCCCGTGGAGCTTTACTGTAGCCTGATATTGAAATTCGGCACAGCTTGTACAGGATAGGTAGGAGCCTTTGAAACGTGAGCGCTAGCTTACGTGGAGGCGCTGGTGGGATACTACCCTAGCTGTGTTGGCTTTCTAACCCGCACCACTTATCGTGGTGGGAGACAGTGTCAGGCGGGCAGTTTGACTGGGGCGGTCGCCTCCTAAAAGGTAACGGAGGCGCTCAAAGGTTCCCTCAGAATGGTTGGAAATCATTCATAGAGTGTAAAGGCATAAGGGAGCTTGACTGCGAGACCTACAAGTCGAGCAGGGTCGAAAGACGGACTTAGTGATCCGGTGGTTCCGCATGGAAGGGCCATCGCTCAACGGATAAAAGCTACCCCGGGGATAACAGGCTTATCTCCCCCAAGAGTTCACATCGACGGGGAGGTTTGGCACCTCGATGTCGGCTCATCGCATCCTGGGGCTGTAGTCGGTCCCAAGGGTTGGGCTGTTCGCCCATTAAAGCGGTACGCGAGCTGGGTTCAGAACGTCGTGAGACAGTTCGGTCCCTATCCGTCGTGGGCGTAGGAAATTTGAGAGGAGCTGTCCTTAGTACGAGAGGACCGGGATGGACATACCTCTGGTGTACCAGTTGTCGTGCCAACGGCATAGCTGGGTAGCTATGTATGGACGGGATAAGTGCTGAAAGCATCTAAGCATGAAGCCCCCCTCAAGATGAGATTTCCCAACTTCGGTTATAAGATCCCTCAAAGATGATGAGGTTAATAGGTTCGAGGTGGAAGCGTGGTGACACGTGGAGCTGACGAATACTAATCGATCGAAGACTTAATCAATTTATTTCAATGTTTTGCGAAGCAAAATCATTTACTTACTATCTAGTTTTGAATGTATAATCATTCTCTTGTCTGGTGACAATGGCAAGGAGGTCACACCTGTTCCCATGCCGAACACAGAAGTTAAGCTCCTTAGCGCCGATGGTAGTTGGATTTACGTTCCGCTAGAGTAGGACGTTGCCAGGCAACCACTTTGACCGATAGGTCTTTTTTTGTGGCTAATTCATAGGAAAAATTAAAAAAGTTGTTGACTTTAAAGTTAATAGCGAGTATAATTAATTCTTGTGGTAATAAAAATGAACATTGAAAACTGAATGACAATATGTCAACGTTAATTCCAAAACAGTAACTTAAATGTTACAAACACTATTTAGTATTATGAGCTAATCAAACATCATAAATTTTTATGGAGAGTTTGATCCTGGCTCAGGATGAACGCTGGCGGCGTGCCTAATACATGCAAGTCGAGCGAACAGACAAGGAGCTTGCTCCTTTGACGTTAGCGGCGGACGGGTGAGTAACACGTGGGTAACCTACCTATAAGACTGGGATAACTTCGGGAAACCGGAGCTAATACCGGATAATATTTCGAACCGCATGGTTCGATAGTGAAAGATGGTTTTGCTATCACTTATAGATGGACCCGCGCCGTATTAGCTAGTTGGTAAGGTAACGGCTTACCAAGGCGACGATACGTAGCCGACCTGAGAGGGTGATCGGCCACACTGGAACTGAGACACGGTCCAGACTCCTACGGGAGGCAGCAGTAGGGAATCTTCCGCAATGGGCGAAAGCCTGACGGAGCAACGCCGCGTGAGTGATGAAGGTCTTCGGATCGTAAAACTCTGTTATTAGGGAAGAACATACGTGTAAGTAACTATGCACGTCTTGACGGTACCTAATCAGAAAGCCACGGCTAACTACGTGCCAGCAGCCGCGGTAATACGTAGGTGGCAAGCGTTATCCGGAATTATTGGGCGTAAAGCGCGCGTAGGCGGTTTTTTAAGTCTGATGTGAAAGCCCACGGCTCAACCGTGGAGGGTCATTGGAAACTGGAAAACTTGAGTGCAGAAGAGGAAAGTGGAATTCCATGTGTAGCGGTGAAATGCGCAGAGATATGGAGGAACACCAGTGGCGAAGGCGACTTTCTGGTCTGTAACTGACGCTGATGTGCGAAAGCGTGGGGATCAAACAGGATTAGATACCCTGGTAGTCCACGCCGTAAACGATGAGTGCTAAGTGTTAGGGGGTTTCCGCCCCTTAGTGCTGCAGCTAACGCATTAAGCACTCCGCCTGGGGAGTACGACCGCAAGGTTGAAACTCAAAGGAATTGACGGGGACCCGCACAAGCGGTGGAGCATGTGGTTTAATTCGAAGCAACGCGAAGAACCTTACCAAATCTTGACATCCTTTGACAACTCTAGAGATAGAGCCTTCCCCTTCGGGGGACAAAGTGACAGGTGGTGCATGGTTGTCGTCAGCTCGTGTCGTGAGATGTTGGGTTAAGTCCCGCAACGAGCGCAACCCTTAAGCTTAGTTGCCATCATTAAGTTGGGCACTCTAAGTTGACTGCCGGTGACAAACCGGAGGAAGGTGGGGATGACGTCAAATCATCATGCCCCTTATGATTTGGGCTACACACGTGCTACAATGGACAATACAAAGGGCAGCGAAACCGCGAGGTCAAGCAAATCCCATAAAGTTGTTCTCAGTTCGGATTGTAGTCTGCAACTCGACTACATGAAGCTGGAATCGCTAGTAATCGTAGATCAGCATGCTACGGTGAATACGTTCCCGGGTCTTGTACACACCGCCCGTCACACCACGAGAGTTTGTAACACCCGAAGCCGGTGGAGTAACCATTTGGAGCTAGCCGTCGAAGGTGGGACAAATGATTGGGGTGAAGTCGTAACAAGGTAGCCGTATCGGAAGGTGCGGCTGGATCACCTCCTTTCTAAGGATATATTCGGAACATCTCGTAGAGATGAGGAATAACGTGACATATTGTATTCAGTTTTGAATGTTTATTTACATTCTAATATTTAATGGGCCTGTAGCTCAGCTGGTTAGAGCGCACGCCTGATAAGCGTGAGGTCGGTGGTTCGAGTCCACTCAGGCCCACCATTGAATATATTGTACATTGAAAACTAGATAAGTAAGTAAAAATAGATTTTACCAAGCAAAACCGAGTGAATAAGAGTTTTAAAAAAGCTTGAATTCATAAAATATAATCGCTAGTGTTCGAAAGAACACTCACAAGATTAATAACAGGTTTCTTAAAATTAGAACTACGTTCTAATATGGTTGAAACATAGATTAAGTTATTAAGGGCGCACGGTGGATGCCTTGGCACTAGAAGCCGACGAAGGACGTTACTAACGACGATATGCTTTGGGTAGCTGTAAGTAAGCGTTGATCCAGAGATTTCCGAATGGGGGAACCCAGCACGAGTTATGTCGTGTTATCGACAAGTGAATTCATAGCTTGTCAGAAGGCAGACCCGGAGAACTGAAACATCTTAGTACCCGGAGGAAGAGAAAGAAAAATCGATTCCCTGAGTAGCGGCGAGCGAAACGGGAAGAGCCCAAACCAATAAGCTTGCTTATTGGGGTTGTAGGACACTCTATACGGAGTTACAAAGGAATATATTAGACGAATCATCTGGAAAGTTGAATCAAAGAAGGTAATAATCCTGTAGTTGAAAATATATTCTCTCTTGAGTGGATCCTGAGTACGACGGAGCACGTGAAATTCCGTCGGAATCTGGGAGGACCATCTCCTAAGGCTAAATACTCTCTAGTGACCGATAGTGAACCAGTACCGTGAGGGAAAGGTGAAAAGTACCCCGGAAGGGGAGTGAAAGAGAACTTGAAACCGTGTGCTTACAAGTAGTCAGAGCCCGTTAATGGGTGATGGCGTGCCTTTTGTAGAATGAACCGGCGAGTTACGATCTGATGCAAGGTTAAGCAGGAAATGTGGAGCCGTAGCGAAAGCGAGTCTGAATAGGGCGTTGAGTATTTGGTCGTAGACCCGAAACCAGGTGATCTACCCATGGTCAGGTTGAAGTTCAGGTAACACTGAATGGAGGACCGAACCGACTTACGTTGAAAAGTGAGCGGATGAACTGTGGGTAGCGGAGAAATTCCAATCGAACTTGGAGATAGCTGGTTCTCTCCGAAATAGCTTTAGGGCTAGCCTCAAGTGATGATTATTGGAGGTAGAGCACTGTTTGGACGAGGGGCCCCTCTCGGGTTACCGAATTCAGACAAACTCCGAATGCCAATTAATTTAACTTGGGAGTCAGAACATGGGTGATAAGGTCCGTGTTCGAAAGGGAAACAGCCCAGACCACCAGCTAAGGTCCCAAAATATATGTTAAGTGGAAAAGGATGTGGCGTTGCCCAGACAACTAGGATGTTGGCTTAGAAGCAGCCATCATTTAAAGAGTGCGTAATAGCTCACTAGTCGAGTGACACTGCGCCGAAAATGTACCGGGGCTAAACATATTACCGAAGCTGTGGATTGTCCGTAGGACAATGGTAGGAGAGCGTTCTAAGGGCGTTGAAGCATGATCGCAAGGACATGTGGAGCGCTTAGAAGTGAGAATGCCGGTGTGAGTAGCGAAAGACGGGTGAGAATCCCGTCCACCGATTGACTAAGGTTTCCAGAGGAAGGCTCGTCCGCTCTGGGTTAGTCGGGTCCTAAGCTGAGGCCGACAGGCGTAGGCGATGGATAACAGGTTGATATTCCTGTACCACCTAGCATCGTTTTAATCGATGGGGGGACGCAGTAGGATAGGCGAAGCGTACGATTGGATTGTACGTCTAAGCAGTGAGATTGAGTGTTAGGCAAATCCGGCACTCTTAAGATTGAGCTGTGATGGGGAGAGGAAATTGTTTCCTCGAGTCGTTGATTTCACACTGCCGAGAAAAGCCTCTAGATAGATAATAGGTGCCCGTACCGCAAACCGACACAGGTAGTCAAGATGAGAATTCTAAGGTGAGCGAGCGAACTCTCGTTAAGGAACTCGGCAAAATGACCCCGTAACTTCGGGAGAAGGGGTGCTCTTTAGGGTGCAAGCCCAGAAGAGCCGCAGTGAATAGGCCCAAGCGACTGTTTATCAAAAACACAGGTCTCTGCTAAACCGTAAGGTGATGTATAGGGGCTGACGCCTGCCCGGTGCTGGAAGGTTAAGAGGAGTGGTTAGCTTCTGCGAAGCTACGAATCGAAGCCCCAGTAAACGGCGGCCGTAACTATAACGGTCCTAAGGTAGCGAAATTCCTTGTCGGGTAAGTTCCGACCCGCACGAAAGGCGTAACGATTTGGGCACTGTCTCAACGAGAGACTCGGTGAAATCATAGTACCTGTGAAGATGCAGGTTACCCGCGACAGGACGGAAAGACCCCGTGGAGCTTTACTGTAGCCTGATATTGAAATTCGGCACAGCTTGTACAGGATAGGTAGGAGCCTTTGAAACGTGAGCGCTAGCTTACGTGGAGGCGCTGGTGGGATACTACCCTAGCTGTGTTGGCTTTCTAACCCGCACCACTTATCGTGGTGGGAGACAGTGTCAGGCGGGCAGTTTGACTGGGGCGGTCGCCTCCTAAAAGGTAACGGAGGCGCTCAAAGGTTCCCTCAGAATGGTTGGAAATCATTCATAGAGTGTAAAGGCATAAGGGAGCTTGACTGCGAGACCTACAAGTCGAGCAGGGTCGAAAGACGGACTTAGTGATCCGGTGGTTCCGCATGGAAGGGCCATCGCTCAACGGATAAAAGCTACCCCGGGGATAACAGGCTTATCTCCCCCAAGAGTTCACATCGACGGGGAGGTTTGGCACCTCGATGTCGGCTCATCGCATCCTGGGGCTGTAGTCGGTCCCAAGGGTTGGGCTGTTCGCCCATTAAAGCGGTACGCGAGCTGGGTTCAGAACGTCGTGAGACAGTTCGGTCCCTATCCGTCGTGGGCGTAGGAAATTTGAGAGGAGCTGTCCTTAGTACGAGAGGACCGGGATGGACATACCTCTGGTGTACCAGTTGTCGTGCCAACGGCATAGCTGGGTAGCTATGTATGGACGGGATAAGTGCTGAAAGCATCTAAGCATGAAGCCCCCCTCAAGATGAGATTTCCCAACTTCGGTTATAAGATCCCTCAAAGATGATGAGGTTAATAGGTTCGAGGTGGAAGCGTGGTGACACGTGGAGCTGACGAATACTAATCGATCGAAGACTTAATCAATTTATTTCAATGTTTTGCGAAGCAAAATCATTTACTTACTATCTAGTTTTGAATGTATAATCATTCTCTTGTCTGGTGACAATGGCAAGGAGGTCACACCTGTTCCCATGCCGAACACAGAAGTTAAGCTCCTTAGCGCCGATGGTAGTTGGATTTACGTTCCGCTAGAGTAGGACGTTGCCAGGCAAATTATTGAGACCGAAAGGTCTCTTTTTTTATGCCTAAAATTAAAACCGAAGGTTTAATAAGATATCAACAAATCAAAGTGTAATAGCTTTACGAGAAGAAAGCGTTTGAAGCCGATGAATTGAGAAAATTGAGAAGCGAGTTTAGTTGAGCTAAAAGAGCAAGCAATTTTAGAAAATAAAGAAGGATGCGAGTGCTTGTCTCGAAGTAAAGTAAGCTCCTTAGCGCCGGTGGTAGCAGATTTACGTTCCGCTAGAGTAGGACGTTGCCAGGCAAATTATTGAGACCGAAAGGTCTCTTTTTTTATGCCTAAAATTAAAACCGAAGGTTTAATAAGATATCAACAAATCAAAGTGTAATAGCTTTACGAGAAGAAAGCGTTTGAAGCCGATGAATTGAGAAAATTGAGAAGCGAGTTTAGTTGAGCTAAAAGAGCAAGCAATTTTAGAAAATAAAGAAGGATGCGAGCGCTTGTCTCGAAGTAAAGTAAGCTCCTTAGCGCCGGTGGTAGCAGATTTACGTTCCGCTAGAGTAGGACGTTGCCAGGCAAATTATTGAGACCGGAAGGTCTCTTTTTTTATGCCTAAAATTAAAACCGAAGGTTTAATAAGATATCAACAAATCAAAGTGTGATAGCTTTACGAAGAGTAAGCTTTTGAAGTCGATGAACTAAGAATATGGTTGAAATAGCATTTAACATCATGTAGTATATTTACTATATTAAATATAATAAATATATCATAAAGGAGAACGACGGACAATGAGAATTGGTTTATTATTAATAAGACTTATGTTAGGTATTACATTTACAATACATGGTGCTCAAAAAGTTTTTGGTGGCTTTAAAGAGCCAATGGCAATGATATCTGATTTAGGTTTCCCTGCCTTCTTCGGTGTTATTTTAGGATTATTTGAATTCATCGGAGGCATTTTAATGATTATTGGTTTATTTGCTAATTATATAGCTGCCGGCTTTATCATAATTATGCTTGGAGCTTTATTTACTGTTCATCTGTCACAAGGTTATATGACATCTGAACTTGTGATTATACTATTGGTGATGAGTGTAGCTGTATTGATTTCTTATAATTGGAAGAAAGCACTTGAACTTTATTAAGAAACTATTAATGTCTAATTATTACTTAATATAAACGATGGCACGTCGATAAGTTTTTAACTTATGGACGTGCTTTTTTCACTATACAGTTAATGATTTTATTAAAACGTCAGTATGCTCTTTAAGTTTATGATTCGGAATACCACCAAATCCAATAATAAATTTTGGAAGTAGTTCGTTTTCTTCCGCATAATTGTAAACGTTTAATTTTAATTTCAATTTCTCAGCACTGTGGAGGCATTGAGACATTGTAAGTCCATTGTCAACAGTTATTGTAAAATGCATTCCTGTTAAAGCACCTTCGATTTTTAATTGATCTTCATGTGGCTTCAAACGTTCTAATATATAATTTAGTTTCTCTCTATAAATCTTTCTCATTTTATTTAAATGACGCTCAAAACTTCCAGATGACATGAAGTTAGCAATAATTTGTTGGATATGAACAGGTACTGTGTTGCTTTCTTTATAAGGCATTGACAAATAAGATTGTAATAATTTTTGAGGTAAAACAATATAAGCAATACGGCAACTCGGGTAAAGTGACTTTGAAAATGTACTAATATAAATCACTTTGTCATTTTTATCTAAACTTTGTAAAGCTGGAATAGGTTTACCGTAATATCTAAATTCTGAATCATAATCGTCCTCAATTATATATCGGCTATTTTGTTGATGTGCCCATTTAATTAACTGTGTTCGTTTCTTTAAATTCATGACATATCCTGTAGGAAACTGATGTGACGGTGTTATATAAACAATATCGTTATTAGAATTTATGATGTCAATCATATTAATTCCATCTTTTTCAACTGTTGCCTGTATATAATTATGCTTGTTTTTATCTAAAACATGTTTTATGGGCGGATAACTTGGTTTTTCTATTATAAAAGATGATGTTTTAAGTAAATCTGTAATCATGTTTAGCAACTGCTCTGTAGAAGATCCAATGACGATTTGATTGGGATGACACGAAACCCCTCTACTATTAAATAGATAATGGGCAATTTGTTGTCGTAAATTTAATTCCCCTTGGATATCTCCTTTTTCTAAAAGTGCTAATTCATTATCTTCAAAGGCTTCTTTTGCATACTTTCGGAAAAGGTTGAGAGGGAAGTATTCTGCATCAATTTCAGCTAAATTAAAAGCATACTTGTATTGTTTACTCTCAGGTGTCTTAGGTTCGATTTCTATAAATTGATTATTAATATTGATGACAGGTAATGACTGAATATCGGAAACATAATAGCCAGAACGTGGTTTAGAGTATATAAAACCTTCATCAAGTAGTAGTTGATAGGCGTGCTCAATCGTCGTATGACTAAGAGATAAATGTTCACTTAACTGGCGTTTCGATGGAAATTTGTCTTGTGCTTGGTATTGACCTTCAATAATTTGGTTCTTCAATTGTTCATAAAGTGATATATATAGTTTTTGCTTTTTCATTTTAATAACTGACCCCTAATTTTATAAATAAATTGTACCTTTTTAAATATCAGTTTATAACTTAAAATGAATTTAATCAAATTGGAAAAGGGGTTAATTTTATGTCTAAAATCGTAGGATCAGATCGAGTTAAACGAGGAATGGCTGAGATGCAAAAAGGCGGCGTTATTATGGACGTTGTTAATGCAGAACAAGCTAAAATTGCAGAAGAAGCTGGCGCAGTTGCGGTTATGGCTTTAGAACGTGTACCATCTGACATCAGAGCAGCTGGTGGGGTAGCACGTAGCGCTAATCCTAAAATTGTTGAAGAAGTTATGAATGCTGTATCAATTCCAGTTATGGCGAAAGCACGTATTGGTCATATTACTGAAGCACGTGTGTTAGAAGCTATGGGCGTAGATTATATTGATGAATCAGAAGTGTTAACACCTGCTGATGAAGAATATCATTTAAGAAAAGATCAATTCACGGTTCCTTTTGTATGTGGTTGTCGTAACTTAGGTGAAGCTGCGCGTCGTATTGGTGAAGGTGCTGCAATGTTACGTACTAAAGGTGAACCTGGTACTGGTAACATTGTAGAAGCAGTTAGACATATGAGAAAAGTTAATTCAGAAGTTAGTCGCTTAGTTGTGATGAATGACGATGAAATTATGACTTATGCTAAAGAACTTGGTGCGCCTTATGAAGTTTTAAAACAAATCAAAGATCACGGACGTTTACCAGTAGTTAACTTTGCAGCTGGTGGCGTTGCTACACCTCAAGATGCTGCTTTAATGATGGAATTAGGTGCTGATGGTGTATTTGTTGGTTCAGGTATTTTCAAATCTGAAGATCCTGAGAAATTTGCTAAAGCAATTGTTCAAGCTACAACGCATTACCAAGATTATGAGCTTATTGGCAAATTAGCTTCAGAATTAGGCACAGCAATGAAAGGTTTAGATATTAATCAAATCTCATTAGAAGAACGTATGCAAGAGCGTGGTTGGTAATATATGAAAATTGGTGTATTAGCATTGCAAGGTGCCGTACGTGAACACATCCGTCATATTGAACTTAGTGGTCACGAAGGTATTGCAGTTAAAAAGGTTGAACAATTAGATGAGATAGATGGGTTAATTCTTCCAGGTGGCGAATCTACTACATTGCGAAGATTAATGGATTTATATGGATTTAAAGAAAAGTTACAACAATCTGATTTACCAATGTTTGGCACATGTGCAGGTCTTATCGTACTAGCGAAAGATGTCGAAGGTGAAACTGGCTATTTGAAGAAATTAGACATAACTGTTGAACGTAATTCATTTGGAAGACAAGTAGACAGTTTTGAAGCAGAGTTAGATATTAAAGGTATTGCTGAAGACATTGAAGGTGTATTTATTAGAGCACCTCATATCGCTAATGTTGAAGAGGGCGTAGAAATATTAAGCACAGTTGGCGATAAGATTGTAGCAGTAAAGCAAGGCAAGTATTTGGGCGTATCATTCCATCCGGAATTAACAGATGACTACAGAGTAACGCAATACTTTATTGATCATATGGTTAAATAAATGAATAATGGCAAGTTTGGGGACGTTTTAAAAGTCTTCAATTTGCAAAAAATAACCTAGAACTTCTTTATAAATTGGAAGTTCTAGGTTATTTAATTTCGATATTAGATAAAGAAACCAGCAATTGCAGCTGAAATGAATGATACTAATGTTGCACCAAATAATAACTTAAGTCCAAAGCGCGCTACGACATCACCTTTTTCAGAGTTAAGTGATTTAATGGCACCTGAGATAATACCGATTGAACTGAAGTTTGCGAATGATACTAAGAATACAGACGTTACACCTTTCGCATGTTCAGATATATCTTTTAAGTTACCTAATGATTGCATTGCAACGAATTCATTAGATAATAATTTAGTTGCCATAACGGAACCTGATTTAACAGCGTCTTCCCAAGGTACACCAGCTAAGAATGCTAATGGTGCAAAGACAAATCCGATTAATGTTTGGAAGTCCCATTTAATTGCGCCGCCTGATAATAAGCTAAATGCACCACTTACTAAACCGTTTAATAATGCGATGATTGCAATATAACCAATTAACATTGCGCCTACGATTACTGCAACTTTGAAACCATCTAAAATGTATTCTCCTAACATTTCGAAGAATGACTGTTTTTTAGTTTCGCTTTCGTCTACTAATAGTTTATCGTCTTCTTCATTAACTTTATAAGGGTTAATGATTGAAGCAATAATGAAACCACCAAATAAGTTTAATACAACAGCTGTAACAACATATTTAGGTTCAATCAATGTGAAGTATGCACCAATAATTGACGCTGATACTGTAGACATTGCTGAAGCTGTTAATGTGTACAAACGTTGTTTAGGTATGTAAGGTAACTGTTGTTTCAATGAAATGAATACTTCAGATTGACCTAAGATTGCAGCAGCAACTGCATTGTATGATTCTAAACGTCCCATACCATTAATTTTAGAAATTAAGAATCCTAAAACATTAATAATCCATGGTAAGATTCGAGTATATTGTAAGATACCAATTAATGCTGAAATAAATACAATTGGTAGTAACACACTGAAGAAGAATGGTGGGTTTTTAGGATCTACAAACTTAAATCCGCCAAACACGAAGTTAACCCCTTCTGCAGCTTTTTGTAATAAGTAGTTAAATCCTTCCGAAATGCCCCCAATAACTGTAATACCTGCTGTCGTTTTCAATAAAATAAACGCGAACACAAGTTGGATAACTAATAAAATACCAACATACTGACAGCGGATATTTTTTCTGTCAGAGCTAAACAAAAATGCAAGTGCCAAAAAGAAAATTATCCCTATAATCCCAATAAGAATATGCATAATTCTACTCCTTTAAATTTACTTAACTAATATAATACAATAAATTCTTACATGTAACATCAATAATTTTAGAAAATTAAAAAACAAATTGGTTGAAAAAGGTCAAAGATGCTCATATAATATAGTCAAAGAAGGTCAAAAGAGGTGGTAAATCATGCACAACATGTCTGACATCATAGAACAATACATTAAAAAGTTATTCGAAGAAAGTAATGAAGACGTGGTAGAAATTCAACGAGCAAATATTGCTCAACGGTTCGACTGTGTACCTTCTCAATTAAATTATGTCATTAAAACTAGATTCACAAACGAACATGGTTATGAAATAGAAAGTAAACGAGGTGGTGGAGGTTATATCCGAATCACCAAAATTGAAAATAAAGATGCAACGGGGTATATTAATCATCTGTTGCAAATCATTGGGCCATCCATTTCCCAGCAACAAGCTTACTATATTTTAGATGGTTTGCTAGATAAAGGTCTCATTAGTGAAAGAGAAGCAAGAATGATTCAAGTTATAGTTGATCGTGAGACTTTGAAAATGGATGTTGTTGCTCGAGATATTATTAGAGCGAATATTTTAAAACGTTTGTTACCAATCATTAATTTTTATTAATAGAAAAGCGAGGTGTCTATGTGTGCTTTGCGAAAACTGTCATTTAAATGAAGCAGAGGTTAAACTTACAGTAAAAAGTAAAGAAGGCACTTCTGAGAAATGGGTATGTTCTATATGTGCTCAAGGTGAAAACCCTTGGCAACAAAATGAAACGCCATCCCCACATTCTCAGTTTCAAGACGATATTGAAGAAGCATTTGTCGTCAAACAAATATTGCAACATTTGGCAACGAAACATGGTATTAATTTCCATGAAGTAGCTTTTCAAGAAGAGAAGCGATGTCCAACGTGTAAGATGACATTAAAAGATATTGCGCATGTAGGGAAATTCGGGTGTGCAAATTGTTATGCCACTTTCAAAGATGACATCGTAGATATAGTAAGACGCGTACAAGGTGGACAATTTGAACACGTAGGTAAAACGCCTCGTTCTTCTCATAAGAAACTTGCCATCAAGAAACAAATTGAGGAAAAAACAAAATATCTCAATGTACTAATAGATGAACAAAACTTTGAAGAGGCTGCTATCGTTAGAGACGAAATAAAAGCATTGAAAGACGAGAGCGGGGTGGAGCGCAATGAGTGATATGAATGCTCATATCAGTGAATGGATGAAGGAAACTGAAGAATCTCCAATTGTTATGTCATCAAGAATTCGATTGGCTAGAAACTTAGAAAATCACGTTCACCCACTCATGTTTCCATCAGAACAAGATGGCTTCAGAGTTATAAATGAAGTACAAGATGTATTGCCTGATTTAGATTTAATGCGTTTGGATACAATGGATCAACAAAACAAAATGAAACTTGTTGCAAAACATTTAATTAGTCCTGAACTGATTAAACAACCCGCATCAGCAGTGTTATTGAATAAAGATGAATCAATAAGCATTATGATTAATGAAGAAGATCATATACGCATACAAGCAATGGGCACCGATTTATCTTTACAAGACTTATATAACATAGCTAGTGAGATTGATGATACGTTAGATCAATCACTAGACATTAGTTATGATGAACATTTAGGATATTTAACTACGTGTCCAACAAATATTGGTACAGGTATGCGAGCAAGTGTGATGTTACACTTGCCAGGATTATCCATTATGAAACGTATGAATCGTATTGCACAGACAATTAATCGTTTCGGTTTTACAATTCGAGGTATATATGGAGAAGGCTCGCAAGTCTATGGCCATATTTATCAAATCTCAAATCAATTAACACTTGGTAAGACTGAAGATGAAATCATAGATAATTTAACTGAAGTTGTTCAACAAATCATAAATGAAGAAATGCAAATTCGTGAACGTTTGACTCAATACAATGAATTAGAAACGCTAGACCGTATTTATCGGTCATTGGGTATTTTACAAAATAGTCGGATCATTTCAATGGAAGAAGCTTCTTATCGTTTAAGTGAAGTGAAATTAGGTATCGATTTAGGGTATTTAACATTGAGTGATTTTAAATTTAATGAATTAATGGTAAGTATTCAATCAGCGTTTATCTATAACGATGAAGATGAAACAATCTCTGTAAATGAAAAGAGAGCAAATATATTAAGAGAATATACTCAATAGGAGGTACAAAAATATATGCTATTTGGTAGATTAACTGAACGTGCACAACGTGTCCTAGCACACGCACAAGAAGAAGCAATACGTTTAAATCATTCTAATATAGGTACAGAACATTTGTTATTAGGTTTAATGAAAGAACCAGAAGGTATTGCTGCTAAAGTATTAGAAAGTTTTAATATAACCGAAGATAAAGTGATTGAAGAAGTCGAAAAATTAATCGGTCACGGACAAGATCAAACAGGAACATTGCATTATACACCAAGAGCCAAGAAAGTAATTGAACTTTCAATGGATGAAGCAAGAAAGTTACACCATAACTTTGTAGGTACAGAACACATATTACTAGGTTTAATTCGTGAAAATGAAGGCGTAGCTGCTCGCGTATTTGCTAATCTTGATTTAAATATTACGAAAGCGCGTGCCCAAGTCGTCAAAGCGCTAGGTAGTCCTGAAATGAGCAATAAAAATGCTACAGCAAATAAATCAAATAATACCCCTACATTAGATGGATTAGCACGTGATTTAACTGTCATTGCCAAAGATGGAACGTTAGATCCAGTTGTTGGTAGAGATAAAGAAATTACTCGTGTAATTGAAGTGTTAAGTCGTCGTACTAAAAACAATCCTGTACTAATTGGTGAACCCGGTGTAGGTAAAACTGCAATTGCAGAAGGTCTTGCTCAAGCTATTGTTAATAATGAAGTACCTGAGACACTTAAAGGTAAACGCGTGATGTCACTTGATATGGGAACAGTTGTAGCTGGTACTAAATATCGTGGTGAATTTGAAGAACGTTTGAAAAAGGTAATGGAAGAAATTCATCAAGCTGGTAACGTAATCTTATTCATTGATGAATTACACACATTAGTTGGTGCTGGTGGAGCTGAAGGCGCAATCGATGCGTCAAATATATTAAAACCAGCATTAGCACGTGGTGAATTACAATGTATCGGTGCGACAACATTAGATGAATATCGTAAAAACATCGAGAAAGATGCAGCGTTAGAACGTCGTTTCCAACCTATTCAAGTTGATGAACCAACAGTTGAAGACACAATTGCAATTTTAAAAGGATTACGTGATCGTTATGAAGCGCATCACCGCATCAATATTTCAGATGAAGCACTTGAAGCGGCTGCTAAATTAAGTGATCGTTATGTATCAGATCGTTTCTTACCCGATAAAGCAATTGATTTAATTGATGAAGCAAGTTCAAAAGTAAGACTGAAAAGTCATACAACACCTAACAACTTGAAAGAAATTGAGCAAGAAATTGAAAAAGTAAAAAATGAAAAAGACGCAGCAGTTCATGCTCAAGAATTCGAGAATGCTGCTAATTTACGTGATAAACAAACTAAACTTGAAAAACAATATGAAGATGCCAAAAATGAGTGGAAAACAACTCAAGGTGATCAATCCACTTCTCTATCTAAAGAAGATATTGGTGAAGTCATTGCAGGTTGGACAGGTATACCACTTACAAAAATTAATGAAACTGAATCGGATCGATTATTAAATCTTGAACAAACGTTACATGATAGAGTTATTGGCCAAAATGATGCTGTAACTTCTATTAGTAAAGCGGTACGCCGTGCTCGTGCAGGATTGAAAGATCCTAAACGTCCAATCGGTAGTTTTATCTTCTTAGGTCCTACAGGTGTAGGTAAAACAGAATTAGCTAGAGCATTAGCAGAATCAATGTTTGGTGAAGAAGATGCAATGATTCGCGTTGATATGAGTGAGTTTATGGAAAAACATGCTGTGAGTCGTTTAGTTGGAGCGCCTCCAGGCTATGTAGGTCATGATGAAGGTGGCCAATTAACTGAGAAAGTAAGACGTAAACCATACTCAGTTATCTTATTTGATGAAATCGAAAAGGCGCATCCAGATGTATTTAATATTCTATTGCAAGTTCTAGACGATGGTCATTTAACTGATACAAAAGGACGTCAAGTTGATTTCCGAAATACAGTGATTATCATGACTTCAAATGTCGGTGCACAAGAATTACAAGATCAACGCTTTGCTGGTTTCGGTGGCGGTTCTGAAGGTCATGACTATGAAACAATTCGCAAGACTATGATGAAAGAATTGAAAAATTCATTCCGCCCAGAGTTCTTAAACCGTGTTGACGACATCATCGTATTCCATAAACTTTCTAAAGATGAATTGAAAGAAATCGTTACAATGATGGTTAATAAACTAACACAACGACTATCTGAGCAAGATATTAATATTGTTGTAACTGATAAAGCAAAAGAAAAAATTGCTGAAGAAGGCTATGATCCAGAATACGGTGCCCGTCCATTAATCAGAGCTATTCAAAAAACAGTTGAAGATAACTTGAGTGAATTAATCTTAGACGGTAACCAAATTGAAGGTAAAGAAGTTGTCATCGACCATGATGGTGATGAATTTAAATATAATATCAATGAAAAAAATAATGGTATTTCAGATGAAGGCAATGAAGTAACTGAAACTGAAGCATAATACAATAAAATTAATGTTAAATATAAGCTGAGACATATCATACTCGAATGTCTCAGCTTTAATTTTTAATGATTTCAATGAATTAATTTTAATCATTATAAGTATTAATCATCTCAAAAATAAATAGAACCAAATTTATACTAAATTGCTTAAGTTTACATTTGTCATTGTGCAACGTTACATATAAAATAGATTTGTTCAAAGAAAAATCGGGGGTGCAATTTTGGCCAAAAAGAAAGTGATTTTTGAGTGTATGGCTTGCGGTTATCAATCTCCAAAATGGATGGGAAAGTGTCCTAATTGTGGGTCATGGAATCAAATGGAGGAAATTGTTGAAAAAGCTTCAAATCCTAAGCACGGCGTAAAGACATCAACGTCTAGCGCGAAAGTCCAGAAATTAAATGATATCAAGAATGAAGTGACACCGAGAGTTCAGACAGAATCAAAAGAGTTCAACCGCGTTTTAGGTGGTGGCATTGTAAGTGGTTCTTTAGTGTTAATAGGTGGAGATCCTGGTATCGGTAAATCAACGCTATTACTGCAAATTTGTGCATCATTGTCACAAAAATTAAATGTACTGTATATTACAGGTGAAGAATCATTAAATCAAACTAAACTACGTGCCGATCGACTAGATGAGGATTCGAGTAATTTAAATGTGCTAGCAGAAACGGACTTAGAAGTAATACATCAAACAGTTCAACAAGCGCAACCTGATATTTTAGTTGTGGATTCCATTCAAACAATATATCATCCAGAAATTAGTTCAGCACCTGGTTCTGTGTCTCAAGTAAGAGAAAGTACACAGAGTTTAATGAATATTGCTAAACAAATGAATATTGCAACATTTATCGTCGGACATGTTACGAAAGAAGGTCAAATTGCAGGACCACGTCTATTAGAGCATATGGTTGATACAGTATTGTACTTTGAGGGAGATGAGCATCATGCTTATCGTATCTTGAGAGCGGTTAAGAACCGTTTTGGTTCTACTAATGAAATGGGCATTTTTGAGATGAAACAAAGCGGATTAAAAGGCGTTCATAATCCTTCAGAAATGTTCTTAGAGGAACGTTCTACCAATGTGCCGGGATCAACGATTGTAGCAACTATGGAAGGTACACGACCTCTATTAATAGAAGTTCAGGCCTTAGTGACGCCTACAACATTTAATAACCCTAGACGTATGGCAACAGGTATAGATCATAATCGTTTGAGTTTATTAATGGCTGTATTAGAGAAAAAAGAAAACTATTTATTACAACAACAAGATGCATACATAAAAGTAGCTGGTGGCGTACGATTGACAGAGCCGGCAGTTGATTTAAGTGTTATAGTAGCAACAGCTTCAAGTTTTAAAGATAAAGCAGTAGATGGGCTTGATTGTTATATTGGGGAAGTAGGTTTGACCGGTGAAGTGAGACGTGTTTCTCGAATTGAACAACGTGTTCAAGAAGCAGCTAAATTAGGCTTTGAACGTGTTATTATTCCACAGACAAATATCGGTGGATGGCAATTTCCTGAAGGCATTAAAGTAGTTGGAGTGTCTACAGTACATGACGCTTTAAAATATGCATTCAAATCGTAAATATAGTGAAAAAGAGGTGAGACTTATGAACGTATTAAAAGGAATTGTAATCATAATATATATTATTCTAGGTGCTGCACTTGGTATTTTACTAATACCTGAAATACTTAAGGATTTTAATATTAATGGTTACCCATTTTTACATAACTATTATATAGATGGCTTAATTGGAATAGTAGTATTTTTCTTGATTTTTGGCTTCTTTATTAATAAAGTTACGAAGACTTTTAAAGCCATTGAACATTGGATTATGCAGCGCAGTGCTGTTGAAATTTTATTTGCAACACTTGGACTTATCATTGGATTATTTATATCAGTTATGGCTTCATTTATTCTAGAAATGATTGGAAATACGATATTAAATCATCTAGTACCGCTTATTATTACATTATTGCTATGTTATTTAGGTTTCCAATTTGGTTTAAAAAAGCGTGACGAAATGTTAATGTTCTTGCCGGAAAATATGGCACGCTCTATGTCTAAAAGTAATATTAGTGCTGTACCTAAACTTTTAGATACAAGTGCAATTATCGATGGACGTATTTTAGATGTCATTCGATGTGGTTTTATAGATGGTGAAATCCTTATTCCGCAAGGCGTTATTAATGAACTTCAAGTTGTAGCTGATGCGAATGATAGCGTGAAACGTGAAAAAGGACAACGTGGCTTGGATATATTAAATGAATTATACGACTTAGAGTATCCTACACGCGTGATACATCCACAAAAGTCTCACAGTGATATAGATGAATTATTGGTGAAGTTAGCACAGACTTATCATGCGCATGTGATTACTACCGATTTTAATTTAAATAAAGTATGTCACGTGCAAGGAATTAAAGCTTTAAACGTGAATGACTTATCTGAAGCAATTAAACCAAATGTTCATCAAGGTGACCGCATTAATATTCTATTGACTAAAATGGGTAAAGAGCCTGGTCAAGGTGTAGGCTATTTAGATGATGGCACAATGGTAGTCGTTGACAATGCGAAATCACTTGTAGGTAAACATGTAGATTTAGAAGTCATCAGTTTATTACAAACATCATCAGGGCGTATTATTTTCGCTAAAAAAATAGACGATTCAGAGTAATGATAAATATGTTCTTTAAACTTAGAGATTAAGAAGATATGTTCAATTATAAAAAATTAAATTATTGTAAGTGATTAGGTTTCATGTGAAACGCTAAATGTGGAGGGGACTCTTTTCAAGAAGCGAAGCATGGAACCTATTTACATAAAGTAGATGTATGAATTAATGATTATCTATAGCGTAAACAAGTGACTTATCAAAGTATTGATTTAGTGCTACAATAATGAAGAAATGCGAACTTTTATCTAAGGGTAATGTAAAGTGGAAAGTTATTCGGGAACATGTCTAAAATGATAGTTTAGAATAGCTTTTTTTCTAATGGTTTGAAGATGTTTCTTACTGGCGTAGAACGACTCGGTTAGAGTGTAAAGTTTGTAGCCTGTATTAGATAAAGCGTATAAATTCGAAGTTAAAACATAACTAATATTTATAGGAGTGAATACGATGAGTGAACGTATTAGAGTGAGATATGCGCCAAGTCCAACTGGATATTTACACATTGGTAATGCAAGAACTGCATTATTTAATTATTTATTTGCTAAGCATTATGATGGTGATTTCGTAGTGCGTATTGAAGATACGGATAGTAAACGTAACCTTGAAGATGGTGAGTCATCTCAATTTGATAACTTAAAATGGTTAGGATTAGATTGGGACGAATCAATCGATAAAGACAAAGGTTATGGACCTTATCGTCAATCAGAACGTGGTGATATCTATAATCCACTTATTCAACAATTATTGGACGAAGATAAAGCGTACAAATGTTACATGACTGAAGAAGAGCTTGAAAAAGAACGTGAAGATCAAATCGCACGTGGTGAAATGCCTCGTTACGGTGGTCAACATGCACATTTAACTGAAGAAGAACGTCAACAGTTTGAAGCTGAAGGTCGTCGCCCATCAATTAGATTCCGTGTGCCTCAAGATCAAACGTATACGTTCAATGATATGGTTAAAGGTGAAATTTCATTCGATTCAAACAATATAGGTGATTGGGTTATCGTTAAAAAAGATGGCATCCCTACCTATAACTTTGCTGTAGCTATCGATGATCATTACATGGAAATTTCCGATGTTATTCGTGGTGACGATCACGTTTCTAACACACCAAAACAACTTATGATTTATGAAGCATTTGGTTGGGAAGCGCCACGCTTTGGTCATATGTCGCTAATTGTTAATGAAGAACGTAAAAAATTAAGTAAACGTGATGGCCAAATTTTACAATTTATTGAGCAATATCGTGATTTAGGTTACTTGCCAGAAGCGTTATTTAACTTTATTACATTATTAGGTTGGTCTCCAGAAGGAGAGGAAGAAATCTTTTCTAAAGAAGAATTTATTAAAATCTTTGATGAAAAACGTCTTTCTAAATCACCAGCGATGTTCGATAGACAAAAATTAGCATGGGTTAATAACCAATATATGAAAACAAAGGATACTGACACTGTATTTGAACTTGCATTGCCTCATCTTATTAAAGCTAATTTAATACCAGAATCTCCAAGTGAAGATGATAAAGAATGGGGTCGCAAATTAGTGGCACTATATCAAAAAGAAATGAGCTATGCTGGCGAAATTATACCTTTATCTGAAATGTTCTTCCATGAAATGCCTGAATTAGGAGAAGAAGAACAAGAAGTCATTAATGGAGAACAAGTTCCTGAATTGATGACACATTTATATGGTAAATTAGAAGCTTTAGAACCATTTGAAGCGGCTGACATTAAGAAAACAATTAAAGAAGTACAAAAGGAAACAGGTATTAAAGGTAAACAATTATTCATGCCTATTCGTGTTGCTGTAACTGGTCAAATGCACGGCCCTGAATTACCTAATACAATTGAAGTATTAGGTAAAGATAAAGTACTTTCACGATTGAAAAAATTCGTGTAAAGGACATCAGGCAAGTTGCACGAATGAGATGCTAATTTAACATATCTAACACTTGAAATTTTACATTAAAGCAAATATGATAAAGTTAAAGATGGCGAAGCCATTTTGGTATGAGTATTTAAAGGCGAAGGATTAGTAAATATTGGACTATGATATCAGAGAGTGTACGGATGCTGTGAGTACGCCATAGACGATGTTGAATGCACCTTTGTATAATCAACTAAATATAGTAAATGAGTATGATAAAGTGAATCTAGTAACCTATAGTTATATAGACATACTAGCTTGCATTTATCTAGAATACAGAGTGGAACCGTGCAGTAGCGCCTCTAGCATCTTAAGTGTTAGGGGCGCTAATTATTTTATTTAGAATGTATTTAAGTATTTTGCTATTAAATTTGGAAATTTTTAAACTTTTTAAAAAACTGAGGGGGCGACAGTCTTGATAAAAAGAATGAGAGACGATGTGAAAATGGTATTTGAACAAGACCCAGCAGCTCGTACAACATTTGAGGTTATTACAACATATGCTGGATTACATGCAGTTTGGAGTCACCTTATTGCACATAAATTATATAATAAGAAACGCTATGTATTGGCGAGAATTATATCTCAAGTATCACGTTTCTTTACAGGTATTGAAATACATCCGGGCGCGAAAATTGGCAAGCGCTTATTTATAGACCATGGTATGGGTGTAGTAATTGGTGAGACTTGTACAATTGGTGATAATGTGACTATTTATCAAGGTGTAACACTGGGTGGTACGGGCAAAGAAAAAGGAAAACGTCACCCTGATATTGGCGATAATGTATTAATCGCAGCTGGGTCAAAAGTGTTAGGTAATATTCAAATTGATTCGAATGTGAATATTGGTGCGAATTCAGTGGTATTACAATCAGTTCCAAGTTACACGACTGTAGTCGGTATTCCGGGGCATATTGTTAAACAAGAGGGTAAACGTATCGGTAAAACATTTGATCACCGTAATTTACCTGACCCTTTATATGAACAAATTAAGCAACTAGAAAAACAACTTGAAAAAGCGAAGAACGGAGAGATTAAAGATGATTACATTATATAATACATTAACGCGTCAAAAAGAGACATTTGAACCTATCGAACCAGGTAAGGTGAAAATGTATGTCTGTGGTCCGACAGTATACAATTATATTCACATTGGTAATGCACGCCCTGCCATAAATTATGATGTTGTACGTAGATATTTTGAATATAAAGGATACGAAGTGATTTATGTTTCAAACTTCACAGATGTAGACGATAAATTAATAAATCGTTCTAAGGAATTGAATGAGAGTGTACCGGATATTGCAGATAGATACATTAAAGCGTTTTATGAAGATGTTGGTGCATTAAACGTTAAGAAAGCGACTTCGAATCCACGTGTAATGAATCATATGGATGAGATTATTGATTTTATTAAAGAGCTAGTTGATGAAGGTTACGCCTATGAGAGTGACGGCGATGTCTACTTTAGAACACGCAAATTTGAAGGTTACGGTAAATTAAGCCATCAGTCATTAGATGATTTAAAGGTAGGAGCAAGAATAGAAGCTGGGGAACAAAAAGAAGATGCGTTAGACTTTACTTTATGGAAAAAAGCAAAACCAGGTGAAATTAGTTGGGAAAGTCCTTTTGGTGAAGGGCGTCCAGGTTGGCATATTGAATGTTCAGTAATGGCGTTTCATGAACTAGGCAAAACAATTGATATTCATGCTGGTGGTTCTGACTTACAATTCCCTCATCACGAAAACGAAATTGCGCAATCAGAAGCGCATAATCATGCCCCATTTGCTAATTACTGGATGCATAATGGTTTTATAAATATAGATAACGAGAAAATGAGTAAATCGTTAGGTAACTTTATACTAGTTCATGACATCATAAAAGAAGTAGATCCTGACGTACTGCGATTCTTCATGATTAGCGTACATTATAGAAGTCCTATTAACTATAATCTAGAACTTGTTAATGCAGCTAAGAGTGGTTTAGAACGCATTCGTAATAGCTATCAATTAATAGAAGAACGTGAAACAATCGCGACAGACATCGTTGACCAATCTAAATATATCGAACAAATTGATGCTATTATAGAGCAATTTGAGACAGTAATGGATGATGATTTCAATACTGCTAATGCTGTTACGGCTTGGTACGATTTATCTAAACTTGCGAATAAATATGTTTTAGAGAACAATACATCTACTCAAGTCATTTCTCGATTCAAAGAAGTTTATCAGATATTTAGTGATGTACTTGGAGTTCCACTAAAAGGTAATAAATCAGATATGTTACTTGATGAAGATATTGAAAAGCTCATCGAAGAACGTAATGAAGCGCGTAAAAATAAAGACTTTGCACGTGCAGATGAAATAAGAGACATGCTTAAAGAACAAAACATTATATTAGAGGATACGCCACAAGGTGTACGCTTTAAACGTGGATAATATGGATATTAAATTGTTAAACCCGTTAACACTAGCCTACATGGGTGACGCAGTGTTGGACCAGCACGTGCGAGAATATATCGTTCTTAAATTACAAAGTAAGCCTAATCGATTGCATCAAGTTTCGAAAAGTTATGTGTCTGCGAAAAGTCAGGCGCAAACTTTAGAAACATTATTTGAAATGGGTTGGTTCACGGATGAAGAATTAGATATTGTTAAAAGAGGTCGTAATGCTAAAAGTCACACTAAGGCTAAAAATACGGATATTCAAACTTATCGTAAAAGTTCTGGTTTAGAAGCAGTCATTGGATATTTATATTTAGATCATCAAGAAGAAAGATTGGAAAATTTACTTGATATGATTGTTCAAACAGTCAATGAAAGGTAGTGAAAACAGTGGAAGATATCGTTATTGTCGGTAGGCATGCTGTTAAAGAAGCGATTGTTTCTGGCCATACAATTAATAAAATTTGGATACAAGAGGGAATCAGAAAGCAACAAATCAATGATATTTTACAAAATGCTAAAGAGCAAAAATTGATTGTGCAAACAGTTCCAAAATCCAAATTAGATAATTTAGCAAATGCACCTCATCAAGGTGTTGCTGCACTTATTGCACCATATGAATATGCTGATTTCGATCAATTTATTCAATCTCAAAAGGATAAAGAAGGTTTATCAACTGTAGTGATTTTAGATGGCCTTGAAGATCCTCATAACTTAGGCTCTATATTGAGAACGGCAGATGCTAGCGGTGTTGATGGTGTTATTATTCCTAAAAGACGTTCAGTAGCGTTAACGCAAACAGTTGCTAAAGCATCAACAGGTGCGATACAACATGTTCCAGTTATGCGTGTTACGAATTTAGCAAAAACAATTGACGAATTAAAAGAACATGGCTACTGGGTAGCAGGTGCTGAAGCGGATAATGCAACAGACTATAGAGATATGGCGGCGGATATGCCATTAGCTATCGTTATCGGTAGTGAAGGACAAGGCATGAGTAGATTAGTGAAAGATAAATGTGATTTTTACATTAAAATACCTATGGTTGGACATGTTAATAGCCTCAATGCATCGGTAGCTGCTAGTTTAATGATGTATGAAATATATCGTAAACGTCATCAAGTCGGAGATAACGCATGAAAGATAAATATTTGATAATTGATGGCTACAATATGATTGGACAGTCACCAGAACTCGGTAAAATTGCAAAAGATAATTTGCAAGAAGCACGAGAGCAATTATTAGATGCTATAGCAAACTATAATGCTGTTGTAGCTGATGAAATTGTATGTGTGTTTGATGCATATGAACAATCAGGTATAGAAAGAGAATACATTTATCATGGTGTGAAAACAGTATTTACAAAAGAAAAAGAGACTGCGGATAGCTATATAGAACGTTATGTTTATAATTTATATAACAAGCACACGACACATATTACCGTTGTAACCAGTGATATGAGCGAGCAACATGCAATATTTGGTGCTGGCGCATATCGTGTATCTTCGAGAGAGATGTGGCGTGATTTAAGAGAAAATGAAATCACAGTGAGTAAGTCATTAGATGATTTCACAGAAAGTAAACCGAGAACTCGTATTTCGTTATCGAATGATGTGTTAGCAGAATTTGAAAAGATTAGACGTGGAAATCATAATAAAGATTAAAATCGTCCACTTGTCTTTTGAAAATGACTTCATATAAACTTTGCCTAACTTAATTTGAAAGGTAAGGTTTATGGCGCATCAATTTATACAACTAGAGAAGACCTTTAAAGCATTCCAAAATAGTCGTAGTAGTCACGAACAAGATAGATTATTTATAGATATAGTAAACCACATACAACCTAAACTTTTTATAAAATTTAAAAGTTATGGAATACAAAATGAAGATATTGAAGATTTAGTACAAGAAACTTTAATCAGGATTTATTTAGCACTTCATACATTTGATTTTAGTACAGACGTTCCTTTTGAACACTATTTGAATTGTATCGTACGATCGATGCGAAATGATTTTTGGAGAAGAAAATATATTGAGACTGATAAGTACGATAGCATCATTAATGACTATGTTATTGACTACAAATTGAATCAATCAAGTAAATATATTGAAGATATTTGTATGATAAAAGAGAAACGAGAATTGCTAGCGAGTAGTTTAACAGTATTAAGTCGATTCGAGCGAAACGTAGCTGAATTACTAATGTCTGATTATACGCCTAGTGAAATTGCAAAACAGCTAGGTATTAAAGATAAAGTGGTTTACAATAGTATTCAACGTTGTAAAATGAAAATGAAATACTATTTATTGAAGCGTCTTTATTAGGTTGTATTAACTTATACATAGCGGCGCTTGTTTGACATTTAATGTTAGGTTTATGTATAGTATACTGGTATTAAAATGAGCAAAGGTGAACTGATTTGAAAAAAGTACCTTTAATTTGTGAGGTTTGTGGTACTAGAAATTATAACGTACCGAAAAAAGAAACTTCTGCAACGAGACTAGAAATAAAAAAATATTGTTCGAGATGTAATGCACATACGATTCATAAAGAGTCTAAATAATAGTGAAAGTATTGCTATTAAAGTTAACGGTTAACTAACTGTGAGTATGGAGGTAATTTTGATGGCTAAAGATAAGGGCACAAACAAAGAAAAAGACAGTTTCTTCCAAGGCGTTAAAAGTGAAATGGAAAAAACGAGTTGGCCAACAAAAGAAGAACTTTTTAAATATACTGTAATTGTAGTTTCTACAGTAATCTTCTTTATGGTCTTTTTCTGGGTATTAGATATAGGTATTGGGAATTTGATTGAACTATTTAGATAAGAATAAGGAGTGACAACATGTCTGAAGAGGTTGGCGCAAAGCGTTGGTATGCTGTGCATACGTATTCTGGATATGAGAATAAAGTTAAGAAGAATTTAGAAAAAAGAGTAGAATCAATGAATATGACAGAACAGATTTTTAGAGTTGTCATACCTGAGGAGGAAGAAACACAAGTTAAAGATGGTAAAGCCAAAAAGCAACTTAAAAAAACGTTCCCTGGTTATGTACTTGTAGAACTAGTGATGACTGATGAATCTTGGTATGTAGTACGTAACACACCTGGTGTTACAGGATTCGTTGGTTCAGCTGGAGCTGGTTCTAAACCAAACCCATTATTACCTGAAGAAATGCGATTCATTTTAAAACAAATGGGACTTAAAGAAAAAACAATCGATGTAGAATTAGATGTAGGAGAACAAGTTCGTATTAAATCTGGACCGTTCGCTAATCAAGTTGGAGAAGTTCAAGAAATCGAACCTGATAAATTTAAATTAACTGTATTAGTTGATATGTTCGGCAGAGAAACACCAGTTGAAGTTGAATTTGATCAAATAGAAAAACTATAATCAATTAATTTTGGAAAAACATTGAACAACAAAAAAGATGAAATTTTACTATTGCTTTTTAAGTTGGTTCAGTGTTAAAATAATGTGGTCGCGTTTTTATAGCGCTCATTTCGTCACGAAATGTTTATGAGTGGGAGGGCAAAACTGAGCCCTGTGACCACATCACGATATCAAGGAGGTGCACATCGTGGCTAAAAAAGTAGAAAAAGTAGTTAAATTACAAATTCCTGCAGGTAAAGCGAACCCAGCACCACCAGTTGGTCCAGCATTAGGTCAAGCAGGTGTGAATATCATGGGATTCTGTAAAGAATTCAACGCACGTACACAAGAACAAGCAGGTTTAATCATTCCGGTAGAAATCAGTGTTTATGAAGATCGTTCATTTACATTCATTACTAAAACTCCACCGGCTCCAGTACTACTTAAAAAAGCAGCTGGCGTAGAAAAAGGTTCTGGTGAACCTAACAAAACTAAAGTTGCTACAGTAACTAAAGATCAAGTACGTGAAATTGCTCAAACTAAAATGCAAGACTTAAACGCTGCAGACGAAGAAGCGGCTATGCGTATTATCGAAGGTACTGCTCGTAGTATGGGTATCACTGTACAATAATTAATGAATACAAAGTTAGTTTAATTTTGAAATAAACTGATAGACGATAGCAGGTAACAGAAATGACAACGACAATATTGTCTATGATTAGTCTGGGTGACTAGTAATCTTTCTTAAGATTACTCAAACATTAGACATTCATCTGTTATCTGCTCTTAACTTGTGTTAGGCACAAGTAAGCGTGGGAGGAAATTCCGCTAAAACCACTAAAGGAGGAACAATAAATGGCTAAAAAAGGTAAAAAGTATCAAGAAGCAGCTAATAAAGTTGATCGTACTAAACACTATAGTGTTGAAGAAGCAATCAGCTTAGCTAAAGAAACAAGCATTGCTAACTTTGACGCATCAGTTGAAGTTGCTTTCCGTTTAGGAATTGATACACGTAAAAATGACCAACAAATCCGTGGTGCAGTAGTATTACCAAACGGAACTGGTAAATCACAACGTGTATTAGTATTTGCTAAAGGTGACAAAATCACTGAAGCAGAAGAAGCAGGCGCAGATTACGTAGGTGAATCTGAATACGTACAAAAAATTCAACAAGGTTGGTTCGACTTTGACGTAGTAGTAGCTACACCAGACATGATGGGCGAAGTTGGTAAATTAGGTCGTGTATTAGGACCTAAAGGTTTAATGCCAAATCCTAAAACTGGTACAGTAACTATGGATGTAAAAAAAGCTGTTGAAGAAATCAAAGCTGGTAAAGTTGAATACCGTGCTGAAAAAGCAGGTATTGTACATGCTTCAATCGGTAAAGTTTCATTCAGCGATGAAAAATTAGTTGAAAACTTCAAAACTTTACAAGACGTATTAGCTAAAGCTAAACCATCATCTGCTAAAGGTACTTACTTCAAATCTGTTGCTGTAACTACAACAATGGGTCCTGGAGTTAAAATTGATACTTCATCATTCAAATTATAATTAAGTGTAAACTTATTTAATTATAGAACCTGTGACTTTTCGAATGTCACAGGTTATTGTTATTTATATGGCTCTACGTCAAATCGGACTGATGAGTCCAAATATTGAGATTAAGCAACTTTAAGTTGTTTAATCTCTTTTTTTGTTGTTGAGACAAATAGTCGCGAAGTTATAATAATTCGATTACGTAAATTATCATAATTTCTATAACCAAAAGATACCCTTTTAATGAGTTTGATTTTATTATTAATTCCTTCTAACGGGCCGTTGGTCAGGTTAGAATATGTCATAGTATTTTCAATGAAAGTAGCTAATCGTCTTAAAGTTCTAATGACTGGGCGTAATTTAGGACACACATCTGAAAGATGAATAGAAAAGAGTTTATGATTAAATTTCTCTATTTGATTTTCTTTTAATAATCTTCTTAGCTCATGAACGTAGTGATATGTATTAAATAGTTCTACATCTACACCTAATAAGTAATTTATAATGCCTTTTTCGGTTTTCCACTCTTTAAATAAATGGACTTTATGATAATTAAATGCTTCTAGCGTTTCAAAAGGTTTAAGAAATAGTTTCCAATAACTTTTATATTTATTATAAAGCGGTCTATTAGAGGTTCTATAACAATTCATTACATGAACTCTAGACATATTTAACGCTCGATTTAAAGATTGAACAATATGAAAACGATCAATAATAATCTTCGCGTTAGGAAATAATTGTTTGATTAGTGACATATATGGTTCATACATATCAATCGTGACTGTTTTGACTTTTTGTCTGAGTTTCAAAGAATAGCGATAAAAATGATCTTTTAGCGATTTTAACTTACGATCCGCTACCACATCTACGATGCGGTGCGATACAGCATCTGCATAAATAAAACTCATTTTTCCGATAACATTTTTAACACTTTTAAATTCGTCCATCATTAAGTGTTCAGGTAAAGCATCAAAAGAAGACTGACCTACGTCGCTTGCCGCTTGATTAATCACTCTAGACACAGTCATTGATGATACTAAGCATGACTTAGCGATAGATTTTTGAGAGCGGTATTCTTGTGCTTTATCTAAAACTGCAAGTTTTGTTTTATTAGAAATAAAGCAATGAGCGTCGACAATATTAGATTTAGCAGTAAAATGACTGTCACATGATTTACAATAAAATCTTTGTTTTTGAAGTTCTAAATAAGCGGGCATTTCCATAATTTTAAGTAAAGTAATCGTTGAGGTTTTCTTACCATTTTTTACTATTGAGAAATTTTCATTTTTAGTTGAACAATTTTCACAATGTGTAGGTTGATAAGTGAGCTCGGCATAGTAAAACAAGCTCATTCGTCCTTTATGTTTTTTCTCAATCACTTCATCTGAAAAATTTAGATTTTTATCTTTAATTCTTAATGTATTTAATATAGACTTACACATAGGCGCATTACCTTTCTTTTTTATTTTGTTTGGTAGCTAATAATTATAGAGGTAATTGCGCCATTTTTGTATTCAAACATAAAAATTGGACTGATGATTTTTAGTCATCAGTCCAATTTATTATAGAGCCATTTATATACAGAAATAACTTTTGTGTGAACATGATGCAGTCTACAAATGGAATTTATTTATTCTGAGCATATTGAAGTCTATGCCTTCATATGTGATGGCGAAGAAACAAGTAGTCGATAGAGAAGTAATAACTTTATTTCATTTTAAAGTAAAAAAATTGGAAAAGTGATTGACATATTACAATAATGAGGTTATATTATTTATTGTGATTATTTTACCTAAGACAGTAGGAGTTATAGTATAACTTAAAAATTATCCTGCCGAGGCTAAAATTGACTTGAACGTGTGATCATAAAAATGATCTTTCAAGCGCTTTTTGCCGTGGGTAGAAAGTGCTTTTTTTATTGAGAAATTTAAAAAGCACCAAAAATAAAAATGGAGGTGTCTGAATGTCTGCTATTATCGAAGCTAAAAAACAACAAGTTGATGTTATTGCTGAACAACTTAAAAATTCAGTTTCAACTGTTATCGTTGACTACCGTGGCTTAACAGTTGCAGAAGTAACTGAACTACGTTCACAATTACGTGAAGCTGGTGTTGAGTACAAAGTTTACAAAAACACTATGGTTCGTCGTGCAGCTGAACAAGCAGGTATCGAAGGCTTAGATGAATTCTTAACAGGTCCTACAGCTGTTGCAACTTCAACTGAAGATGTAGTAGCACCAGCGAAAGTTATCGCAGGATTTGCTAAAGAACACGAAGCTTTAGAAATCAAAACAGGCGTTATGGAAGGTAGCGTTATTTCAGCAGAAGAAGTTAAAACTGTTGGTTCATTACCTTCACACGATGGTCTTGTTTCTATGCTTTTATCAGTATTACAAGCTCCAGTACGCAACTTCGCTTATGCGGTTAAAGCTGTTGGAGAACAAAAAGAAGAAAGCGCTGAATAATTGCGCATAAAAAATTAAAATAATTGGAGGAAATATAAAATGGCTAATCAAGAACAAATCATTGAAGCAATTAAAGAAATGTCAGTATTAGAATTAAACGATTTAGTAAAAGCAATTGAAGAAGAATTTGGTGTAACAGCAGCAGCTCCTGTAGCAGCAGCTGGTGCAGCTGGTGGCGGAGACGCAGCAGCAGAAAAAACTGAATTTGACGTTGAGTTAACTTCAGCTGGATCTTCAAAAATCAAAGTTGTTAAAGCAGTTAAAGAAGCAACTGGTTTAGGCTTAAAAGATGCTAAAGAATTAGTAGATAACGCTCCTAAAGTAATCAAAGAAGGCGTTGCTAAAGAAGAAGCTGAAAAACTTAAAGAACAATTAGAAGAAGTTGGAGCTACTGTAGAATTAAAATAATTCTAGTATCTTAACTTAATATCGAAGGTTATGTGTTTTTAATGTATTAATAATACATTATCAGAACTAACCTGAATTCTTTGAGAAATTAAAACCCCGTTATCACGATAACGGGGTTTTTACTTCATTTTCTAGTAAAATAAAGATGAACAATGAAAAAAGAGGTGACGTTATGGGACACTATTATGATGAAAATCCAGATGTACAAAGTGATGAAAGAGTCATTCAATATCATTATCATTCCCATCAATTAAATTTAACTACAGATGCAGGTGTGTTCTCAAAAGCACAAGTAGATTTTGGATCAGATACGTTAGTACAAACATTTTTAAACGAGCATCCTCCTGGACCAAGTAAGACGATTGCTGATGTTGGATGTGGGTATGGTCCGATAGGATTAATGATTGCAAAAGTTTCACCACATCATCAAATTACTATGGTTGATGTGAATAAGCGTGCGTTAAATCTTGCTGAAAAGAATAAAAAAGCAAATCAAATTGATAACGTCATTATCAAAGAAAGTGATGGTTTATCACAACTAAAGGATAGTCATTTTGATTATGTACTAACCAATCCTCCCATTAGAGCTGGCAAAGAAGTTGTTCATCGTATTTTTGAAGAAGCATATCAACAGTTAAATTCACAAGGTGAGTTGTACGTTGTGATTCAAAAGAAACAAGGTATGCCTTCTGCTAAAAAGAAAATGGAAGAAATTTTCAATAATGTCGAAGTTGTTAACAAGAATAAAGGATACTATATATTGAAAAGCCGAAAAGGTTGATTTCAAAGTTGTATTCTGATATAGTTATAAAATGTAAAAATTTATGTTCAATAAGTGTGTACTTTTACGCGAAAAGAGTACGATAAACAAGAATAAATGTAGAATCGAAAATGGTGTCATCAACTGTGTTGCCGTTTTCTTTTTGTCTTGTTATACGATTTTTACGCGTATTGGTTCATCACACAATATTTGAGGGGTGAATCTGTTTGGCAGGTCAAGTTGTCCAATATGGAAGACATCGTAAACGTAGAAATTATGCGAGAATTTCAGAAGTATTAGAATTACCAAACTTAATAGAAATTCAAACTAAATCTTACGACTGGTTCCTAAAAGAAGGTTTATTAGAAATGTTCCGTGATATTTCTCCAATTGAAGATTTCACAGGTAACCTTTCTTTAGAATTTGTAGATTATCGATTAGGTGAACCAAAATATGATTTAGAAGAATCAAAAAACCGTGACGCTACTTATGCTGCACCTCTTCGTGTTAAAGTACGTCTAATAATCAAAGAAACTGGCGAAGTTAAAGAACAAGAAGTATTTATGGGTGACTTCCCATTAATGACAGATACAGGTACATTCGTAATCAATGGTGCAGAACGTGTAATCGTGTCTCAATTAGTACGTTCACCATCCGTTTATTTCAATGAGAAAATTGACAAAAACGGTCGTGAAAACTATGATGCGACAATTATCCCTAACCGTGGTGCATGGTTAGAATATGAAACAGATGCTAAAGATGTAGTTTATGTACGTATTGATAGAACACGTAAATTACCATTAACAGTATTATTACGTGCTTTAGGCTTCTCAAACGATCAAGAAATTATTGATTTATTAGGAGACAGTGAATATTTACGTAATACGCTTGAAAAAGATGGCACTGAAAATACTGAGCAAGCATTATTAGAAATATACGAACGTTTACGTCCTGGTGAGCCACCAACAGTTGAAAATGCGAAAAGTTTACTTTATTCACGCTTTTTCGACCCTAAACGTTATGATTTAGCAAGTGTTGGTCGTTACAAAGCTAATAAAAAATTACACTTAAAACACCGCTTATTTAATCAAAGATTAGCAGAACCAATCGTTAATAGCGAAACTGGTGAAATTGTTGCCGAAGAAGGTACAGTTCTAGACCGTCGCAAATTAGACGAAATTATGGAAGTTTTAGAAACAAATGCTAATAGTGAAGTGTTTGAATTAGAAGGTACAGTTATTGATGAACCTGTTGAGATTCAATCAATCAAAGTTTACGTACCAAATGATGAAGAAGGTCGTACGACTACTGTAATCGGTAATGCGTTACCAGATTCAGAAGTTAAATGTATTACACCAGCAGATATCATTGCTTCAATGAGTTATTTCTTTAACTTGTTAAATGGCATTGGTTACACAGACGATATTGACCACTTAGGAAACCGTCGTTTACGTTCAGTTGGTGAATTATTACAAAACCAATTCCGTATCGGTTTATCAAGAATGGAACGTGTTGTACGTGAAAGAATGTCAATTCAAGATACAGACTCTATCACACCACAACAATTAATTAATATCCGTCCGGTTATTGCGTCAATTAAAGAGTTCTTCGGTAGCTCTCAATTATCACAATTCATGGACCAAGCTAACCCATTAGCTGAGTTAACACATAAACGTCGTCTTTCTGCATTAGGACCTGGTGGTTTAACACGTGAACGTGCTCAAATGGAAGTACGTGACGTTCACTACTCTCACTATGGTCGTATGTGTCCGATCGAGACTCCAGAGGGACCAAACATTGGTTTGATTAACTCATTATCAAGTTATGCACGTGTGAATGAATTTGGTTTCATTGAAACACCATATCGTAAAGTAGACTTAGACACTAACTCTATTACAGATCAAATCGACTACTTAACTGCTGATGAAGAAGATAGCTATGTAGTTGCCCAAGCGAACTCTCGCTTAGATGAAAATGGTCGTTTCTTAGATGATGAAGTCGTATGTCGTTTCCGTGGTAATAACACAGTTATGGCTAAAGAGAAAATGGACTACATGGACGTATCTCCTAAACAAGTAGTTTCAGCTGCGACAGCATGTATTCCTTTCCTTGAAAATGATGACTCTAACCGTGCATTAATGGGTGCAAACATGCAACGTCAAGCAGTACCATTGATGAACACAGAAGCACCATTTGTTGGTACAGGTATGGAACATGTTGCTGCACGTGACTCAGGCGCTGCAATTACAGCTAAATATAGAGGTCGCGTTGAACATGTTGAATCTAAAGAAATCTTAGTTCGTCGTTTAGTAGAAGAAAACGGTACTGAACATGAAGGTGAATTAGATCGTTATCCATTAGCTAAATTCAAACGTTCAAACACTGGTACTTGTTACAACCAACGTCCAATTGTTTCAGTTGGCGATGTCGTTGAGTATAATGAAATTTTAGCTGACGGACCATCAATGGAATTAGGTGAAATGGCATTAGGTCGTAACGTTGTCGTTGGTTTCATGACTTGGGACGGTTACAACTATGAGGATGCTGTTATTATGAGTGAACGTCTAGTTAAAGATGACGTTTATACTTCAATTCATATTGAAGAGTATGAATCAGAAGCTCGTGATACTAAACTAGGACCTGAAGAAATCACTCGTGATATTCCAAATGTTTCAGAAAATGCACTTAAAAACTTAGATGATCGTGGTATTGTCTACGTTGGTGCTGAAGTTAAAGACGGTGACATCTTAGTAGGTAAAGTAACGCCTAAAGGTGTGACTGAATTAACAGCTGAAGAAAGATTATTACACGCTATCTTCGGTGAAAAAGCACGTGAAGTACGTGATACATCATTACGTGTACCTCACGGAGCTGGTGGCATCGTTCTAGATGTTAAAGTATTTAACCGTGAAGAAGGCGATGATACTTTATCTCCAGGCGTTAACCAATTAGTACGTGTATACATCGTACAAAAACGTAAAATCCATGTTGGGGACAAAATGTGTGGTCGTCATGGTAACAAAGGGGTTATCTCTAAGATTGTGCCTGAAGAAGATATGCCTTACTTACCAGATGGACGTCCAATTGATATCATGTTAAACCCACTTGGTGTACCATCTCGTATGAACATCGGACAAGTATTAGAATTACACTTAGGTATGGCTGCTAAAAACTTAGGCATCCATGTTGCATCTCCAGTATTCGATGGTGCGAACGATGATGATGTATGGTCAACAATCGAAGAAGCAGGTATGGCTCGTGACGGTAAAACAGTCTTATACGATGGTAGAACTGGTGAACCATTCGATAATCGTATTTCTGTTGGTGTTATGTACATGCTTAAACTTGCACACATGGTTGACGATAAATTACACGCTCGTTCAACTGGTCCATACTCACTAGTTACACAACAACCGCTTGGTGGTAAAGCACAATTCGGTGGACAACGTTTCGGTGAGATGGAGGTATGGGCACTAGAAGCATACGGTGCTGCTTACACATTACAAGAAATCTTAACTTACAAATCTGACGATACAGTAGGACGTGTTAAAACTTACGAAGCTATCGTTAAAGGTGAAAACATCTCTAGACCAAGTGTTCCAGAATCATTCCGCGTATTGATGAAAGAACTACAAAGTTTAGGTTTAGATGTCAAAGTTATGGATGAACAAGATAATGAAATCGAAATGGCTGATGTTGATGATGAAGATGCAACTGAGCGCAAAGTAGATTTACAACAAAAAGATGTTCCTGAAACTCAAAAAGAAACTACTGACTAATTAGAATTTGAACTTATAAAAAGTAAGGGATTAGAAACTCAGTTCGATTTAAACTTAAAATAAGCTAATCTTGCTGATTTCTTCCCTACAATCATATGACTTGTTTTAGTTTCAACAGATGTAAATCAATCAAATAGCACAGCTAATCTAAATTGAAGGAGGTAGGCTCCTTGATTGATGTAAATAATTTCCATTATATGAAAATCGGTTTAGCCTCACCTGAAAAAATCCGTTCATGGTCATACGGTGAAGTAAAAAAACCAGAAACAATCAACTATCGTACATTGAAACCAGAAAAAGATGGTCTTTTCTGTGAAAGAATTTTTGGACCTACAAAAGACTGGGAATGTAGTTGTGGTAAGTACAAACGTGTACGCTACAAAGGCATGGTCTGTGACAGATGTGGTGTAGAAGTAATTAAATCTAAAGTACGTCGTGAAAGAATGGGACACATTGAATTAGCTGCTCCAGTTTCACATATTTGGTATTTCAAAGGTATTCCAAGTCGTATGGGTCTTTTATTAGACATGTCTCCTAGAGCATTAGAAGAAGTTATTTATTTCGCTTCATATGTTGTAGTAGATCCAGGTCCAACAGGCTTAGAGAAAAAATCATTATTATCTGAAGCTGAATTCAGAGAATATTACGATAAATACCCAGGTCAATTTGTAGCTAAAATGGGTGCTGAAGGTATTAAAGACCTATTAGAAGAAATTAACTTAGACGAAGAATTAAAATCATTGCGTGACGAATTAGAATCTGCAACTGGTCAAAGATTGACACGTGCGATTAAACGTTTAGAAGTTGTTGAATCATTCAGAAACTCTGGTAATAATCCAGCGTGGATGATTTTAGACGTACTTCCAATTATTCCACCTGAAATCCGTCCAATGGTTCAGTTAGATGGTGGACGTTTCGCAACAAGTGATTTAAATGATTTATACCGTCGTGTGATTAACCGTAATAATCGTTTAAAACGTTTATTAGACTTAGGTGCTCCTGGCATCATCGTTCAAAACGAAAAACGTATGTTGCAAGAAGCAGTTGATGCATTAATCGATAACGGTCGTCGTGGTCGTCCAGTTACTGGTCCAGGTAACAGACCATTGAAATCACTTTCACATATGTTGAAAGGTAAACAAGGTCGTTTCCGTCAAAACTTACTTGGTAAACGTGTTGACTATTCAGGTCGTTCAGTTATCGCTGTTGGTCCAAGCTTAAAAATGTATCAATGTGGATTACCTAAAGAAATGGCGCTTGAATTGTTCAAGCCATTCGTAATGAAGGAATTAGTTCAACGTGAAATTGCTACTAACATCAAAAATGCTAAAAGTAAAATTGAGCGTATGGACGATGAAGTATGGGACGTATTGGAAGATGTAATCAGAGAACACCCTGTATTACTTAACCGTGCACCTACTCTTCACAGATTAGGTATCCAAGCATTCGAACCTACATTAGTTGAAGGTCGTGCTATCCGTCTACACCCACTTGTAACAACAGCTTACAACGCGGACTTTGACGGTGACCAAATGGCCGTTCACGTTCCTTTATCTAAAGAAGCACAAGCTGAAGCACGTATGTTAATGTTAGCTGCTCAAAACATCTTGAACCCTAAAGACGGTAAACCTGTCGTAACACCATCACAAGATATGGTATTAGGTAACTATTACCTAACATTAGAACGTAAAGATGCAATGAACACTGGTACTATCTTTAATGATACAAACGAAGTGCTTAAAGCTTATGCAAATGGCTATGTTCATTTACACACTCGTATTGGTGTACATGCGAAATCATTTAACAACCCTACATTCACAGAAGCTCAAAACAACAAAATTTTAGCTACTTCAGTAGGTAAAGTGATTTTCAATGAAATCATTCCTGATTCATTCGCATTCATCAATGAACCTAGTCAAACAAATCTTGAAGGTAAAACACCTGACAAATACTTTATTGATTCAACTCAATTGGGTGAAGGTGGACTTAAAGCATACTTTGAAGAACAAGAACTTATTGAACCATTCAATAAAAAATTCTTAGGTAATATTATTGCCGAAGTCTTCAATAGATTCAGTATCACTGATACATCTATGATGCTTGACCGTATGAAAGATTTAGGTTTCAAATTCTCATCTAAAGCTGGTATCACTGTTGGTGTAGCAGATATTGTTGTACTTCCAGATAAACAAGACATTTTAGATGAGCACGAAAAATTAGTAGAACGTGTATCTAAACAATTTAATCGTGGTTTAATTACTGAAGATGAACGTTATAATGCCGTTGTTGAAATTTGGACAGATGCCAAAGATCAAATTCAAGGCGAATTAATGCAATCTCTTGAGAAAACAAACCCAATCTTCATGATGAGTGATTCTGGTGCACGTGGTAACGCATCTAACTTTACACAATTAGCTGGTATGCGTGGTTTAATGGCCGCACCATCAGGTAAAATTATTGAGTTACCAATCACATCTTCATTCCGTGAAGGTTTAACAGTGTTAGAATACTTCATCTCTACACACGGTGCGCGTAAAGGTCTTGCCGATACAGCCCTTAAAACAGCTGACTCTGGTTACCTTACTCGTCGTCTTGTTGACGTTGCTCAAGACGTTATTGTTCGTGAAGAAGACTGTGGCACAGACCGCGGCTTACTAGTTTCTGATATCAAAGAAGGTGCAGAAATGATCGAACCATTCATCGAACGTATTGAAGGACGTTATTCTAAAGAAACAATTCGTCATCCTGAAACTGATGAAATCATCATCCGTCCAGACGAATTAATCACTGCTGAAATCGCTAAGAAAATCACTGATGCCGGTATTGAACAAATGTACATCCGCTCAGCATTTACATGTAACACACGTCACGGTGTTTGTGAAAAATGTTACGGTAAAAACCTTGCTACTGGTGAAAAAGTTGAAGTGGGTGAAGCAGTTGGTACAATCGCTGCTCAATCAATCGGTGAACCTGGTACCCAACTTACAATGCGTACATTCCATACAGGTGGTGTAGCAGGAAGCGATATCACTCAAGGTCTTCCACGTATTCAAGAGATCTTCGAAGCACGTAATCCAAAAGGTCAAGCTGTGATTACTGAAATCGAAGGTGTCGTTGAAGATATTAAATTAGCAAAAGATCGCCAACAAGAAATTGTTGTTAAAGGTGCTAATGAAACAAGATCTTACTTAGCTTCAGGTACTTCTAGATTAAAAGTAGAAGTCGGTCAATCAGTTGAACGTGGTGAAGTATTAACTGAAGGTTCAATCGAACCTAAGAACTTCCTAGCTGTTGCTGGTTTAAATGCGACTGAAAGTTACTTACTTAAAGAAGTTCAAAAAGTTTATCGTATGCAAGGTGTAGAAATTGATGATAAACACGTTGAAGTAATGGTAAGACAAATGTTACGTAAAGTTAGAATCATCGAAGCTGGTGATACTAAGTTATTACCTGGTTCATTGGTTGACATTCATAGCTTTACAGATGCAAACAGAGAAGCGTTTAAAGAACGTAAACGTCCAGCAACTGCTAAACCAGTATTGCTTGGTATTACAAAAGCGTCTCTTGAAACTGAAAGCTTCTTATCAGCAGCATCATTCCAAGAAACAACTCGTGTACTTACAGATGCAGCAATTAAAGGTAAACGCGACGACTTACTTGGACTTAAAGAAAACGTTATTATTGGTAAGTTAATTCCAGCTGGTACTGGTATGAGACGTTATAGTGACGTTAAATATGATAAAGCTGAAACACCAGTTACAGAAACTGAAGAAGCAGAAATCATTGAATAATTAATGAAATAAAACTGAATTCATATTTATTTCAATATTGACGAGACGGGACTTATCAATCTTTTGAGATGATAGTCTCGCTCTCGTTCTTTATTTTTTATTATTAGTAAAAAGTCTGCAAAATATGTTGACTTAATGCTGATTTAAGTGTTATTATTGTAAAGGTTGATGCAAGCAGAACTTTGGAGGATATTTTAATGTCTAATGAAAAAGTTGCACGCTTTAACAAACAACACTATGTAGTTGGTCTTAAAGAAACGCTTAAAGCGTTAAATAGAGATCAAGTTGCATCTTTGATTATTGCTCAAGACGTTGAGGTACATTTGTTAGCTCGCGTATTTAGTTTAATCAATCATAAAAATATACCTATTACTTATTTTCAAAGCAAGCATGCTTTAGGTAGTTATGTAGGTATTAACGTTAATGCGACTATTGTTGCGTTATTGAATGAGAATTAGTAAGTGTATTGCTTACTAAATTTTATTTAACCTAAAAATGAACCACCTGGATGTGTGGAATTAAAAAGTGAAGAGAGGAGGACATTTCAATGCCAACTATTAACCAATTAGTACGTAAACCTAGACAAAGCAAATCTAAAAAATCAGATTCACCAGCTTTAAACAGAGGTTTTAATAGTAAAAAGAAACAATTTACTAACTTAAATTCACCTCAAAAACGTGGTGTTTGTACTCGTGTAGGTACTATGACACCTAAAAAACCTAACTCAGCGTTACGTAAATATGCACGTGTGCGTTTATCAAACAATATTGAAATCAACGCATACATCCCTGGTATCGGCCATAACTTACAAGAACACAGTGTAGTACTTGTACGTGGTGGACGTGTAAAAGACTTACCTGGTGTGCGTTACCACATCGTACGTGGTGCACTTGATACTTCAGGTGTTGACGGACGTAGACAAGGCCGTTCATTATACGGAACTAAAAAACCTAAAAATTAAGTTTAAGATTGTGTAAATTTTAATTTCAATTTTTAATAATATACTATAATAGGAAGGGAGGATTTTAATTATGCCTCGTAAAGGATCAGTACCTAAAAGAGACGTATTACCAGATCCAATTCATAACTCTAAATTAGTTACAAAATTGATCAACAAAATCATGTTAGATGGTAAACGCGGAACAGCACAAAGAATTCTTTATTCAGCATTTGACCTTGTAGAACAACGCAGTGGTCGTGATGCTTTAGAAGTATTTGAAGAAGCAATTAACAACATTATGCCAGTATTAGAAGTAAAAGCTCGTCGTGTGGGTGGTTCAAACTACCAAGTACCAGTTGAGGTTCGCCCAGAACGTCGTACTACTCTAGGATTACGTTGGTTAGTTAACTACGCTCGTCTTCGTGGTGAAAAAACTATGGAAGATCGTTTAGCTAACGAAATCTTAGATGCTGCTAATAATACAGGTGGTGCCGTTAAGAAACGTGAGGACACTCACAAAATGGCTGAAGCGAACAAAGCATTCGCTCACTACCGCTGGTAAGATTAAAGCTTTAACCCTGAGTGTGTTCCGTCACATTGGTTTACCAAATAAGATGGCTCATGCTTAGGGCATCGCCATATTCAATAGTACTTATTCAGTAATTACTGGAAGGAGAAAAACAATGGCTAGAGACTTTTCTTTGAAAAACACTCGTAACATCGGTATCATGGCTCACATTGATGCTGGTAAAACAACTACGACTGAACGTATTCTTTACTATACAGGTCGTATCCACAAAATTGGTGAAACACACGAAGGTGCTTCACAAATGGACTGGATGGAACAAGAACAAGACCGTGGTATTACAATCACATCAGCTGCTACAACAGCTCAATGGGATGGCCACCGTGTAAACATTATCGATACTCCAGGACACGTAGACTTCACTGTTGAGGTTGAACGTTCTTTACGTGTACTTGATGGTGCGGTTACTGTACTTGATGCTCAATCAGGTGTAGAACCTCAAACTGAAACGGTTTGGCGTCAAGCTACAACTTACGGTGTACCTCGTATCGTATTCGTAAACAAAATGGATAAATTAGGCGCTAACTTCGACTATTCTGTAAGTACATTACATGATCGTTTAGATGCTAACGCTGCACCTATCCAATTACCAATTGGTGCCGAAGACGAATTTGAAGCTATCATTGACTTAGTAGAAATGAAATGCTTCAAATATACTAATGACTTAGGTACTGAAATTGACGAAATTGAAATCCCTGAAGATCACAAAGAAAGAGCAGAAGAAGCTCGTTCTAATTTAATCGAAGCAGTTGCAGAAACTAACGATGAATTAATGGAAAAATATCTTGGTGATGAAGAAATTTCAGTAGCAGAATTAAAAAATGCTATTCGTCAAGCAACTACTGACGTAGAATTCTACCCAGTACTTTGCGGTACAGCATTCAAAAACAAAGGTGTTCAATTAATGCTGAACGCAGTAATTGACTACTTACCATCACCTTTAGATGTTAAACCAATCGTAGGCCATCGTGCTGAAAATCCTGAAGAAGAAGTAATTGCTAAACCAGACGATTCAGCTGAATTCGCTGCATTAGCATTCAAAGTTATGACTGACCCTTATGTTGGTAAATTAACTTTCTTCCGTGTATATTCAGGTACTTTAACATCAGGTTCTTACATTAAAAACTCAACTAAAGACAAACGTGAACGTGTAGGTCGTTTATTACAAATGCACGCTAACTCACGTCAAGAAATCGACACTGTTTACTCAGGCGATATCGCTGCTGCAGTTGGTCTTAAAGATACAGGTACTGGTGACACATTATGTGGTGAAAAGAATGACATTATCTTAGAATCAATGGAATTCCCTGAACCAGTTATCCACTTATCAGTAGAACCAAAATCTAAAGCTGACCAAGATAAAATGACTCAAGCTTTAGTTAAATTACAAGAAGAAGACCCTACTTTCCATGCACACACAGATGAAGAAACTGGACAAGTTATCATCGGTGGTATGGGTGAGTTACACTTAGACATCTTAGTTGACCGTATGAAGAAAGAATTCAACGTTGAATGTAATGTAGGTGCCCCAATGGTTTCATATCGTGAAACGTTCAAGCAATCTGCACAAGTTCAAGGTAAATTCTCTCGTCAATCTGGTGGTCGTGGTCAATACGGTGATGTTCACATTGAATTCACACCAAACGAAACTGGCGCAGGTTTCGAATTCGAAAACTCTATCGTTGGTGGTGTAGTTCCTCGTGAATACATTCCATCAGTTGAAGCTGGTCTTAAAGATGCTATGGAAAACGGTGTATTAGCTGGTTATCCATTAATCGATGTTAAAGCAAAATTATTTGATGGTTCATACCATGATGTCGATTCATCTGAAATGGCCTTCAAAATTGCTGCATCATTAGCACTTAAAGAAGCTGCTAAAAAATGTGATCCAGTTATCTTAGAACCAATGATGAAAGTAACAATCGAAATGCCTGAAGAATACATGGGTGATATCATGGGTGACGTAACAGCTCGTCGTGGACGTGTTGATGGTATGGAACCTCGTGGTAATGCACAAGTTGTTAACGCTTATGTACCACTTTCAGAAATGTTCGGTTACGCAACTTCATTACGTTCTAACACTCAAGGTCGCGGTACTTACACTATGTACTTCGATCACTATGCAGAAGTTCCAAAATCAATTGCTGATGATATCATCAAAAAAAATAAAGGTGAATAATTAAACTTGTTTTAGCTAGAATTTCTAGGTAAAATACAGCGTAAGCTTATTAATTAAGCTAACATCTTTATGAATTGATTTTTTACTGAAAATGCATTATAAATGAATTATGAATTCTAACAATCATTATGTCTCATGATGGTGAGAAACTATCATGAGAGATAATATTGAAATAACTTTTACTAGAATAGGAGAGATTTAATAATGGCAAAAGAAAAATTTGATCGCTCAAAAGAACATGCCAATATTGGTACTATCGGTCACGTTGACCATGGTAAAACTACTTTAACAGCTGCTATCGCAACTGTATTAGCTAAAAATGGTGACACTGTAGCACAATCATATGACATGATTGACAACGCTCCAGAAGAAAAAGAACGTGGTATCACAATCAATACTGCACACATCGAGTATCAAACTGACAAACGTCACTATGCTCACGTTGACTGCCCAGGACACGCTGACTATGTTAAAAACATGATTACTGGTGCTGCTCAAATGGACGGCGGTATCTTAGTAGTATCTGCTGCTGACGGTCCAATGCCACAAACTCGTGAACACATTCTTTTATCACGTAACGTTGGTGTACCAGCATTAGTAGTATTCTTAAATAAAGTTGACATGGTTGACGATGAAGAATTATTAGAATTAGTTGAAATGGAAGTACGTGACTTATTATCTGAATACGACTTCCCAGGTGACGATGTACCTGTAATCGCTGGTTCAGCATTAAAAGCTTTAGAAGGCGATGCTCAATACGAAGAAAAAATCTTAGAATTAATGCAAGCAGTTGATGACTACATTCCAACTCCAGAACGTGATTCTGACAAACCATTCATGATGCCAGTTGAGGACGTATTCTCAATCACTGGTCGTGGTACTGTTGCTACAGGCCGTGTTGAACGTGGGCAAATCAAAGTTGGTGAAGAAGTTGAAATCATTGGTATCCATGACACTTCTAAAACAACTGTTACTGGTGTAGAAATGTTCCGTAAATTATTAGACTACGCTGAAGCTGGTGACAACATCGGTGCATTATTACGTGGTGTTGCTCGTGAAGACGTACAACGTGGTCAAGTATTAGCTGCTCCAGGTTCAATCACACCTCACACAAAATTTAAAGCAGACGTATACGTTTTATCTAAAGACGAAGGTGGACGTCACACTCCATTCTTCACAAACTATCGTCCACAATTCTATTTCCGTACTACTGACGTAACTGGTGTTGTTAACTTACCAGAAGGTACTGAAATGGTTATGCCTGGCGACAACGTTGAAATGACAGTAGAATTAATCGCTCCTATCGCGATTGAAGACGGTACTCGTTTCTCAATCCGTGAAGGTGGACGTACTGTAGGATCAGGCGTTGTAACTGAAATCATCGAATAATTTTAATTATTCCTTATTTCTAAATGAGACTCCCTTAATGGGAGTCTTTTTTTATTTTGTAAATGTCATATTTACATTTTAATCTCATTTCTAGTTTTCATATTATGCTTTGTCGATCACTTTTCTAAATTAATAAAAAATGCCTATGATCAACTCAATGTAAGAGTAATCATAGACATACAGAATCTAAATAAATTTATTCAATTTTAAAATACTTGTTCAATTTCTAAAATTTTTAAAAACTCACTAGCCGCATATTTAAATGCAGACTCATCTATATCAAAGTGAGGATTATGATGTGGCGCTGTTATGCCTTTGTCTGGATTACCACATCCAGTTAAGAAAAACGCACCTGGACGTACTTTTAAATAGTGAGAGAAATCCTCACCAATCATCATTAATTCAGATTCATTAAAACGTAAATGTAAATCATTCGCTGCTTGTTTAACAACTTCATATGCATTTACATGATTATGTACAGGTAAATAACCACGAATGTATTCCAAGTCATAAGTTATGTCGTTTGCTAACGCAAGTCCTTGTAATAACTTATCCATTTTATTTTGTATATGAGTTTGAAGTTCAGTGTCAAATGTTCTCACAGTACCTTTACAAAAAGCACTATCAGGAATAACACTATCCGATGATCCCGCTTGAATCATTCCGAATGTGAGCACTGCTTCTTTTACAGGATCAATTGTTCTAGATATGATCTTTTGCGCACTTAGGATAAACTCAGCCATAATAACGATAGGATCAATGGTTTCATGTGGTTTAGCACCATGACCACCTTTACCTTTGATTGTAACTGAGAATTCATCTGGTGATGCCATAATAGCACCAGGTCTTGAATATATTGTTCCAGTACGGTAACCACTCCATAGATGTGTACCATAAATTTTGTCTACACCATTTAAGCAACCATCATCAATCATTTCTTGAGAACCACCAGGCATAATTTCCTCACCATATTGGAAGATAAAAACCACGTTTCCTTTTAATAAATGGCGATGTTCATGTACAATTTCAGCGACACCCAATAAAATAGCTGTATGTCCGTCATGACCACACGCATGCATAAAGCCATCATTTTTAGATTTATAAGGTACATCGTTAAGTTCTTGTACCGGCAAAGCATCAAAGTCAGCGCGAAATGCCACAGTAGGGCCATTTTCTTTTCCTTTAAACGTTGCTTTAATGCCATTACGGCCAATAGGTGATTCGATCTCGCAATCAAGATGACTGAGCTGATTTAGAATATAATTATGCGTCCAAGTTTCCTCGAAAGAAGGTTCAGGATATTGATGCATATATCGGCGCATCTGTATCATTCTATTTTCCTTATTACTGGCTAATTGAAACCAATCTAACACATTAACCACTTCTTCCTAATTATTATGAATTTTAGTATATCAAATTCTAATACAACTCAATAGTTTAATTATTTATTTTTTGAAAAATGAAGTAAAAAATACATGTTGTATGAACAGTTGTACATGACGTAAAGAATATGCAATATATTGAATTTACTGGAATGATAGTGCTTTCATGTTGAAGGAAAATCAGTTATGATTATGTTGATATAAAAAATACAAAGGGGATATGAATATGGTTCAATCACTACACAATTTCTTAGAAGAAAATATTCAATATTTAAAAGATAATGGATTATATAACGAAATCGATTCTATTGAAGGTGCTAATGGTCCAGAAATCACAATCAATGGGAAACAATATATTAACTTATCATCAAACAACTACTTAGGACTGGCGACAAATGAAGATTTAAAATCTGCAGCTAAACATGCTATCGATTCACACGGTGTTGGTGCTGGTGCTGTACGTTCAATCAACGGTACATTAGACCTACACGATGAATTAGAAGAGACTTTAGCTAAATTCAAAGGTACTGAAGCAGCTATCGCTTATCAATCAGGTTTCAACTGTAACATGGCAGCTATTTCAGCAGTAATGAACAAAAACGATGCGATTCTTTCAGATGAATTAAACCATGCTTCAATTATTGATGGTTGTCGTCTATCTAAAGCTAAAATCATCCGTGTTAACCACTCAGATATGGATGACTTAAGAGCTAAAGCAAAAGAAGCTGTAGAATCTGGTCAATATAATAAAGTAATGTACATTACTGATGGTGTATTCAGTATGGATGGAGACGTTGCTAAATTACCAGAAATCGTTGAAATTGCTGAAGAATTCGGTTTAATTACTTATGTTGATGATGCACATGGTTCAGGCGTTATGGGTAAAGGTGCAGGTACGGTTAAACATTTTGGCTTACAAGATAAAATTGACTTCCAAATCGGTACACTTTCTAAAGCTATCGGTGTAGTTGGCGGTTACGTAGCAGGAACTAAAGAATTAATTGATTGGTTAAAAGCTCAATCACGTCCCTTCTTATTCTCAACTTCTTTAGCACCTGGAGATACAAAAGCAATTACAGAAGCTGTGAAAAAATTAATGGCTTCTACTGAATTACACGATCAATTATGGGATAACGCTAAATATTTAAAAGATGGTTTAGAAAAACTCGGATTCAATACTGGTGAATCAGAAACACCAATTACACCAGTTATTATTGGTGATGAAAAAGAAACTCAAGAATTTAGTAAACGTCTTAAAGATGAAGGCGTATATGTAAAATCTATCGTATTCCCAACAGTACCTCGTGGTACAGGTCGTGTAAGAAACATGCCTACAGCAGCACATACAAAAGAAATGTTAGATAAAGCAATTGCTGCTTATGAAAAAGTTGGTAAAGAATTAGGCACTATTAAATAATTTAAAATAGAAGATAGAATTTTTAGTCTGGGATGATATTCATTGTCCCAGTCTTTTTATTGTTACAAAAAGCTGTTTTTGAAATTTATGCTTTGTTTTTAAGTGAGGAACAGATTAGTATTTTGGTAAAATTGTTTTATAACGAATAATTGTAAAATATGAAGTGACAAACTAAAACAATATTAGCTTATAGTGCAGAAGGAGGGATACTCGTGTTACGTTTAAGACAATTGAGTTATGCAGATAAAGATGCTTTAACGAAGTACCTCCAAGAATGGTATGTGAATGGTGAACCAATAGTGCCTTCAAACACTGACATGTCAAGGTATGAATCATTTGAGAGTATGGTAGACCGTCTAAACAGTACTGAAGTTGATGAAGACTGGGTACCGACGACAACATTATTTTGCTTCGAGGATGAGATGATTGTTGGTGCAGTCGATATTCGTCATTACTTGAATCAACGCTTAGTAAACATAGGTGGTCATGTAGGTTACGGAGTGTGTAAGTCACGTAGAGGACAAGGTATTGCTTCGTTGATGCTGCAAGAGGCTAAAGCTTTTCTAAAAGAAATAGGCGTAGATAAAGTGTTAATGACTACAAATCCCAAAAACGTTGCCTCTCAAAAAGTGATCAAACATAGTGGTGGTTATGAAATTGAATCTTACGTTAAAAAGAATGGAAATTTGGTCAGTCGGTTTGAAATTCCTAATGATTGAAGGTTAGATGAATGAAGGATTTAAAAGTAGTATATGCATTGATACAAAATGAAGAGGGAAACGTGTTATTAGTTCATAATACAGATGGTGGCGGATGGTCATTACCAGGTGGCAAAGTTGAATACGGTGAAACTTTAGTTGAAGCGCTAAAGCGTGAAGTTAGAGAAGAAACAGGATTATTCGTTGAAGTTAACGACATAGTAAGTGTTAATGAGGGTAAATCGACACAGATGAATGTTCATACACTTTTTTTCATGTTCAAAGCAGAGGTTCAGGATTATACAACAGACATACAAATGAAAGATGAAATTTCGACATTAGGTTGGTTCTCGATTCCAGAAGCTGATGAAAAGTTAATCTATTATCATCATAGTTTGAATGCGTTTATAAATAATAAGGCTACTTATTGTGATGAGGGTTTCGTGGATTGAAATGTGAAAAAGAGGATGAGCCAAATATAATATTTTAATCATTCATAGTACATTTGCAGAAGCTAACTCAACTGAAAAGACACTTAAATCAAACACATCAAAATTTTTAGTACATTTAAGAGTGAAATCTAGCTAAAGAATTTAAAAGATTAATGAATAAAGCAAATTAGAGTGGCACAACGATTTCGTCGTGCCACTCTAGGCGTCAAAAGTTTATAAATAGTTTCATAATAAGCATGAAATCTCAAGGCTACACTTCTGTGCAAGCCTTTTATTTATAGTAATAAGATAGCACCGTTAACATATAAGCACAATACTAAATTAATACTTTAATCAAATTAACTTAACACAAACATGTTTTTGAAATAATTGTATTGATAATGCCATTTAACAATGACAATTTGGTGTTTTGACGGGTAAAAGATAAATAGATATTAAATATAAAGTGGAGGTATCAGACATGTTAGTTTTGAATGAACAAGACCAGCAATCATTATTAGACATGAAAGAAGTCATTGATGAAGTTGCGAATTCATTAAAGGCATTTTCAGAAGAGAAGACAGACACACCGTTAAGGTATGTCTTACCATTTAATGAAGGAAATAGATATTTAGTTATGCCAGCATTATCTGATGATCTTAAAATGGTTGGTATTAAAACAGTTACATTTGCGCCAGATAATCCTAAAAAAGGCAAAAAGACAATTACAGGATCAGTGTTATTAAGTGATTATGAAACTGGTGAAACATTAGCTGTATTAGATGGCAGTTATTTAACTAAGATTCGTACAGGTGCTATCTCTGGGGTAGCAACTAAATACTTAGCACGTGAAGATGCTAAAACACTATGTGTTATTGGTTCTGGTGATCAAGCACAAGGACTAATTGCTGCAGTAATGGCAGTTAGAAATATCGATACAATTCACTTTTCGAGTCGTACTAAGGAAAATGCAGAACGTTTAGCTCAAGAAGTAGCTAATAATTATAATGTATCGACGAAAGTCTTTGAAGAAGCGGATGATGCGATGGAAGAGGCTGACGTTGTTGTAACTGCGACAAATTCTAATCATCCGGTATATTCACATTCATTACACCCCGGCGTTCATTTAAACGCAGTAGGCTCATTTAAACCAGATATGCAGGAATTACCATCAGAGTCTATGTTAGTAGCTAATAAAATTGTTGTTGAGTCAGTAGAAGCTGCGATGGAAGAAACTGGCGATTTAAAGGTACCTCAAGAAGAAGGCATTATAACGAAAGATTCATTACATGGAGAATTAGGGGATATCGTAGCTGGTAAAGTTTCAGGACGTGAAGATGATAAGGAAGTAACGCTGTTTAAATCAGTAGGGTTAGCAATTGTAGATATCGTTGTTGCTAATTATTTCTATAAAAAAGCAGTAGCAAATAAAGAAGTATAATGCAGAAGTAGTTATAATATTGTGAGGAAATTGCGAGTGTAACTATGTAATTTTAAATAAATAGACTGCCGGGCCACTAAAAATTAAAGTATTCACTTTAAATAACTTACTATGAGTACCTACGCTTTTTAAAAATTATAAAGAAACCGTGTAAATGACATATTGTTAACTGTCATCTACACGGTTTTAAATTTGAAATTATGCTGATTTTTTACGAGTTCGGATGTAAATTAATCCTGTTCCTGCTACTACTAATATAATAGCGATACCATGTTCTAAACTACCATCTTTCAAACCTGCATTTGGTAATGATGTGATTGCGCCATGTTGTTGTGTAAACATAAGATTTGAATTTTTAGAAGCATTACTATTAGTAGTTATTAGTGTCTCATTATAAAAATTATCTTTAGGATTTATTTGAACTGGGAATTTAATGACATCTTTACAATGTTGTGAATGACTTGCATTACCAGTCAATTGGTCTCGTGTTCCTTTGTTGTTATTAGAAATACTCACTAAGTTTGAAGTAGGGTGATGTTCGATTGCATTTCCTTTTATGTTGTTAGTATGCATCTTGTCGGTAGTGCTTGGAATGACAATATTATCATTAGTGCTATTATGAGTTTGATTATTGTTAGCTGGGATTTCAATTACGTTGTCATTATCTTTTTGATGGTCTTTATTAGGGAATTCAATGACATTATCTTTATTAGAAGAATCAGCTTCATTATCGTCTTTAATATTGTCATCATTATCATTAATATGACCAGTATTGTCTTTGTCATCATTGTTTGAATCTGGTGTTTGTTGTTGACCATCATGTCCATTAGTTGAATGATTATTATCATTATCTTCTTTACTAGTGTCTGGTTGTTCATTACTTTCTGGTAGACCATTAATGATACGTACAGGTTCTTCGGTATTGTATTGATTTAAATCTGTATTCTTAATATATTGAGCGACAACTGCATCTAGAGAAATGCCCTCCTCACGTTGTCCACCAAACATATCATAGCCATCTCCTTGATTAGCTGTGAAGTCATTAGTAGTTACATAGTAAGTACGGTTAGGATCTAGATCTTCATATTCTCCATTCTCTTTATTCAGTACCTTGATTGCATTAATGCGTTGGCCAGATGCTTTATTGATATCATAATATACTCTGAGTGAGTCAGATACTTGTAAGAATCCTCCATTTGCACCTAAGACTTTCTTACCATCTTGAGTTTCAGTATCAGCACTTAAACTGTGTTCAAATGCTTTTTCAACATCTGAACCTTTCACTTGAATTTGAGAAATTAAATTACCGAATGGTAACACTGTTATGATGTCATTTTTAGTAACCTCACCTTTTTCAATTGAAGCTCGAATACCACCACCGTTAGTGATTGCGAAAACAGGTTGATGTGAGAAGTTCTTTGAGGCATATGCTTCCATAGCATCCGTAATAAGGTTACCTAAGTTTGTTTCTTGCGTGCGCGCTTGAGCACGTTCACCATTTAACGTCACTGTATTATTAGGTATAACAACTGTTGATGTTTCTTTTAAGAAGTCGTCATTTGCCTTTTTAGTTTGTGCATCAATTTGTGGGTCAGGTGTGATATCTTTGGCGTCCGCTACATTGATTAACGATGCATTGATATCAGACGCTTTTTGATTTTGAAAAGTAAAATCCACACGTCCTACATTTGCTAGTGCAGTACCAGTTTGAGCGAGTACATTATTAGTACCATAATGTTCGCCTTTATCAATCACGGTATGTGAGTGACCATCTAATACAAAGATAGGTTGTTTAAATGAACCGTCTTTCGTAAGTTGATCAATTAAATAATCACCACGCCAAGTTTTTTGCGTCGATTTATCTACGCCTAAGTGCGATAAGATAACGAAAACATCGACATTATTTTTAATCTCATTCATGGCTTGCTTAACACTAGTCAACGGATCTTTAAATTCAACACCTTCAACTGCAGTAGGTGACGTTTTAGTTTTTGTTTCAGGTGTCGTGACACCTACAATACCATAACGGACATTGTTTTTAGTTACTGTTGTTGAAGGATCAAATACACGTTTGCCATTTTTATAGATATTAGAAGAAACTATAGGGAAATTTAATTGTTTTTGCAATTTAAGTAATTGGTCATAACCAAAGTCAAATTCATGGTTTCCGACAGTCATTGCATCATAGCCAACACCATTCATAGCTTTGGCCATTTCTTCTCCCTTTGAATTGTTAGAAACAGGTAAACCTTGAAAAGCATCTCCTGAATCCACCATTAAATCCGGATTATATTTGTCTTTAAGACCTTTTACTTTAGCCATACCGATGACTCTTCCATCATCCTCTACAAATCGGCCATGAATATCATTTGTATGTAAAATTGTATGTTTATTTGTGTTATCAGAAGTTGTTGCCATTCTTTTGTTGACAGTCACATGTTGAGATTTCGGTGCTGCTTGTTCTGATGTAGTATTGCTACTTTTAGACACTTGCTTTGAAGCAGGTGTAGATTGTTGTGATTCTGGAACATTACGCTTTTGCTGTTGTTGAGTTGGTTCTTGAGGTGTTTGTTTAACTTTAGTAGAAGTAGATTCTTTTGTAGGTTCTACTTGCGTAGACTTACTTTGCTCCGATGTCGAAGGAGAAGGTTTTACCTCCGTACCATGGAATTGCGATGTATTATTTTCATTTGAAGTAGATTCTGACGATGCTTTTTCTTGTGAAGATGTATTATCATCATTTGTAGCAGGTTCAGGTGTAGCTTTTTCTTGTGAAAAGGCAGAACCTTGTGATGAATTACTATGCTTCTCTGAAGTAGTGTTTTGTGTTGTAGACGTTTCAACACTAGGATGTGTAGTTGTTTCAGACGAAGGTGTGGCTTGTTCATTATGTGAAACGTTGCTTGACTCAAGAGATAAAGGTTTATTAGTAGATTCAATGTTGGCTGATGATGCTTCTTTTGAAGCTGTTTGTGATGCTTCTTCGGTAGCAGTTATGTTAGTAGATTGTGTTGCCTGTGATTCAGCTGCATAAGAGGTACCAGTGGTAATACCAAATACGATAAAACATAAAACTAAAAGTGGAATAAGATATCGCTTCATATTTGCCTCCTTTATTAGATGAAATTTACATTCTCATATTAGCATAAGTCGCAAAGTCTTAAGCTTACTCATTAAATTATTTACAATAATTTTAAAAACAATTAATAAATATAACGTTGTGAAGAGCAAGTATCTCTGACTTTTCAAAAATAAAGTGAATTTAAAAGAATGTACTTTGTGAGTATACAAGAAAGCGCTTTTATATTATAATAAGCATGTAAATAGGGATTATGTACACCCTAAAAGGACAATCATTCGTGGTAAACACACAAAGGGAGTTTTTTATTTATGGAAAGAATCGTTATTACAGGAGCACTTGGTCAAATTGGTACTGAGTTGGTATTAAAATGTAGAGAAATTTACGGAAATGACAATGTATTAGCTACGGATATTAGAGAGCCAGAAGAAGATTCACCAGTTAACAATGGTCCGTTTGAAGTATTAGATGTTACAAATCGTGAAGCTATGATGGCAATCGTTGAGAACTTCAAAGCAGATACGTTAATGCATATGGCTGCATTATTATCAGCGACTGCTGAGAAAAATCCTTTATTAGCATGGGATTTAAATATGGGCGGTCTAATGAACGCATTAGAAACAGCTAGAACGTATGAATTACATTTCTTCACACCAAGTTCAATTGGTGCATTTGGTGATTCAACGCCTAAGAAAGATACACCACAAAATACAATTCAACAACCTACTACAATGTATGGTGTGAACAAAGTTGCTGGTGAGTTATTATGCCAATACTATTTCACAAAATTTGGTGTCGATACGCGTAGTGTGAGATTCCCAGGACTTATCTCTCATGTTAAAGAACCAGGTGGCGGTACTACTGATTATGCTGTTGAAATTTATTTTGAAGCGGTTAGAAAAGGTCGTTACACAAGCTACATTGCTAAAGACACATACATGGATATGATGTATATGGATGATGCAATTGATGCAATTATTAAATTAATGGAAGCAGATAGCGACAAACTTGTAACACGTAATGGCTATAACTTAAGTGCTATGAGTTTTGAACCTGAACAAATTAAAGCTGAAATCCAAAAACATTATCCTGGCTTCGCATTGGATTATGAAGTAGATCCAGTACGTCAAGCAATTGCTGATAGCTGGCCAGATAATATTGATACAAGCTATTCTCGTAAAGAGTGGGGCTTTAACCCTAAATACGATTTAGCTGGTATGACTGAATTAATGTTAAAAGCAATTGAAGAAAAAGAACAAAATAAATAAAGTGTGACTGTCATACAAGTCATATAACACAGAACCTCAGACGAAATGTTTGAGGGTTTCTTTTTTTATCCAAAATTAGTTAGTAATGGTCATTAAAAATTTGCTAAAGTATGTTATTTTTAAAGAAAGGGTTTACAATTAGTATTTAGTTTGAATTTTTAGAAAATTCATTGAATCAACATTACGAGATTGCTATAATTTAATATACTATCACTAACTAAGATTTATTTAGGAGGCTTTCATCATGTCAGAAAAAGTTAAATTTGAACAACGCGACTCGCTTAAAGAAAAACCAGAAGGTAATTTAGGATTCGGTCAATACTTTACAGATTATATGTTAAGTTTTGATTATGATGTAGATAAAGGTTGGCATGATTTAAAAATTATTCCTTACGCACCATTCGAAGTTTCACCAGCTGCACAAGGTCTTCACTATGGACAAGCGGTATTTGAAGGTTTAAAAGCATATAAACATGAAGGAGAAGTTGTATTATTTAGACCAGATCAAAACTTCAAACGTATTAATGATTCATTAGCACGTTTAGAGATGCCTAAAGTAGATGAGGAATTATTACTAGAAGGTTTAAAACAATTAGTAGACGTTGAACGTGATTGGGTACCTGAGGGAGAAGGACAATCATTATATATCCGTCCATTTGTATTTGCGACTGAAGGCATTTTAGGAGTAAGAGCATCTCATCAATACAAATTATTAATCATTTTATCTCCATCAGGCGCATATTATGGCGGAGACACATTAAAAACAACTAAAATTTACGTTGAAGATGAATATGTTCGTGCCGTACGTGGTGGTGTAGGATTCGCTAAAGTAGCAGGTAACTATGCAGCAAGTTTATTAGCACAAACAAATGCTAATAATTTAGGCTATGATCAAGTATTATGGTTAGACGGTGTAGAACAAAAATATGTTGAAGAAGTTGGTAGTATGAACATCTTCTTCGTTGAAAATGGTAAATTAGTTACACCTGCTTTAAATGGAAGTATCTTACCAGGTATTACACGTAAATCAATCATTGAATTAGCTAAAGAGTTAGGCTATGAGGTTGAAGAACGTAAAGTGTCAATCGAGGAATTATTCGAAGCTTACGACAAAGGTGAATTGACTGAAGTATTCGGTTCAGGTACAGCAGCAGTTATTTCTCCAGTCGGTACATTAAAGTATGAAGATAGAGAAATCGTTATTAACAATAACGAGCCAGGAGAAATTACTAAAAAATTATACGACATATATACTGGCATCCAAAGTGGTAAATTAGAAGATACGCATGGTTGGCGAGTCGTAGTTCCAGAATATAAATAAGGTGAGTTTAAAGAGCTGGAAATCTTGAGAAATCGAGGTTTCTAGTTTTTTATTTTAATGCGAAGGTTTAAAAATATGATTGCTGATTTATTATTAGAAATAGATAGTAGGATATCGAATGTATTAGCCTATGTTAGATAAAATACAGATGAAACATTTATTTTAAGTTAATAATTTGATTAAGTATTACTAAATAATGGCTTATATCATAATGCTGATTGTAACTATTATTTGCCTTGTCCTTATTATATATAATTTAGTAAAAGATGGTCCTATTATCAATGTGTTTTTAATGGCAGTTACACAATCGATCATTTTATTTTTAAAACGTTATTTATGGATAAATCAATCTTGGAAAGATGCACTAAAACATTCTTTTGATTTATTAACGCTAATGGTTGTGTTTGTTTATTTAATATATAAAATATATAAGAGGAATAAAAAGAATGAATAATAATTTTAGGAGGCTTTGAATGTTTTTAAAGAGAGAGAAAAAGTATAAAAAATATCAAGCAATATCTAAGAGTATATTAGGTTTTTCAGTACTTTTATTAATTTTGACTTGGTTATTGAAATTGGTGTTTGGATGGTCAATCCTACATCTATTTTTCAATATTTTTTCTTTTACTTTTATTCTAGGTTTGTGTATTGGCGCAATACCAGATATTTTAGAGAAAGACGTTAATACTATACTAGCCGATATACTCGTTATTATTTTGATGATTGTTGTGTTGTTTATTTTATGATTTTAAGTGCAAAAATATAGATTAATATAATTAAAAACGTAAACTGTTGCAATAGATTAGACTTTTACATAAAGGTGAATAACTTATATTCTACTTAGTAGAGTTGAAACATAATTCCTAGAGAAATGAGTCTGGGACATAAACCCTAGAGAAATAGCCAGTAAATGAGTTTTAACAAATTCATTTACTGGCTTCTTTATTTACAATACTCCGTATTGTTGGCTCGCTTTCTTAGGGGACAGCTTCAGCCTGTAGTCTTCAGCTTGTCCTGTTCCCTCAAGAGTCTCGCCAAAATACTTTGTATTTATATGTAATTTTACATTGTAATACTTTAAAAAAATAAAGCACTTTCGTATAATTTAATAAACATCACTAAACTAAATTAACGAGGTGCCTTATGTATAAAAATTATAACATGACTCAACTTACTCTACCAATGGAAACTTCAGTTCTTATCCCCACAAATGATATTTCACGACATGTAAATGATATTGTTGAAACAATTCCTGACAATGAATTCGACGAATTCAGACATCACCGTGGTGCAACTTCGTACCATCCTAAAATGATGTTAAAAGTGATTCTATATGCCTACACACAATCTGTATTCTCAGGTCGTAAAATAGAAAAAATGCTTAATGATAGCATCCGAATGATGTGGCTATCACAAAATCAAAAACCTTCTTATAAAACAATTAATCGATTTAGAGTAAATCCAAAAGTAGATGCTTTATTAGAATCTTTATTTATTCAATTTTACAGTCAGTGTGTAAAACAAAATCTTATAGATGATAAAGCTATTTTTATTGATGGTACAAAAATTGAAGCAAATGCCAATCGATATACATTTGTATGGAAAAAGAGTATTCAAAACCATGAATCAAAGATGAATGAGGATTCTAAAGCCCTCTACCATGAATTGGTAACCAATAAAATCATACCGGAAATTAAAGAAGATCATGATAATGAATTAACAAAAGAAGAAATAGATTTGATTGGTAGTCACTTAGATAAAGAAATCGAAGATTTAAACCAACATATCAACAATGAAAAATGTACTAAAACAAGAAAACAAATACGTCTCAAAAGAACTAAAATCAAAAAATACAAAAAGCAAATCAATGATTATTTTGAGCGAAAGTATCGATACGAATTTCAAAAATCTATTTTAAAGGATAGAAATAGTTATTCTAAGACAGATCATGATGCGACATTTATGAGAATGAAAGAAGATCACATGAAAAATGGACAACTTAAGCCAGGGTATAATTTACAAATAGCGACAAATTCCCAATTTGTTTTATCTTATAATGTGTATCAAAATCCAACGGATACTAGAACGATGATTCCATTTTTAAATTCAATTCAAGAGACCTACGGTCATTTACCTGAATATATTGTAGCTGATGCAGGTTATGGTAGTGAATCAAATTATAAGGCAATTATAGATGACTTTAATCGAACGCCACTCATAACATATGGAATGTTTATAAAAGATAAAACTAAAAAATATAAAAGTGACATCTTTAATACTCAAAATTGGAACTATGACGAAATTAATGACGAATTCATTTGTCCGAATAATAAACGGCTAGGTTTTAAAAGATATGCCTATCGTCATGATAAGTATGGTTATAAGCGAGACTTCAAATTATATGAATGTGATGATTGTTCAGAATGTCCTCTGAAAAATCAATGTATGAACTTCAATTCAAAAACAAACAAAAAAATAATGAAGAATTATAACTGGGAATATTTTAAATCCCAAATTAACAAAAAGCTTTCAGAACCAGAAACAAAAAATATCTACAGTCAAAGAAAAATTGATGTGGAACCTGTTTTTGGATTTATGAAGGCTATTTTGGGTTTCACTCGGATGTCTGTCCGAGGACTCAATAAAGTCAAAAGAGAACTTGGTTTTGTATTAATGGCACTTAATATAAGAAAAGTAGTAGCTCAACGAGTTGAAAATAATCAAAAAATTTATAAAAAAGACAATTTCTATATTATTTCAATAGAAATTGTCTTTTTTCACTTATCCAAGAACTTTATGTCCCGGACTCTATTTATTTACGATATTTCGTATTGTTGGCTCGTTTTTTAGGATACAGCTTCAGCCTGTAATTCTCTAAAGAAATTCTTTGATGAACATTTACTCATTCTGTTGTGATGCTTGCTTAGGGGGCTGGGTCGAGCCGCGGTCTTGTAAAATAGTTTTTAGATAGATAAGCAACATAGGAGTCTTCACAACTACACTTCGTAATCTATCTTAGAACTATTTACTTAAGTGTGTGAGCACTTACGTTTATCAATAATTCTAAATCTCTCAGAAGTCGCTTAACTACGTTTAATTATCAATTAAAGATTTAGAAATTACTTGAAGTTTTTTTCATTAATTTTTGAAAATCTTTATCAGTTATATTTGAATGTGAAAGTGTTAATAAGTGACCGTCTAAGTCTTTTATAGTCATTTCTTTAGCGTTCCATGGTTTTTCTTCAAGTTGTTCCACAATAAATTGTGAAGTTATGTGTTTCTCTAAGTTATTAATATCTTTAACTAAAATATTCAAGTATGTTGCATTACCAACTTCAAAGTCATCACTAGAAATTAGCATGATATCTTGATACTTCTCCAATCTCAGATGCTCCATTAAAACCTCATTTTTATCATTTCTAAATTTAAATACACTGTTAAATCCTAGTGTTTTTTCATACCACTTCGCTGCTTTTTGAATGTCACTGACTAGTATCTTATTAAACATTGGCATTTGATAATAATCCATTTCAAATCTTCCTCCATTTCTTTGGTATAACTAAAACATAATCTATTACGTAACGTTAAAGTCAATAATGGAGAGACTAAAATTAGAATATGAATTGAACTAATATATTAATTTAGCGATGTGGTTTGTGTTAAATGTGTTTATTAAGAATAGCGAAGTAATATCTTTTCATAAAAGGTTAGTGTCGAAAATTGTATATTAAGCTATAAAATATCTTGAATTTTAATTAATGTAAAACATATGAGAAAAATAAAGATATTAGCATGGATGTTAATATTGAAATATAAAAATAGTCTAAAAGATGCTAAAGAAAACATATGAATTCTCAAATTGAGAATAACATGTAAGGGTGGATAGCTTATTATTATAGAAATAGTTGGTAAGTGCAAATTATTTCTTACTTAGGGGTAATTTAAATTTATGAAGCTATTTATATTAATTAGAAGTCTATAAATCGATAAAAATTAAATAACTAAGAATAAATTCTATTTTTGAAAAGTAGGGATATTTATGTTTGAAAAATTGGACTCTATTGAAGATGCACCATTTGATTTACTGTTGTTGGCTGATCCGTCTATGAAATTAATTTTAGAATACCTTCAGAGTGGAGAATGCTTTATTTATAAAGATGGTTCAGTAATATTAGGTTGTTATGTGTTAAAAGAAATTAATATAGATAAGGTTGAATTAGTCAACATAGCTGTTAGTGAAAATAAACAAAGTCACGGTATTGGTAAAAAATTATTATTACATTTGTTTGATTATGCAAAACAAAAAGGATACAAAGAGATCATTGTGGGGACAGGCAATTCTAGTATTGATCAAATTGCTTTTTATCAAAAAGCAGGTTTCAGAATGATTGGAGTAGAAATTGGGTTCTTCGAAAGAAATTATAATGATAAAATATACGAAAATGGAATTTTATGTAGAGATAAGATTTGGTTTTTGAAAAAAGTGTGAGCAAGTAATATATGGATGTTATATAAAAATAATAAAGATTAAAAATAAGCGTTGATAAGTAAAGTTTTTTTATTAATCAACTTAAATTGTATAGCACTTTTTACATTAAGATTTATTTATAAAACCATTTATAGTTTCATACTAAAAATTGATGTTTTTAGGAAAGGAACTTATTGTAAATATATGAGAATAATTGCGATTTTATTAGTGATATGTCTATGGACTAGCTTATTTATTAATTTTGGTATGATTAATGTCTTTTTAAATATAGCTACTACATTTGTGTTACTTAAGTTACTAAACGATAGAAAGAAATAATTTATTTGGATTTATCTTAGCTTAGACACCTGTTACTATGACAGGTGTTTTTATATTAAAATGTATATCTACTGAAAATATAGAAGGAATATTCAATGATGATTAGTATACTTATAAAAATGACTATTTAACATAATTAATTTTTTAACTATGTTTCATCTTGAGTATAGTGATTTTTAAAGTTAAGAATATTGTTTTTAAAAGAAGAACGGATTATATATAATATAATCATTCATAAATATCATATTTAAATATATGATAAGTAAGAAGGTGTACCTTGTGGAGTACAAATCATTAAAAAAGCTTTTTCATATGTATGGTTGGGATAATGTAGATACAGAATATAATATGCGGTTAAATAGTTATTCAAGTTATGTTACCGATTTTATAATCCATCCAATTCAGGACGAGAAACAACAAAGAGACGTAGAGTATCCTCTATTCTTTGTTCTAAATCGATCATTAGGTATTAATCTTGAAAAGGTCTTAAAAAACTCAGATAGAATTAAGCAACTTTCCTCAGAATTGCCTAAAGTTGCGAATGAAGTATATATTAAACATTTATTAATCAATTAAATCCAAAGTACAAATAAAATTGAAAATATAAAAAGTACGAAAAAAGAAATAGCTGCGTCTTTAAACAAAACTAAAGGTGAGAATAAGCGTTTTGATGGATTAGTAAACCAATATATTATGATTGAAAATGATGATGTTGAAATTAACTCAATTACAGATATACGTAATATCCTTGATTTAATTGTGCCTTCTGAAATTCTAGAAAAAGATTTACCAGATGGAAATTTGTTTAGAAAAAATTCTATTGGTGTATATGACAATGCTAAAAGTAAATGGATTCACAGAAATGAATTTAATGAACCAGAAATTTTTGAATATCTAACTATCTTTTTAAGTTTTATTAAACATTACGAAGCACCAGATATTTATAAAATTCTAGCTAGTCATTACATGTTTGAATACATTCATCCGTTTTATGATGGAAATGGAAGAGTAGGAAGATATATTTTAGCTAAATTGCTTAATGATAACTTGGATTCATTTACAGCACTCACTTTTTCATACGTCGTAAATCACAATAAAAATAAATATTATAAGGCATTTCAAGAAGCATCTGATTACTTTAATAAAGGTGAAATAACAAATTTCATTGATGATATGATGCAATTACTTATTGAAGGACAAAATAATATAATAGAAACGTTTGAAAATAATACAGAAATAATTAAAAGACTTGCACAGGCACTTGATCAACAAGGATTGAATAAATATGATTCAGATGTTCTCTTTATATTACTTCAAGATAAAATTTTTGGAAGTAAATATTCTAGAATTACTATTAAAGGAGTCAAAGATATCGCAGGATATTCAAGAAATAAAGTTAATGAAGTAATAAAAAAATATGAAAGCAAATTAATACAGTTAAAAAGTAATCCTGTTGTTTACGAGGTGAAGGATAGTTACGTACAAGAATTGCTTTCTATGCAAAACAATACAAATTGAAATATTTAAACATACAAATACGCAACATTAATGAGCAATTACGCAATAAACGCCAAATTTATCCTCAGGCGCTTACAATAAAAATGTAATTCAAATATTAATGAAGGAGTGGAATCCAATGACAGACGTATTCGGTTTCATTAAAAAAGCGATTGACTTTATTAGTAGTATTTTAGTACATGGCGAACCTAAATAATTATTTTTATAATGAAAAATCACCCCGGTGTTAGATTAAAAATCTAATTTTCGGGGTGAATTATTTATATCGGTTTTTAAATTACACAATCATAAATTTAGCTTAATTGAATCGACGTAGGCAAATGATAAATGAAACGGTATTGATTCGCGCATTTATGAAACTTAAAAGATATTAAATAAGATTGTATAATAAAATATAAAGATGATTGGGGGGATTAAATGGAATTTAAACTAATTACTTATTTCGATGAAAGCTACATTGATTCAATTTACGAAACATATCAATCAGTTGGTTGGTTAAAACATGATAAAGATAAGATACGAAAAATTTTTGAGAATAGTACACATGTAGTCTTTGCAATTTATGATAATAAAGTCATTGGTTTTGCTAGAGCATTATCAGATGGTGTATTCAATGCAGCTATTTATGACTTAGTTGTTAATAAAGATTTTCAAAATAATCAAATTGGTATGTATATGCTTAAACACATTATTAAAGAAATAGGGTCACTTTCATGTATCCATTTAATCTCAACTATCGATAATTTAGAATTTTATCAAAAGGCTGGATTTAAAAAATTGAAAACTGGTATGGTTATATATCAAGGTAAACGCCTACTAGATACATATACTGAATAATTGGAAGATGGAATAATAAATCGTGTTATTAAGTCTAAGATAAGAATTTGTATTACAATATAATGGTTAATAATCATAATTCACAGGAGTGCTATGTAAATGAAATGGATATTATTTGATAAAGACGGGACTTTAATAGAATTTGATAAGAGTTGGGAGAAAATTGGTATAAGATTAGTGGATAGTCTTTTAGATGAATACCCAGTAGCTGATAAAGAAGTTGCACATCGACAATTAGGTGTTCTTGATAATGCCATCGTTCCTGATTCTGTAATGGGGTCAGGGTCACTAGATGAAATGATTAAAGCTTTTAATAACGTTGTTGGTAAAGATGTCTCAACTTGGACACGTAATACGAGCCAGGAGCTTGTTGATACACGTGTGCCAGAGAACAACTGGATTGATGGTGTGTATGATATGATTCAATCTTTAAAAAAAGACGGCTATAAAATTGGAATTGTTACAAGTGATTCACGAAAAGGGGTATTGCAATTTCTTGAAGATACCAATTCTAAAGACGCTTTCGACTTAGTTATCTCTACAGAATCACATGCAGCGGAAAAGCCAAATCCAGCAGTATTAAATCCACTGTTTGATTCTTATGATGTCGAACCTGAAGATGTAGTTATAGTAGGAGACACTAATAACGACATGAAAACAAAGGTTAATGCTGAATTAGGTTTAGCAATTGGTGTACTTACTGGTATAGCTAAAAAAGAAGAGTTAGTAGATGCTGATGTGATAATAGATACAGCTGTGAGTGTGCCCGAAGTCTTAAAACAATATATTGAAAACAAATAAGATAAAAAATGTAAAAACGCTACACAAAGAGTTTGAAATGTGTAGCGTTTTGTTTATGTTAACGATTATCTACCTTGCGATAAGTATTAATTACATGAGCAATTTTATCAATAATTGGGTCTAAAGAGTCTGGGTTTTCATGAATATCATATTCGTTGATGTTAACGCGCACGACCGGACAGGCATTAAAGTTATTTATCCAGTCTTCATAACGTTTGAATAACTTTTGCCAATACTCAGGATCCGTATTAATTTCCATATCACGACCACGTGCTTTGATACGCTCAATTACTTCATTGTAGTCGCACTCAAGATAAATTAATACATCAGGTTTAGGGAAGTAAGGTGTCATTACCATTGCATTGAACAACTCAGAATATGTTTTAAAATCATCTTCATTCATAGTACCTTGTTCTTCGTGCATTTTCGCGAAAATATCAACATCTTCATAAATAGAGCGATCTTGAATGAATCCACCACCATATTCAAACATACGTTTTTGTTCTTTAAAACGTTCTGCTAAAAAGTAGATTTGTAAGTGGAAACTCCAACGTTCAAAGTCATCATAAAATTTATCTAGATAAGGATTATGATCTACATTTTCAAAAGAGGTTTTAAAATTTAATTTGTCAGCTAAAGCCTGTGTCAATGTTGATTTCCCAACACCAACGGTACCAGCAATGGTGATTATTGCGTTTTGAGGTACTTTATAATTATTCATGTTCAATTGCTCCTATCATAGGTCTTATTTTTTCTAAAATTGATTGATAATCTGAGTCATTTTTAACAAAATCAATTTCACTTGTATTAATTAAGACGACATTCGCGCCTTCACTTTTCATGGCATTATAAAATGTTAAATAATCTTCTTTGAGATTCAATAAATAGTCATCCTCAATATGATGTTCAAAACTACGATTACGTTGAGCTATTCTTTGTTTCAGAACCTCCAAATCAGCATCTAAGAAAATAATCATGTTAGGCATTTCAAGATCTTCAGTTAAAATATCGAAAATGCGGTCAAATTTATCAAATTCATTATTACTCAACGTGTTACGAGCAAAAATTTTATTTTTATAAATATGATAATCGCTAACAACACCTTGAGTCATTTTAGCGATATCTTTTGCCTGTTTATATCGATTACAGAGGAAAAACATTTCTGTTTGAAAACTCCATTTAGAAATATCATCGTAGAAGTCAGATAAAAATGGATTTTCATCAATTATTTCTTTTTCTTCATAGTAATTTAATGTCTGGCTAAGCTTATGAGTTAGGGAAGATTTACCTACACCAATTGGGCCTTCAATTGCGATAAATGGTTTGTTCATAATCACATCTCCAAATGTTAAAATAGACAATGAGTATTGTATCATAAGTGAGGTATAACACACATGGCAAATGATGAATATTACATGAAATTAGCGATTGAAGAAGCTAAAAAAGCTCAAAAACTTGGAGAAGTTCCTATAGGCGCAATCATAGTTAAAAACAATGAAGTCATAGCAAGCGCACATAACTTAAGAGAAACTGCGCAGCTACCTACGGCTCACGCAGAACATATCGCTATTGAACGTGCTTCAAAAGTAGTTGGGAGTTGGCGTTTAGAAGAATGCAAATTATATGTGACACTTGAACCGTGCGTCATGTGTGCCGGTGCCATTGTAATGAGTAGAATTCCTAAAGTGGTATACGGCGCCACTGATCCTAAAGGTGGATGTAGTGGTAGCTTGATGAATCTATTAGAAGAATCTCAATTTAATCATAGAGCTGAAATTGTTAAAGGCGTACTTGAGCAAGAATGTGGTGATTTATTACGAAACTTCTTCCGTGAGCTACGGTTAAAGAAGTCTAAAGCGAACATGTAAGCGTACAAATTGAGCTATATTTGTTAAAATAATACACGTGAATTAAGTGTTCAAGTTGAGATTTTAAATTTTAACTTTAAGATGGTTTTTTCAAGATAAATAGCAATTAATTAAGAGAATGAAACGAGGTAACTGTATGATTAAATTAATAGCAACAGATATGGATGGCACATTGTTAAATGCTGCACATGAAATTTCTCAAGAAAATGTTGATGCAATAAAATTTGCACAATCACAAGGGATAACAGTTGCCATTGCGACAGGTCGTGCATTTTATGAAGCGAATACACCTGTAGCTGAGACAGATTTAAGCGTACCATATATTTGTTTAAATGGTGCGGAAGTACGTGATGAATCATTTAATATTATGAATACGTCTAATTTGAATCATGAATTAGTGGAACGCATTAAATCAATTCTAGATAAAGATGACGTATATTATCAAATTTACACTAATAGAGGGATTTATACAGAAGATCCTACTAAAGATTTAGATATATATTTAGATATTGCTAAACAAGCAGGACAAGAAGCGGATGTTGAAAAGATTAAACAAGGCATTCAAAAGCGTATAGATAATGGCACATTAAAAGTTGTAAATAGTTATGAAGAAATTGAAGATATCCCGGGAGAATTAATCATGAAAGTGTTAGCCTTTAATCCCGATTTAGAGAAAATAAACGCCATTGGAGCAGAACTTTCAGCTATTCCAAGTTTAGCCGTTTCATCATCTTCACGCGGAAATCTTGAAATTACACATTCTGACGCGCAAAAAGGAATCGCGTTAGAGTCTATTGCTAACCAATTAAATATTGATTTAAAAGACGTTATGGCATTAGGTGATAATTTGAATGACGTGTCAATGCTAGAACGTGTAGGTTATCCGGTCGCAGTAGAAAACGCTATGCCAGAAGTTAAAGCAGTTGCTAAATATGTAACTGATACCAATGAAAATAGTGGTGTTGGAAAAGCCATCATGAAGTTATTGAAAGAAGAAAATAATTAATATTAAGAGGTGTATAGTAGAAATGAAAGGACTTATAATTGTTGGTAGTGCCAAAGTTGGCTCACATACAAATGCGTTAGCTAAATACTTAGTGGGACAGTTTGATACACATGATTTAGATGTTGATATTTATGACTTAGCAGAACGCCCATTAAATCAATTAGACTTTTCTGGGACAACGCCGTCTATCGATGAAATTAAAACCAATATTAAAGATTTTCAAGAAAAAGTAATGGCAGCAGACTTCTTAGTACTTGGAACTCCTAATTATCATGGTTCATATTCTGGCATCTTAAAAAATGCATTAGATCATATCAATATGGATTATGTCAAAATGAAACCAGTAGGATTAATCGGTAATAGTGGAGGAATCGTAAGTTCAGAACCATTATCACATTTACGTGTTATTGTACGCAGTTTATTAGGTATCGCTGTGCCTACACAAATTGCTACACATGACTCAGACTACAGTAAACTTGACGATGGTACATTATATCTTGATGATGACCAATTTCAGTTGCGTGCAAAATTATTTGTAGACCAAATTGTATCATTTGTGAATAACAGTCCGTACGAACATTTAAAATAAATTTTAATTACCTAAAAAAACACATATATATATATAATAGTAGAAACTAGTTTTTTAAGAACGATAATTATCGTTCTTTTTGTATTGTTTAAAAAAAGAATATTTTAGCAAACCATTTATAAAAAATATAGAAGTGTAGCACAACCACCTTATTATTCATGATTTAAGAATAAAAAATAATTAATCTTTAAATTAAAATTATTAATGAATTTAGGTCGATTTATAATTCGTTTAAAGAGTGTTCTGTTTGAAAAATAAACAAAATAAATATTCGATTAGAAAGTTTACAGTAAGGACAGCATCTATATTGGTTGGCGCAGCATTGATTTTTGGCAGTGCAAATGATGAAGCAAAAGCAGCTGAGAAGGATCAAGTTTCTACAACTACTAATAGTAATGAAGAACAAAATGTAAAAGCTAAAGGTAATGTACAAACATCAGAGAGCACTACACTATCACAGGTTAATCCAGAACAAGTTGATGTAACAAAACAAAATGTTGAAACAGATGTAGATAATAATTCATCTGAAAATGCATCTAACAACGAAATTTCAAATGAAACTAGTAAACAAGAAAGTACAGAAAATTCATCAAATCAAGATGTAAGTTCTCAAGAAGTTACAAATGAAAATAATAGCATTGAAACTAGTAAAAATTCAAATTCTACAGAGACATTAAGTTCAGAAGAACCATCACAAAATAATTCTGCAGAAAAATCAATTAGTGAAAAAACAACAAAAAAAGCATCTACAGAGGAAAGTCAAAGTACCCTAAATTCTAATAATGACGCAACTAATGAAGCTAAATCAGAACAACCAAGTACAGAAGAAACAACTAAGTAAGAATCAAAAATTTCAGCAGACTCAACTCATAACGAACTACAATCGAGCACAGAAAGCGATTCTAAAGAAGCCAATAAAGACGTTAGTATAGAATCTAATCCTGAACAAAAAGACGCTCAAACACCAGAAGTTAATTCAAATGAGCAGACATCTGTTGAAAATAATAATTCAAGTGATGTAACTAGCAATTCAAATAATTCAGTTAACACATCAAATTTAGATACATCATTTAAAAATATTGAGACTCAATTAGATAACGCTACTGATAACACAGCTAAAGAAGAAGCATTAACTAACTTTGTAGCTGAAAATTCTGGTAGCTCAGTAGAAGAAGCAAGTAAAAGTGTTAAAAATCTTAATATTGACTATAACAATGTAAATAATAAAGCATTACTAAGTGCGTTAATTAATTCAGATTCAAACAAAAAAGATTCTGAAACAACTTATGCAACTACGAGTGATGTAAATACAACGCGTTCAATACAACCCAAAAGTAGATTAGCTGTGAATAAATTAGCAGCTGCAAGTCAAGGTCAAAACGTAAATGACTTAATTACAGTTTCAAATCAATATATTGAAGAAGGTCAAAATAATGATGGTATAATTCGAGCACATGAGGATGAGCCAATTACATATCATTCAGATATTACTGTCGATGATGCTGTTAATAGTGGGGATACAATGACGATTGATTATGATTCACATACAATCCCATCTGACCTAACTGATCAATATTTTGTACCAGATATTGCAGATAGTAATGGAGATATAATAGCAACAGGTACGTATGATGATGCTACTAAACGTGCAACATATACATTTACAGTTTTCGTTGATACGCATTCAAATGTTACTGGAACTTTATCATTATCATCATTTATTGATAAATCAAAAGTACCAGCAAGAGACACAAATATCGATATGACATTTAAAACTGCTAATACTGCTTATAATCAGAATTTCACTGTTGATTATCAGTATCCTGAAGTTGAAGGTGATTCTAATATTTAAAGTATATTTACTCACCTTGATTTAGATAATCAAACAGTCGAACAAACTGTGTATGTTAATCCGTTAAGATATACAGCTAACAATACAGAAGTTACAATCAACGGTACTGGACCAAACGGTAGCACAATTATCGATGATAGTACTGAAATTAAAATTTATAAAGTTGCAGATGATCAATATCTACCAGACAGCAATAGAATTTATGATTATTCTCAATATGAGAATGTTACTAATGATTATCCAATTTCTGTTAATGGTGATAATACTGCCCCCATTAATTTTGGAGATATAAATACACATTACATTATCAAAGTAGTTAGTAAATATCAGCTTGATTCAGAAGGTAACGTAAATATCCAACAATGGGCATCTATGGTTACAACTAATAAATATTATGGTACTGATGACACGGCTAAATATGGTAACAACATAACACTTGCTACTAGTAATGGTAACGGAAATGGTGACGATACTGACAGTGATGCCGACGCAGATGCTGACGCCGATGCCGATAGTGAAAAAGAAAATAATGAATTACCAGGTACTGGTAGTGATGAAAAAAATGGAGTGATTTTAGGATCATTATTTGCTGCAATTGGAACATTACTATTAGGTAAGAATCGTAGAAAAATTAATGATAAAAAATAATTAATTTTCAAGTAAAAAATGTGAGTCCGGGACATAAAGTTCTTGGATAAGTGAAAAAAGACAATTTCTATTGAAATAATATAGAAATTGTCTTTTTTATAAATTTTTTGATTATTTTCAACTCGTTGAGCTACTACTTTTCTTATATTAAGTGCCATTAATACAAAACCAAGTTCTCTTTTGACTTTATTGAGTCCTCGGACAGACATCCGAGTGAAACCCAAAATAGCCTTCATAAATCCAAAAACAGGTTCCACATCAATTTTTCTTTGACTGTAGATATTTTTTGTTTCTGGTTCTGAAAGCTTTTTGTTAATTTGGGATTTAAAATATTCCCAGTTATAATTCTTCATTATTTTTTTGTTTGTTTTTGAATTGAAGTTCATACATTGATTTTTCAGAGGACATTCTGAACAATCATCACATTCATATAATTTGAAGTCTCGCTTATAACCATACTTATCATGACGATAGGCATATCTTTTAAAACCTAGCCGTTTATTATTCGGACAAATGAATTCGTCATTAATTTCGTCATAGTTCCAATTTTGAGTATTAAAGATGTCACTTTTATATTTTTTAGTTTTATCTTTTATAAACATTCCATATGTTATGAGTGGCGTTCGATTAAAGTCATCTATAATTGCCTTATAATTTGATTCACTACCATAACCTGCATCAGCTACAATATATTCAGGTAAATGACCGTAGGTCTCTTGAATTGAATTTAAAAATGGAATCATCGTTCTAGTATCCGTTGGATTTTGATACACATTATAAGATAAAACAAATTGGGAATTTGTCGCTATTTGTAAATTATACCCTGGCTTAAGTTGTCCATTTTTCATGTGATCTTCTTTCATTCTCATAAATGTCGCATCATGATCTGTCTTAGAATAACTATTTCTATCCTTTAAAATAGATTTTTGAAATTCGTATCGATACTTTCGCTCAAAATAATCATTGATTTGCTTTTTGTATTTTTTGATTTTAGTTCTTTTGAGACGTATTTGTTTTCTTGTTTTAGTACATTTTTCATTGTTGATATGTTGGTTTAAATCTTCGATTTCTTTATCTAAGTGACTACCAATCAAATCTATTTCTTCTTTTGTTAATTCATTATCATGATCTTCTTTAATTTCCGGTATGATTTTATTGGTTACCAATTCATGGTAGAGGGCTTTAGAATCCTCATTCATCTTTGATTCATGGTTTTGAATACTCTTTTTCCATACAAATGTATATCGATTGGCATTTGCTTCAATTTTTGTACCATCAATAAAAATAGCTTTATCATCTATAAGATTTTGTTTTACACACTGACTGTAAAATTGAATAAATAAAGATTCTAATAAAGCATCTACTTTTGGATTTACTCTAAATCGATTAATTGTTTTATAAGAAGGTTTTTGATTTTGTGATAGCCACATCATTCGGATGCTATCATTAAGCATTTTTTCTATTTTACGACCTGAGAATACAGATTGTGTGTAGGCATATAGAATCACTTTTAACATCATTTTAGGATGGTACGAAGTTGCACCACGGTGATGTCTGAATTCGTCGAATTCATTGTCAGGAATTGTTTCAACAATATCATTTACATGTCGTGAAATATCATTTGTGGGGATAAGAACTGAAGTTTCCATTGGTAGAGTAAGTTGAGTCATGTTATAATTTTTATACATAAGGCACCTCGTTAATTTAGTTTAGTGATGTTTATTAAATTATACGAAAGTGCTTTATTTTTTTAAAGTATTACAATGTAAAATTACATATAAATACAAAGTATTTTGGCGAGACTCTTGAGGGAACAGGACAAGCTGAAGACTACAGGCTGAAGCTGTCCCCTAAGAAAGCGAGCCAACAATACGGAGTATTGTAAATAAAGAAGCCAGTAAATGAATTTGTTAAAACTCATTTACTGGCTATTTCTCTAGGGTTTATGTCCCAGACTCTTATTTTAAATACTATGATATAAATTAATGGAAATAGGATAAATATTTAAAAATAAGGAGGAAACAATGGAATTTGAACATAAATTAGAGAAATTAATATCTGAAGTAAATAATAAGACTGAAATTAATAATTATGTTTTTTTAAGTTTAGGTAAGTCAAGTGTTAAAGCACAGGTTAAGTTATTAAAAAAGACTAATTATCTTAAACAAGATATTTCAAAATTGGCACTAAAATTTAAAAAGAAATCAGGGGAACTTCCTGAGTGGATTAAATTAGATATTGTAACGTCGACTGAAAAAATATTATTTAAAGAATTAAAAAAAACACTGATCAATACAAGAAGAAATTATGTAGATTTTGGTATAGCATTTGATAGTCAATGGAATTTTGCAGTATTACCTGAAGAAATTAACGCGAATGCTTTTGTTCGACCAGATAATACTACTAAAGAGTTATTTCTTTCGGAAAAAAACATCAATAATTATTTACGCAAATATACTACAAATAAAAAGGCATTTTCTAGTGAATTCTATAATGAAAAAGAAGTTATTAAATTCTATACACAAGGTTTCTTTATAGGTGATGAAGAAGTACATGAACTATATAGCGAAGGCTATAAAAAAGGTTTAAGAAAAGTAAATGATTTAAATAATGAAATTGATCAATTAATTGAAAGTAGTACTAATTTCTTACAAAATATGTTGTTAGATAATGGTAAATATATTTATGGATATTTTCCTCATTTTGATAATGAAATTGGATTCTACAATATTTTAAGACACTCTTCTTCTACTTATGCCTTAATTGAGGGTCTGTCTTATGTAGGTAAAAGCTTACAACCTGTTGAAAAAGCAATTGATTATGTCATTTCAAATCAACTGTTAGAGGTTGATGATAAAGCTTATATCTTTGATGATACAGAGGGAGCAAATGAAATCAAATTAGGACAAAATGCTTCATTTATATTCGCAGTTTGTGAATATTTAAAGCATGAAGATAATCCTAAATTTCTTGATTCAGCTCAGAAAGTAGCTAAAGGTATTCTTTCAATGATAGATGAAGATACATATGAGACAACTCATTTATTGAATTATCCTGATTTAAGCGTAAAAGAGAAGTTCAGAATTATTTATTACGATGGTGAAGCAGTGCTTGCTTTATTGAGATTGTATCAAAAGGATGAAAATGAACTATGGCTAAAAACTGTAGAAAATTTGATGGACCGTTTTATTGAGAAGAAATATTGGCAATATCATGATCATTGGTTAGGATATTGTACGAATGAATTAGTTCAAATTAATCCACAAGACAAATATTTTGAATTTGGAATCAAAAATGTGAATAGTTACTTAGATTATATTAAAAATCGTGAAACAACATTTCCAACATTCTTAGAAATGTTAATGGCCACATATCGATTAGTTCAAAAAGCGAAAGATACGGGTCGCGATGAATTGATAAACAATTTGATAGACGAACAATATTTGATAGATGTAATTAATATTAGAGCAGATTACCAAAGAGTTGGATTCTTTTATCCTGAAATTGCTATGTATTTTAAAAACCCATCAAGAATACTAGGAAGTTTCTTTATTAAACACCACGGTTATCGTGTTCGAATTGATGATATCGAACATTATTTATCTGGATATGTACAATATCAAAAGGCATTTAAAGGTTAGGTAATTATTATGTTAACAATTAAAAAGATATTTAATATTATAGGTGGAGAATTAAAGGACGCACACAATAAGGAAGCAAATGAGATAAATGATTTTGAAACAATTTATAAATTTGTAAATAGTAAAAAAACTGCTTATTTTTCTCCTAACAAAGAAACATGGTCAAGAGAATTAGGTAGAAATAAAAATGCTTTAGACGGTAATGATTTGGTTAATAAAGAAAATGGAGAAATTGGACTAATTATAACTGAAAATTACATTTCTGACTTAAAATTTGAAATCCCTCAAATAATTGTAGAAGATTCTGTTCAAGCATTTAAACAATTAGCTATATATATAAGAAATCAATACACAAACCCAGTTATTGCTATAACTGGATCAATGGGTAAAAGTTCTACTAGAATGTTAATTACAAGCTTGTTGGGTGATTATAATGTACTTGAAAATAGAGGGAATAATAATGTTAGAGCAGCTATTTACAATAATATGCTGAAATTAATAAAAAATCCTGACTTTGCTGTTATTGAAACATCCATGAATGCGATTAATTATCTTGAAAATACCTCTACTTTTTTAAAACCAGACATAGCAATTATTACAGGTATTGGTGAAGCGCATTTTTCTACATTTAAGTCAGTTAAAGATATAGCTAAGATCAAAACTAGAATTTTTGACGGTCTTTCTTCAACCACTGGAGTGGCAATTATTAATAAAGACACGTTATATGCAGATTATTTAATTGATAAAGCACATGAAAATGCAAGTAATGTGTTAACTTATAGTATTAATAAAGACGCAAAGGCGGATTTAACTGTTGATAACATTAAGTACAACAAAGGAAGTATTGAATTATCAATTACTAACCAAGAAAATAAAAGTGAAATTTATCGACTCAATACTATTAGTGAAGGAATGGTTTCTAACACATTAGCAAGTATCTTAACACTTAAAAGTTTAAATTTACCAATAAAACAAGAATTACTAAATAATTTCAAACCGTTTTCTAAAATATTAGCCTTAAAAGAGATACATGCGAAAACTCATAAATTAACATTACTTGATGATACACATAATGCTTCATTACCGGCGATGATTAATGCTATTAGAGCATTTAATAGTCAAACTAAGTTTTATTCAGGTCATAAAATAATAGCAATAGGAAAAATTAGTGATTTAGGTCGTAAGTCTAATGAAACTCATTTAAAACTAGTTGAAGAATTAGAAAATAGTAATGCTGATTATATTTTATGTAAGGATAATGAATTGAGACAAGTCGTAAATAAGGTGCGAAACAAGAATATAACTTGGTATCCCAACAAGGAATTGTTAATAAATGATTTAAAATATTTATGTAATGAAGATTCTCTTACTTTGCTAAAATCTTCTGTAACTGGAACTGATTTTCCAGAAATAGCTAAAAACTTACCTAATATTTTAAGGGATAATAACATAGAGTTTGATTTTGATGATCTATTTAAAAAATTAAGTGAAGTAGGAAAAAGCTATATTAAAATAAATAATAAAACTGGTGAAATAGTTGAAGAATATAATAGTGGGCTTTCTCAAACGATAGAAGGAATGGGACCATTAATTTATTATTTAAAATCTATCGATGAAAAATTAGAAAATAGAATTATTAATTTGAAAAGTTGGCCGACTAATAATGCCAAAAAAGGATATTTTGAAGGTTTAGAAATTAAAACTTATACGTTGCTTGAAAATATGACTGAATCGCCTTATCCATCTGAAATCTATGAGTTAGCTAATGAGTTATTTAAAAATCATGCAGATAGAAAACACTATATAAATAATTTAATAAAAGAGCTGAAATTATCCACTTCAATAGCTACAAACCTAACTGGTCGTTTTAGAATTAAAGACAGACAAAGTTATACTGTGAAAGATTTATTTGAAATATATAAACATTATAAATATGATTTATTTAAATTCAGTAATTCTTTTGTATTAGGTCTTAAATACAAAAGTGGCTTTATAAGAGGGAAAGAGGAAACAATAATATTCACTTCCTATAATGATTTAGAGTATTTAAAATCTACAATCGATTTTTAGTAGTTTTTTAGGGCTCTATAATAAATTGGACTGATGACTAAAAATCAGATACTGCACCTAATAAGACTGGTACATATGGCGGTATTACACACTTTTTCGTTAACTCAGCTACTGTTATTGCACCAACATTAACAGGGTACTTAGTAGCAAGTTATGGCTACTCTTCAATGTTTGTGTCAGCCGTGATTGCATCACTAATTAGTGTTGTAGCTATGTGTTTCGTTAAGCCTGGTGAAAAGAAAATGGCTAAACATTAACACTAATATTTATATATATTAAACAAGGCAGTTATCACATTTGAAACGTGTGACAACTGCCTTATTATTTATATGAAACGATTATTTTCTATATTTTAATTTCGCAAATGCATCGTGTTGGTGAATAGATTCTTCGTTACGACATTCAATGTCAAAACCATCTATCCAATCAAATTCTACCAAGTCAGCAGCGATAAGACGAATTAAATCTTCGACGAATCGTGGATTTTCATAAGCGCGTTCTGTGACACGTTTTTCATCTGGACGTTTCAAAATTGGGTATAAGATTGAACTTGCATTTGCTTCCATAGCATCTAGAATTTTATCTTTATAATCATCAACAACCTGGTTGTTTTTATCTAAATAAACTTTAACTGTAACTACGCCACGTTGGTTATGGGCTGAATATTCACTGATTTCTTTAGAACATGGGCATAGTGTTGTTACAGTTGCTTCAATTGTAATTTCTTTACGTGTAATTTGATCTTGTTCGATGGCTAATCCGTAAGTGACATCGGCATTGCCTACTGCTTTAATGTTCGTTACTGGACTAAAGCGATCAAAGAACCATTTACCCGAAACATCAACACCTGATGAGTTCTGTTTCATATTCGTCTGTAGTGTACGTAATACTTGATACAGTGTATCGAAATTCAACTCTAAACCATTGTTATAATGTTTTTCGACACTTTCTAGAATACGGCTCATGTTAATGCCTTTTTCATCTTTATTTAAGCTCGTTGAAAAGCTAAATCGTCCCGCCGTTTGGAAACGATCGATATTAACGGGATAAATTAAATTTTTAATACCGACTTCTTCGATTTCAAATAAGAAATTTTTATGTGTACTTTGTAAGTCAGTCATTTCATTTTTAGTTGTTGGTTTTGTACCTTCGATTGGGTCAACTGAGCCAAAGTGCTTCCAACGACCCTCACGTGTGGATAAATCAAATTCAGTCATTGTTTATCTCCCCTTAAGATTCAAAATGATATGTCCAATATGGTTCAACATCTAAGAAACTTTGTGTTTCGCCACCGACTTCTGGACTCGCTAATTGTTTTAAAAATGGACCAGTTTGAGATGCATGTGCTTCGAAAGCTTTCAATTTAAGATCTCGATATGCACGAATGTCATTTAATATATCTGGTTCGCCTAATATTTCTGGTGCATCATTACTAAACGCTACAAGTTGTAAACGTGGTCGTGCTTCTTCAGGCATACGTCCTACGGTTCTTACTACGGCTTCAGCTGTTGCTTCATGGTCGGGATGGACAGCAAATTTAGGATAGAATGAAATAATCACTGATGGATTTGTTTCTTCAATCAACTTTTTAACCATGTCATCCATTTGTTCATGAGGCTCAAATTCAACCGTTTTATCACGTAATCCCATTTTACGTAAATCGGTGATGCCAATAATCTTCATCGCTTCTTCTAATTCACGTTCACGTATATCAGGTAGTGATTCTCGAGTTGCAAAAGGAGGATTACCTAAATTACGTCCCATTTGACCTAATGTTAGGCATGCATAAGTGACAGGAATGCCGTTATCAATATAACTTGCAATCGTTCCAGCTGATGAGAAGGTTTCATCATCAGGGTGTGGGAATATCATTAACACGTGTCTTTCATCTTTCATGAATAAACCTCCTCTATACTGTAAATGGCTTTTCACTAATCTCGATTGTGGCAGCCAATTGACCTTCGTAGTTAAATCCTGCGATTAAAAATTCGTTGTTGTTATTGATTTCGTAATGCGTTAGTCCTTGAACATAGACCCAACCTCCGTCACGAAGTTTTAGACCAACTCTATAGGGGTCTTTCTCTCCACCTTTAAGTTGTGCATGTTCACATGTGACTTGTATATTTCTTAAAAATGTACCCGCATTAAAGACACGTTGATCGAAATGATTTGCATATGCACCATTAGTCGTTTCAACGTGTAGGTATACAGGTTTATTTTCGAATGATGTTAATAATTGTTGTACTTCTTCAGCGTTAATGAGTTCCAACACTTTCACTCCTTGCAACCATACAATATGTTTATCTATTTATTTTACTAAAAAGAAGAGACTAATTGTACATCTCTGCTCAATTTATTCAGAAAAAGTGGTAATTATACCTTTAAAGAGTTGATTTACTTTAAGTATTGTATGTGATAAGTGAGTAAATTGTTAGGTTTAGGGGTATCGTTTAAAAATTTATAAGACGGGTAGACTAATGAATGTGAAAGATAAAATAAGAACTGAAGATATATCACTTTAGTAATGAAAGGATGTTTGTAATGGAATTACAATTAGCAATCGATTTATTAAATAAAGAAGAAGCAGCAAAATTAGCTAAAAAAGTTGAAGAATATGTGGATATCGTAGAAATTGGTACACCTATCGTTATTAATGAAGGATTACCAGCTGTTCAACATTTAAACGAAAATATTAATAATGCTAAAGTATTAGCTGACCTTAAAATTATGGACGCAGCAGACTATGAAGTAAGCCAAGCAATTAAATTTGGTGCAGATGTTGTAACAATCTTAGGTGTGGCTGAAGACGCTTCAATTAAAGCGGCAGTTGAAGAAGCACACAAACATGATAAACAATTATTAGTAGATATGATTGCGGTACAAGATTTAGAAAAACGTGCGAAAGAATTAGATGAAATGGGTGCTGACTATATTGCAGTACACACTGGTTATGACTTACAAGCAGAAGGTCAATCTCCATTAGACAGTTTACGTACTGTTAAATCTGTCATTAAGAATTCTAAAGTTGCTGTAGCTGGTGGTATTAAACCAGATACAATTAAAGATATTGTTGCAGAACAACCTGACTTAGTTATCGTTGGTGGCGGTATTGCTAACGCTGATGATCCAGTCGAAGCTGCTAAACAATGTCGTGACGCGATTGAAGGTAAGTAATTATGTTTCAATTTACTAATTACAAATTAATTCTTGAAGAATTAGATCGTACGTTATCACATGTTCAAGATGAACAATATGACCGTTTTGCAAATGATGTGAATGGTGCGCAAAGAATCTTCACTGCAGGTAAAGGCCGTTCAGGATTTATGGCGAATAGTTTCGCAATGCGACTTAATCAACTTGGTAAAGAAGCATTTGTAGTAGGTGAATCAACGACACCTTCTATTAAAGAACATGATTTATTTGTTATTTTATCTGGTTCGGGTTCAACTGAACATTTACGCTTATTAGCTGAAAAAGCACAATCAATAGGTGCTAAAGTTGTATTATTAACAACAAGCCCTGATTCTCCAATTGGTGAGTTAGCTGAAACAGTAATTGAGTTACCAGCTGGCACAAAACACAATGTTGAAGGGTCTGAACAACCATTAGGAAGCTTATTTGAACAATCTTCATTATTGTTCTTAGATAGCGTAGTTCTGGGCTTAATGGAAACATTTGATATAAGTGAAGAAGAAATGCAAAATAATCATGCAAATTTAGAATAAATAGTGTTTATTTAATCCAATCGATTCCCTTAAAAGGCATCGGTTGGATTTTTTAATAGATTAATAAATGACATATCGCTTTTATGAAAAATTCTTAATGTAATAGTATGTGAGTTATATTAAAAATAATGTTAACATAATATAAATTGAAGTTAACATTTAAGAACGGAAGAGGTCATACAATGCTAGAAATCATAAAGCGACTTGAATATTACGCTAAGGTTCAGCCTCAATCCATAGCACTGCAAATCGATGATGAAATTGTAAATTATGAGAGTTTATACCAAAAAATTTGTGATTGCACTTTGAATTCACCAAAATTTAAGCTTGGAAGTAGAGTGGCACTATTAAATGACTCTCCAATAGTAAATATCACAAATTATTTTGTTGTTTTAATGATGGATGGAGTTCCATGTTTTTTAGATAACAAATGGTCACGCGACACTATAGATAAACTTATAGAGCATTTTCATATTGAATATGTAATGACTGCTATCGGAAAGTTTAAACGTACAACATCATTTGGTACATACGAAAAATATATAAGTGAGGAATTAAAAGTGGATGACTTGTTACATATTGGATTTACATCTGGCACTACAGGCCTACCTAAAGCTTATTATCGTAATGAGCCTTCATGGATTGGATCTTATGCTGAAAATGAAAAACTCATACATAACTATGAAACAGCTCTCGCTGCACCAGGTCCACTCGCACATTCGTTATCGTTATATACATGTATTTATGCATTATATTCAGGTAGAACTTTCATCGGACAACGACAATTTGATGCAAAACGATTCATTTCCATATTAAATGAACAACATTCTAATATCGCACTTTTTCTTGTACCAACCATGTTACATCAATTACTGAATGTAGATACGACTATCACACACATTAAATCTATATTTTGTAGTGGTGCGAAACTGTCAGAATCATTGTTTAAAACTGTGTCCCAACAATTTAAAAACGCAAATATAATTGAATTTTTTGGAACATCTGAAGCAAGTTTTATTACGTATAACTTTAATCAGACATCACCAACTAACTCTGTTGGTCAAGTATTTCCTAATGTTTCAATTAAACTTGAAGCGCAAGATAATCGGAAAATAGGTTTATTGAAGGTTCAAAGTAATATGATTTATTCAGGTTATGTCGATGTTGGAGTGGTGCAACCTCATAGCTGGATTGAAACCGGAGATTATGCATATATACAAAATAATCAACTTTATTTAGTAAGTCGTAAAAGTGATCGACTTATTATTGGGGGTAAAAATATATATCCTAATGTAATAGAACAGCAAGTGAAATCATTAGATGGAATTGAAGAAGCGGTTGTCGTTGGTGAGCCACATAGACGCTTTGGAGAAATTGCAGTATTAATTTATGTAGGAAATCAAGAACTTGATTATACGACATTGAGACGGTATTTACGACAAACGTTATCAAGATATGAAATTCCTTCAAAGCTTGTAAGGGTAAAAGATTTGCCATTTACCAATAGTGGCAAAGTAGCACGTAACACTGTTCAAACATTATATTTAGAGGGAGCGTTTAAAGTATGAAAGAAGCAGTTGTAATATGGGCTAAAAGAACACCGTTTGGTAAATATGGTGGTGCGTTAAGACATTTAGAACCTGAAGCGCTGTTGTTACCACTTTTTCAAAATTTGAAGCAAACATTTCCTGAAGTAATGGATCAAGTGGATGATGTTGTATTAGGTAATGTTGTAGGGAATGGTGGTAATGTTGCGAGAAAGTCGTTACTAGAAGCCGGTTTAAATCATCGAATTCCTGGCATAACATTAGACCGTCAATGTGGCTCGGGTTTAGAAAGTATCATTTATGCGTGTCGAATGGTGCAATGTGAGGCTGGGAAGGTGTTCATTGCTGGTGGCGTAGAGAGTACAAGTCGTGCACCATGGAAGATTAAGCGTCCTCAATCTGTCTATGAAATGCAATTACCACAATTTTTTGAGCGTGCATCATTTGCACCTGAAGGTCAAGATCCAAGCATGATAGAAGCAGCTGAGAATGTCGCACAACATTATAATATATCTCGTAATGATCAAGACTTATTTGCAGCACGTAGTCATCGGTTAGTGGCAACGCATTTTAATAATGGTGATATTAACCGTGAGATTGTTCCTCTTACAATTAAAGGAGCGTTGTTTGATAGGGATGAAAGTTTAAAGCCAAATCTGACTGAGGCGCGTTTACATAGATTACGTCCAATATTACCAAATGGTACAGTTACAGTTGGTAATAGTTGCATGAAGAATGATGGTGCCGGAATAGCTTTAATAATGGAAAAGGAAATGGCTGTGGCAATGGGGATTAAATGGGGAATGTTATATAGAGATGCTGTTACAACAGGTGTGGATCCAACCTTATTAGGGATAGGTCCAGTACCCGCAGTTTCTCAATTATTGAAAAGGCAGAAATTAAATATTGAAGATATATCAGCCATTGAACTGAACGAAGCATTTAGTTCTCAAGTGCTGGCATCTATAAATGAGTTGCATTTAGGTTTGGACAAGGTAAATCAATGGGGAGGTGCGATTGCTACTGGACATCCATATAGTGCTAGTGGCGCGGCATTAGTTGCTAGATTATTAAACTTACCTAATTGGCAATATGGAATTGCTACGATGGGTATAGGAGGAGGTATGGGAAATGCGGTACTCTTTGAAAAGTGGCGCCAATGAAACAAGAGAGTTTAAATTTCATTCCGAGGACGTCCGAATTTATTGTAGTGTAATAGGGAAGGAATATGACGGCACAGTACCACCGCTAATGTGTGCAAAGTTGTGGCCTAAATTTAAAATGTTTCAAATCTTTAAAGGTGAAGCAATACGATTAGTACGTACTAATGTTGAATTGTTTGAAAATTTAGAAAGCGATATACAATATTGTGCATATTTAACGCATAAAAAATCTGAAAAAGTAAAGCAATTTGACCGTTTTATTTTTAAATTGGAAATTAATAAAAATAATAAAACACGTATGATTATCGAACAAACGTTTATTTCAGAGGATGGAATATATGGTTTTTAATAGGGAAATAGTAGAACAGTATTTAGCAATTGTAGATGACGAAAATCCGATTCATGAGTATATCGTTCCAGGACAATTAATCGTTGAAAAGGTATTTTCTATGATGGATGATCAATGGGCTAGTTATAAAATCAAGTATGTTCAAACCACTGATATCAATGAAACAATAGATTTTGAGGTGGTTGAAAACGAACGAATTATTGTTTCGAATAAAGCTAATGGGGTAAAACTAGTTATAATTAGAAATTGATAAAATTATTAATTTTTAATTATAGCCTTTTTTGTTTTTATTAAAATTATGTAAGCGTGTACAAAAGAAGGTTGTTAAATTCTGTAAAATGAATAATATTGTATTTTTGAAATTTATATAATTTTTAGTAATTTGACAACATTCATTAGGTCTGTATAATTATGTAACATAAATAGAAGGAGTGTTACAGGTCATGGATTTTAAAAAAGATAGAATTAACATGGTCGATGGGCAAACAGCGAAGAAAACTGTATTTGCCACGGGTATTGGTAACGCCATGGAATGGTTCGACTTTGGTGTCTATGCGTACACTACGGCATATATCGGAGCGAATTTCTTTTCGCCAGTACAAAACCCAGAGATTCAACAAATATTTACATTTGCAGCATTAGCAATTGCCTTCCTATTACGACCAATAGGTGGGATAGTGTTTGGAATCATTGGTGATAAGTACGGTCGTAAAGTTGTATTGACGACGACTATTATTTTAATGGCTCTATCAACATTAACGATAGGTGTTTTACCAAACTACGATATGATAGGATTATGGGCACCAGCGCTCTTACTGCTCGCTAGAATATTACAAGGATTTTCTACTGGTGGTGAATATGCTGGAGCAATGACATATATTGCTGAAATTTCACCAGATAAGAAGCGTAATAGTTTAGGTAGTGGTCTTGAAATTGGAACTTTATCGGGTTATATCGCAGCTTCAATTATGATCGCATTATTAAGTTTCTTCTTAAGTGATGCACAAATGGAAGCGTGGGGTTGGAGAATTCCATTTATCTTAGGTTTATTCCTTGGTTTATTTGGACTTTATTTACGTCGTAAACTTGAAGAATCTCCAATCTATGAAAATGATGTAGAAACACCAGCACGTGATAACATAGGATTCTTCACAATTATCCGTTATTACTTTAAAGATATCTTAGTATGTTTCGTAGCAGTTGTATTCTTCAATGTAACAAACTATACAGTTACTGCTTATTTACCAACATACTTAGGACAAATTGTTAAAATTGATGAAACAACTACAAGTGTGTTAATTACATGTGTTATGGCAGTAATGATTCCGTTAGCATTATTCTTCGGTAAATTAGCGGATAAAATTGGTGAGAAGAAAGTATTCTTGATTGGTACTGGTGGTCTTACACTATTAAGTATTGTGGCATTTAGTTTACTCAATACAAAATCATTACCATTCATTATACTTGGTGTGTTTATTTTAGGTTTCTTCTTATCAACATACGAAGCAACAATGCCTGGTTCATTACCAACAATGTTCTTTACACATATTAGATATCGTACATTAGCAGTTACATTTAATATTTCAGTTTCACTATTTGGTGGTACAACACCGTTAGTTAACTCCTGGTTAGTTGAATCAACTGGTAACATTTACGCACCAGCGTATTATTTAACTGCTATTAGTATTATCGGCTTTATTGTGATTGCGGTATTGCATGTAAGTACAGCAGGCAAATCACTTAAAGGTTCTTATCCTAATGTTGACAATAAAAAGGATTTAGAATTTTATGAATCAAATCCTAAAAAAGCATTATGGTGGATTAAAGTTAAGAAAAATAAAAACGCATAATAATTATCAATTAAACGCATTGATGCACGTTCGCATCAATGCGTTTTTTAATTCATTTAACTTTAAATAGAAGTACTATAAATAATTAACGACGTAAAATTATAGCGTCAATGTTAGCAAAGCTTAAAGTTACTCTCTAAGCATACGAGGGGGGACAATCCTCGTCTAACATCGACGCTATTTAAATAAGGTGAGTTTAGGAATGATTAATGACTTATAAAGTTACTTATAGTATTAGGGGGCATAAGAACTTTAAAATCAATTTTGGGAATAATTCATCTGTTTGAATTCTCAATTTGGAAAACACTTTTACTGTGCTTCTTGATGTCTAAATGACTTAATAACCTAGTTTCATGTTATCAAGGTCATTTTCTAGTAGAGAGAGCAATTTATAGATTTCATTCTTGTTAAACGTTTCATCAAATTTTACCGTAATTGTCTTGAAGGTTTTCGTAATGATTTTGTACATAGGGATACCATTCTCTATATTTTGCTTGTAGATAATCATGATGTGTAATTCCTCCTTTGTCTCTCTACACTTAATATAGTAAAGTAATTTTAAAATAAAAACATGGGCCCAAGGTACCAACTTTGGATACAACGTATAGCCTATCACTTTCTACGACTTAATACCTAGAATTTATAATAAGCCTAAATTAATGTGAATGACTTAAATAAAATACCTCCTCAATGAATGGTCTTAATAAAGACTTTATTGAGGAGGTTAGTTTGAGTTTATAAAAATTAAGTGTTTACTATTAAACTTCTGTTACGTCTACATCGATGTGTTCAACACGATTATAGGCACCATGATCTACTGGACCTACGAAGTCGTTCATTTTCCAGCCATTTTTAATTGCTGAAGCAACAAATGCTTTGGCACTAATAACAGCTTCTTTAGGTGATTTACCATTAGCTAAGTATGCTGTTGTAGCGGCTGCGAATGTACAACCGGCACCGTGGTTGTAGCTTTGTTGGAACATATCTGTTGTTAATTGGTAGAACGTATTACCGTCATAGTATAAGTCGTAAGATTTATCTTGATCTAACGCTTTACCACCTTTAATAATGACGTGTTGAGCGCCTTGATTAAAGATGATGTCTGCTGCTTTCTTCATGTCTTCGATTGAAGTTAATTTACCTAAACCAGAAAGTTGGCCTGCTTCAAATAAGTTAGGTGTCACAACAGTTGCTTTTGGTAATAAATATTCAATCATTGCATCAGTATTTCCTGGGTTAAGTACTTCATCTTCGCCTTTACATACCATAACAGGGTCTACTACGAAATATTTTGCACCTGATTGTTCAAATGCTTCGCCAGCACGTTTAATGATTTCTTGAGTGCCTAGCATGCCAGTTTTAACAGCATCTGGACCAATTGAAATCGCTGTTTCAAGTTGCTTTTCAAATAAATCCATAGGAAGTGGTGTCACATCATGAGACCAAGTTTCCTTATCCATTGTTACAACAGCTGTTAAAGCGACCATGCCGTATGTGTCTAATTCTTGGAATGTTTTAAGGTCAGCTTGCATACCAGCTCCCGCACTTGTATCTGAACCTGCAATTGTTAATACTTTTTTTAAAGCCATGTAAATTCACTCCCGACAATTTCTAATCTATGTCTTATAATATCACGTTTATCAGACTACGTGCTAGCTTGAAGTAATGTATAAAATCAATAACTGATTAGGTTAGCATTATGTTAAAATATGGCTTGAGGTGAAAACGATGGAATGGTCAGAAATATTTCATGATATTACGGAACGACACGATTTCAAAGAGATGCACGATTTTTTAGAAAAAGAGTATACAACACAAACCATCTATCCAGATAGAGACAATATTTATCAAGCTTTTGATTTAACACCTTTTGAAGATGTGAAAGTGGTTATATTAGGTCAAGATCCTTATCATGGACCGAATCAAGCCCATGGTTTAGCGTTTTCTGTGCAACCTAATGCTAAATTCCCACCTTCTTTGAGAAATATGTATCAGGAATTGGAAGATGATATCGGGTGTCATCGGACATCACCACATTTACAAGATTGGGCTCGTGAAGGTGTCTTGTTATTAAATACTGTTCTGACGGTTCGACAAGGACAAGCACACTCGCATAAGGTTATTGGATGGGAAACATTTACAGATGAAGTGATCCAAGCTATTTCGAAACATCGTGATGATGTTGTATTCATATTATGGGGTAAGCCTGCACAACAGAAAATTAAATTAATTGATACATCAAAACACTATATTATTAAATCGCCACATCCAAGTCCGTTATCGGCTTATCGTGGCTTCTTTGGTTCTAAACCATATTCTAAAACTAATGGTTATTTAGAATCTAAAGGTAAATCACCTATCAATTGGTGCGAGAATGGGGAGGCTTAAATGAATAGAGCGCAAGTGATTCAACTAATTGAACATGAGTTAGTGCAAGCTGATGAGGCTACTAACGAGCAACAATTCGAGAAACATATGTATGCGATTCATACATTAACGTCAATATATGCTAACAGCGAAAGTAAGCCAGCGTCATCAAAATCACAAGGTCAGGATTTTACAAATACTGTGACTACGTCATTTTCAAAAGTAAATCAAAGTTCAAACACATCATCGTCACAAGGTAAATCCAAAGTGACTGCTGCAGAAATTGAGGCGATGGGTGGAAAAGTTCCAGATTCAATGAAATCGTCACAGAATAATAGTTTGCCATCTAATACAATGGTAACGGATGATGAAATTGGTAATGGAGAATCAATATTTGATTTTTAAACTGAATGAGGAGAATGAATGTATATGATGAAATTATTTATAATACTAGGTGCGCTATGTACAATGATGTCAGTTGGTACTGGGGCATTTGGTGCACATGGTCTTGAAGGTAAATTATCGGACAAATATATGTCAGTTTGGGAAAAAGCAGTGAATTATCAAATGTACCATGGATTAGGATTAATCATTATTGGTGTTATTAGTGGTACAACATCTATTAATGTGAATTGGGCAGGTTGGTTCCTCTTCCTAGGTGTGGTGTTTTTTAGTGGTTCGTTATATATATTAGCTTTAACACAAATCCGTATCTTAGGAGCGATTACGCCAATTGGTGGTTTATTATTCATCGCGGGTTGGTTAATGCTTATTATCTCTACATTTAAATTTGTAGGATAAATTTTAACATAATTTATCAAATTTATTAGTTTTATTTAAAATTGTAAAGCACTTATATTGTGTCAATAGTATAGATTAAACAACTCACCTTTTGGGTATATAGCATACTTGAGGTGAGTTTATTTTATGAGTAAAAATAATCAAAATCAGGATATAGATAGAGGCGATTTGAAACAGAACCTCTCTGAAAAGTTTGTTTGGGCTATTGCTTATGGCTCATGTATAGGTTGGGGTGCTTTTATTTTACCTGGAGATTGGATTAAGCAATCTGGTCCAATTGCTGCTTCTATAGGTATCGTAATTGGTGCATTATTAATGATACTCATTGCAGTAAGTTATGGGACCTTGGTAGAAAAATTTCCAGTTTCAGGTGGCGCCTTTGCATTTAGTTACTTAAGTTTTGGTAGATACGTTAGTTTTTTCTCATCATGGTTTTTAACATTTGGTTATGTATGTGTTGTTGCACTTAATGCAACGGCATTTAGTTTATTAGTAAAATTTCTACTTCCGGATTTGTTGAATAATGGGAAGTTATACACGATTGCAGGATGGGACGTTTACATAACTGAAATCATTATTGCCACTGTGTTATTACTTGTCTTTATGCTAGTAGCAATCCGTGGTGCAAGTGTATCAGGTTCATTGCAATATTACTTTTGCGTAGCTATGGTTATTGTTGTGTTGCTTATGTTTTTCGGTTCGTTCTTTGGAAATAATTTTGCATTTGAGAATTTACAACCATTAGCTAATCCTAAATCAGGTTGGTTCACATCTATAATTATGATTGTGGCAGTAGCGCCTTGGGCGTATGTTGGCTTTGACAGCATTCCTCAAACTGCAGAAGAATTTAACTTTTCACCTAATAAGACATTTAAATTGATAGTGTATAGTTTGTTGGCAGCGTCACTGACGTATGTCGTAATGATTTTATACACAGGTTGGTTAAGTACTAATAATGCAAGTTTAAATGGTAACTTATGGGTAACAGGTGCTGAAACACAGTCAGCATTTGGTTATATTGGTTTAGGTGTATTAGCCATAGCAATTATTATGGGGATATTTACAGGTTTAAATGGATTTTTAATGAGTGCAAGTCGATTGTTATTCTCAATGGGGCGTTCAGGCATTATGCCAACTGCTTTTAGTAAATTACATTCTAAATATAAGACACCATATGTAGCGATTATCTTTTTAGTAGCTGTTACATTAATTGCACCTTGGTTAGGTCGTACTGCATTAACATGGATTGTTGATATGTCGTCAACTGGCGTATCAATTGCTTATTTTATTACATGTTTATCTGCAGCTAAGTTGTTCAGTTTTAATAAAGAAAGTAATACGTACGGACCTGTTTATAAGACATTTGCCATTTTTGGTTCGATTGTATCATTTATTTTCCTTCTGTTATTGTTAGTGCCTGGATCACCAGCATCGCTCTCAATGCCGTCATATATTGCTTTAGGTGGATGGTTAGTAATTGGACTGATTTTCTTCGTTATCCGTTATCCTAAATTGAAACGAATGGATAATGATGAATTAAGTCGATTAATTTTAAATCGTTCTGAAAAAGAAGTTGAAGATATGGTAGATGATACTTATAAATAGTTTAACTTTAAAAGAGTCTGGGACATAAACCCTAGAGAAATAGCCAGTAAATGAGTTTTAACAAATTCATTTACTGGCTTCTTTATTTACAATACTCCGTATTGTTGGCTCGCTTTCTTAGGGGACAGCTTCAGCCTGTAGTCTTCAGCTTGTCCTGTTCCCTCAAGAGTCTCGCCAAAATACTTTGTATTTATATGTAATTTTACATTGTAATACTTTAAAAAAATAAAGCACTTTCGTATAATTTAATAAACATCACTAAACTAAATTAACGAGGTGCCTTATGTATAAAAATTATAACATGACTCAACTTACTCTACCAATGGAAACTTCAGTTCTTATCCCCACAAATGATATTTCACGACATGTAAATGATATTGTTGAAACAATTCCTGACAATGAATTCGACGAATTCAGACATCACCGTGGTGCAACTTCGTACCATCCTAAAATGATGTTAAAAGTGATTCTATATGCCTACACACAATCTGTATTCTCAGGTCGTAAAATAGAAAAAATGCTTAATGATAGCATCCGAATGATGTGGCTATCACAAAATCAAAAACCTTCTTATAAAACAATTAATCGATTTAGAGTAAATCCAAAAGTAGATGCTTTATTAGAATCTTTATTTATTCAATTTTACAGTCAGTGTGTAAAACAAAATCTTATAGATGATAAAGCTATTTTTATTGATGGTACAAAAATTGAAGCAAATGCCAATCGATATACATTTGTATGGAAAAAGAGTATTCAAAACCATGAATCAAAGATGAATGAGGATTCTAAAGCCCTCTACCATGAATTGGTAACCAATAAAATCATACCGGAAATTAAAGAAGATCATGATAATGAATTAACAAAAGAAGAAATAGATTTGATTGGTAGTCACTTAGATAAAGAAATCGAAGATTTAAACCAACATATCAACAATGAAAAATGTACTAAAACAAGAAAACAAATACGTCTCAAAAGAACTAAAATCAAAAAATACAAAAAGCAAATCAATGATTATTTTGAGCGAAAGTATCGATACGAATTTCAAAAATCTATTTTAAAGGATAGAAATAGTTATTCTAAGACAGATCATGATGCGACATTTATGAGAATGAAAGAAGATCACATGAAAAATGGACAACTTAAGCCAGGGTATAATTTACAAATAGCGACAAATTCCCAATTTGTTTTATCTTATAATGTGTATCAAAATCCAACGGATACTAGAACGATGATTCCATTTTTAAATTCAATTCAAGAGACCTACGGTCATTTACCTGAATATATTGTAGCTGATGCAGGTTATGGTAGTGAATCAAATTATAAGGCAATTATAGATGACTTTAATCGAACGCCACTCATAACATATGGAATGTTTATAAAAGATAAAACTAAAAAATATAAAAGTGACATCTTTAATACTCAAAATTGGAACTATGACGAAATTAATGACGAATTCATTTGTCCGAATAATAAACGGCTAGGTTTTAAAAGATATGCCTATCGTCATGATAAGTATGGTTATAAGCGAGACTTCAAATTATATGAATGTGATGATTGTTCAGAATGTCCTCTGAAAAATCAATGTATGAACTTCAATTCAAAAACAAACAAAAAAATAATGAAGAATTATAACTGGGAATATTTTAAATCCCAAATTAACAAAAAGCTTTCAGAACCAGAAACAAAAAATATCTACAGTCAAAGAAAAATTGATGTGGAACCTGTTTTTGGATTTATGAAGGCTATTTTGGGTTTCACTCGGATGTCTGTCCGAGGACTCAATAAAGTCAAAAGAGAACTTGGTTTTGTATTAATGGCACTTAATATAAGAAAAGTAGTAGCTCAACGAGCTGAAAATAATCAAAAAATTTATAAAAAAGACAATTTCTATATTATTTCAATAGAAATTGTCTTTTTTTCACTTATCCAAGAACTTTATGTCCCGGACTCTTTCTATTATCAACAATAGTATAAATGATGTTATATTCTTTTTCGTGTTCTTGCAAAACCAGATAATATAATTTTAGAAATTTGGTCTGCAAATAATAAGCCGAGCGCAATGGCGCCAGCAATGAGTGTTACTTCAAGCATTGTATTAATCGCTTTACTGAAGTCTAATAGTACTAAATTCTTAGTAGCATCGAACGCTAGACCACCAGGTACAAGAGGAATAATTCCAGGTACCATGAAGATAATTGCTGGTTCCCTCTTTGTACGAGCCATATAGTGACTAATTAAACCTAACGCTAAACTTCCGAAGAAGCTTGAGTAGATCGTATGTGTGTTTAAACCTTGATAAAAAAGAATGTAAACCATCCAACCACATGCTCCTACAAATCCACAAGAGAGATAGAGTTTCCTAGGCGCATCGAAGATCACACAGAAAAAAAGTGAAGCGGTATAACTAAAAATTAAGTTTAATATCCAAAACATTCATTCCCACTCCTAAACTAAGATTAAAACTGAACCAACGCCAGCGCCAATACCAAAAGCAGTGACGAGTGCTTCTAAGGACTTCGTTGTAAACATAAGCATGTGTCCACCAAATAGATCTTGAATGGCATTTGTTATAAGTACTCCAGGAACAATAGGCATTACAGAGGCAATAATAATTGTTGCAAGATCACCTGTGGGTAATAAATAATGACCAAGTACTGAAATAATTCCTATAACGAGTGACCCTAAAAATTCTGGAATAAATTGCGCATGTAAACGTCTATCTAGTATTTCAACTACAAGATAACCTAAGCCACCCGCTAACAATGCGGTGATAACATCGACAAGTTTGCCATCCTGTAAATATAGGAAACTAATGGCAATAATGGCAGCAGCAATTCCCTTGAATAGTAAACTACTATCACGTTTAGCGACATATATATTCTCAAGTTTTAATTTAGCTTCTTCTAGCGTAATTGCACCTTTTGTGATTAAGCGTGAGATTTCATTGGTTTGAGAAATTTTAATGAGATTCGTATCACGTGAATTAATTCTAAAAATTCGAGGATAAGATTCATTATGTAATGTAAATTGAATAACAGTATTGGTAACAAAGCTATTACTCTCAGAATAGCCTAATTTACGTGCAATACGTGTCATTGTATCTTCAACACGTGTACCTTCAGCACCGGACTCCAATAATATGCGTCCAGCCATCATGACAACGTCTTTAATTAATTTTTCATCTGCATTTTCGTGTATTTGTGTATTATCCATTTCATCACCATTCGTTAAGATGTACTCATAATTATAGTCAATGAGTCTAAGATATAAAAGTCTTTTAGGTTAATGATACAAAATTAAAGTAGCTAATTGAAGTAAGCACGCTTATATTAAAAGTTTCTAAGCTCTGATTCGCTCTTATAAAAAGAGTCTCACAGTGTGTATAACAAATACCTAGAAAATCCGCGCTCCAAAATGAAGAAAATATAACAATTAAATGTTAAAAAATTAAAAAGAGTGTACATTAATCATTATAGTATAATGTTGCAATACATTTAAAATAAAAAATATATACAAACTCATTCTATAATGTTTCAAAATATTACAATTTGGTTAAATAATAATTAGTTAGCAATTTATGAATAATATTGGGTAGCGACAATATTTTCATAGTTGTTAATGTTCAGAGTAGTAATTAAGTTCTCCCAAAACACATACTACACTATAATAGCCTGAGGCATAGTAAGTGCCTCAGGTTATCGTTGTTTTAAAACCTATTTAAATGTGGCGATTAATAGCTATTCCCTAAATATTCGTCTATTAAACTATTATTAAAATAAGATATTGTGGGCATTTATAAAGTTTGGCACGTCATCATTGTTGGAGATACATTCGAGTACCATTATCAATTTATTTCTATAAATAAAAAGTTCCCTTCAAAGCCATGTTCAATCAAGCTTAGAAGGGAACAAGTTATGAATATCACAAAATAGATTTATCTAATAGCAAGTTTAGATAGCAAAAAAGTGTTCGAAATCATCTGTTTTTAAGATGTGACCAATATAGAAACCACCAAATTCTCCATATCTAGCAGTTGTCTCATCAAAACGCATTTCGTATACAATTTTCTTGAATTGTAGTACATCATCAGAGAATAAAGTTACACCCCATTCAAAGTCATCAAAACCAACTGACCCTGTGATGAATTGTTTGATCTTACCTGCATATTGTCGACCAATCATACCATGGTTATACATTAATTTCTTACGTTCTTCCATTGGTAACATATACCAGTTGTAAGTCTCATTACGACGTTTATCCATTGGATAGAAACAAATATACTCTGTTCTAGGTAATTCAGGATATAGTCTCGCTCTAACATGTGGATTTTGATATGGATCTTCATCAGACTTACCTGCTAAGTAATTACCTAATTCAATCACTGATACGTATGAGTATGTTTGAATAAGGAAATCAGCAATACGAAGTTTATTGAGTTCATTTTCAATTTCATTAAGTTCTTTCATTTCTGGACGTAAGTACCATAATAGAATGTCAGCTTTTTGACCTGTAATATTATATAGCGCGTAGTCGCCAGCTTGTTGTTCTCTAGCACTAGCTTTATCGTTAATGAATGTTTTGAATTCATTGATCATAGCTTCACGTTCATCCTCAGGCACTAGTCTAAATGTTGCCCAATCTACAGCATAAAATAAATGAAGACTGTACCAACCATCTAAAGTTTCAGCTGCTTCACTCATGTGTATCGCTCCTTCAAAATTGATTATTATTATTTAATACAGACTAAATTTTATCATAAAGAGAATTAGTAAACATACTTAAATGATTACAAATTAGTGAAATGGAAATATCACTATAAATACAGTATAATTAGAGTGCAAAATATTATTATGAAATTATTTAGGAGGGCATTATGTCTAGTTTATTAGATGTATTACAAGAAAAACTTTCAGGAAAAAATGTCAAAATCGTATTACCTGAGGGTGAAGATGAGCGTGTGTTAACAGCTGCTACACAATTACAAGCAACTGACTATGTAACACCTGTAGTTTTAGGTGACTATGACAAAATTAACTTATTAGCTAAAGATAAAGGATTAGATGTTTCAGACATCGAAGTCATTAATCCATCTACAAGCGAATTAAAACCAGAATTAGTTAAATCATTCGTTGAACGCCGTAAAGGTAAAGCAACTGAAGAACAAGCTGATGAATTATTAAATAACGTTAACTATTTCGGTACAATGTTAGTTTACGCTGGTCATGCTGACGGGTTAGTAAGTGGTGCAGCACATTCAACTGGAGATACTGTTCGTCCTGCATTACAAATCATTAAAACGAAACCAGGCGTATCTAAAACTTCTGGTATCTTCTTTATGATTAAAGATGATCAACAATATGTATTCGGTGATTGTGCAATTAACCCAACATTAGAATCATCTGATTTAGCAGAAATCGCAGTTGAAAGTGCGAAATCAGCTAAAAGTTTCGGCATGGACCCACGTGTTGCTATGTTAAGCTTCTCAACTAAAGGTTCAGCTAAATCTGACGATGTTGACAAAGTAGCAAATGCAGTTAAATTAGCTCAAGAAAAAGTAGAATCTGAAGGCTTAACAGACGTTGTAATTGATGGTGAATTCCAATTTGATGCTGCTATTGTACCTTCAGTAGCTGAGAAAAAAGCGCCAGGCGCTAAAATTCAAGGTAATGCAAATGTCTTTGTATTCCCAAGTTTAGAAGCAGGTAATATTGGATACAAAATTGCTCAACGTTTAGGTGGTTTTGACGCAGTTGGTCCTGTATTACAAGGTTTAAACTCACCTGTTAACGACTTATCACGCGGTTGCTCAACTGAAGACGTTTATAAATTATCAATCATTACAGCTGCTCAAACATTACAATAATGGACTTAGCGAGTAAATACTTTAATGATATCGATTGGCGCTATGTAGACCATTCGTCTGGTTTAGCGCCAATGCAATCATTTGCTTTTGACGATACGTTTTCAGAAAGCGTAGGTAAAGATTTATCATGCAATGTGGTCAGAACATGGATTCACCAACATACCGTTATTCTCGGTATTCATGATTCGCGCTTACCATTCCTTAAAGATGGTATTCGATATTTAACTGATGAAATAGGTTATAACGCAATTGTGAGGAATTCGGGTGGTCTTGGTGTCGTGTTAGATCAAGGAGTATTAAATATCTCACTTATTTTCAAAGGTCAAACGGAAACGACAATTGATGAAGCATTTACAGTAATGTATTTATTGATTTGCAAAATGTTTGAAAATGAAGATGTAGAGATTGATACACGAGAGATTGAGCACTCATATTGTCCAGGAAAATTTGATTTAAGCATTGATGGTAAAAAGTTTGCCGGCATTTCACAACGTCGTGTACGTGGTGGTATTGCAGTGCAAATATATCTTTGTGTTGAAGGATCAGGTTCAGAACGCGCGGAAATGATGCGTGTCTTCTATGAACATGCACTTAAAGGCGAAGTGACTAAATTTAAATATCCGGATATACAACCTGAATGTATGGCATCACTGGAAACTTTGTTTGGGCGAGAGATTAAAGTCCAAGATGTGATGTTCCAATTATTACACGCTATTAAAGATTTAGGTGGTAATCTGAATATGGATCCAATCACTGAAGATGAATGGACACGTTATGAAGGTTACTTCGACAAGATGATAGATCGTAATGAGAAGATGAATCGTTCAATAGAAGCTGATTAAGCGTGAAACAACTTTTAAAATTGAAAATTTGATACAGTTAAATAGGCTGGGACAAAATAAAATGTCTCAGCCTACTTTATCATGTTGTCAGTAGCTGACTGGTTTGAAAATGCGCTTGCGTCAAGCGTTTTTTCAAACCTAGTCATCCTTGCCTCGTAAGCGGGGCGCTAACAAAGAGAATTTCCTAAAGAAATACTACAAGATAAGCAAGTTGGGGTTCGGGGCCCCAGCAAAGAGAATTTCCTAAAGAAATTCTACAGGCTAAGCAAGCTGGGGATACAACGAAATAAATTCTGAGAAAATATTATTTCTGTTCTACTCCCTTTTCATTTGGAATAATGTAATTTTAGGTGGAATTATATATCAAATTTATTATAAATTGCTATATTCCTATTACTTTTTATAGTAATATAGTTTAGGTGGATTAATATAAAAACGATGTAGATTGTGTATCATTTTAATATATTGATGGTGGAGATTAATCAAGAACGAAGGCCATCTTAATTAAAAGACTAACATGACAGTATGTTAGAGATTTTAATTTTAGGGTATAAATATTTTTAAGTTTTAAAGTTAAATTAACTGAGTCTATCTTTTATTCAAGTCGAAGAAGATTACAAAAATGTGGATAGACTATGACATGCAATTATAAAGTTAATTTGCGTACACACTACGATAAAAGGTCAGTAATTTAAATACAAATTGACATAGGCATTTATAGAGTTGAAAGATTTAGGATATATGCATGATAAGTATATCCACTGACCTCGAAAATAATTTTTCAGAAAGAATATTAAAGGTGAGATATCATGGTACAACGTGGCTATGGGGAGTCTAACGGCAAAATAATATTAATCGGGGAGCATGCGGTAACATTTGGTGAACCTGCAATTGCGATTCCGTTTACTTCAGGAAAAGTAAAAGTCTTAATCGAAAGTTTAGAAAAAGGTAATTACTCAGCGATACAAAGTGATGTCTATGATGGACCACTTTATGATGCGCCAGAACATTTGAAATCTTTAATTGGCCATTTCGTAGAGAATAAAAAGGTAGAAGAGCCATTATTAATAAAAATTCAAGCAAATTTACCACCATCTAGAGGTTTAGGATCAAGTGCAGCCGTTGCTGTCGCTTTCATAAGAGCAAGCTATGATTATTTAGGTTTACCACTAACTGATAAAGAATTATTAGAAAATGCAGACTGGGCAGAACGTATAGCTCATGGTAAACCAAGTGGTATAGATACTAAGACTATCGTTACGAATCAACCTGTTTGGTATCAAAAGGGCGAAGTTGAAATATTAAAGACCTTAGATTTAGATGGTTATATGGTAGTTATCGATACAGGTGTTAAAGGTTCTACTAAACAAGCAGTCGAAGATGTGCATCAATTGTGTGATAATGATAAGAATTATATGCAAGTTGTTAAACATATTGGTTCTTTAGTGTATTCAGCTAGTGAAGCGATTGAGCATCATAGTTTTGATCAATTAGCTACAATCTTTAATCAATGTCAAGATGACTTAAGAACATTGACGGTGAGTCACGACAAAATAGAAATGTTTCTTCGCTTAGGAGAAGAGAATGGTTCAGTCGCTGGCAAATTAACAGGTGGCGGCCGTGGTGGTAGTATGCTTATCTTAGCTAAAGAATTGCAAACAGCTAAGAATATTGTCGCTGCAGTTGAAAAAGCTGGTGCACAACATACATGGATTGAGAAGTTAGGAGGATAAACCATTGAAAAAGAGTGGTAAAGCACGCGCACATACGAATATTGCACTGATTAAATATTGGGGTAAAGCCGATGAGGCATTAATCATACCAATGAATAATAGTTTGTCAGTTACACTAGACCGTTTTTACACTGAAACGCGTGTAACATTTGATGAAACATTAACAGAAGATCAGTTAATTCTTAACGGGGAAGCTGTAAATGCTAAGGAAAGCGCTAAGATTCAACGTTATATGGAAATGATTCGTAAAGAAGCTGGGATTTCAGAACATGCGCTTATTGAAAGTGAGAATTTTGTTCCAACAGCTGCAGGTTTAGCTTCGTCAGCAAGTGCATATGCTGCATTAGCCGGTGCGTGTAATGAAGCTCTACAATTAGGTTTGTCTGATAAAGATCTTTCACGATTAGCGCGTCGTGGGTCTGGTTCAGCATCTCGCAGTATTTATGGTGGATTTGCTGAATGGGAAAAAGGAAATGACGATGAAACTTCCTTTGCACACCGTGTTGAAGCGGATGGCTGGGAAAATGAATTGGCTATGGTTTTTGTTGTTATTAATAACAAATCTAAAAAGGTATCCAGTCGTTCAGGCATGTCACTTACACGTGATACATCACGTTTTTATCAATATTGGTTAGATAACGTTGAACCAGATTTGAAAGAGACTAAAGAAGCCATTGCTCAAAAAGATTTCAAGCGTATGGGTGAAGTTATTGAAGCTAATGGTTTACGCATGCATGCAACTAATTTGGGAGCACAACCTCCATTTACATATTTAGTACCAGAAAGTTATGATGCTATGCGCATCGTTCATGAATGTAGAGAAGCGGGGTTACCTTGCTACTTTACAATGGACGCGGGTCCTAACGTTAAAGTATTGATTGAAAAGAAAAATCAACAAGCTATCGTAGATAAATTCTTACAAGAATTTGATCAATCACAAATCATCACAAGTGACATTACCCAATCAGGAGTCGAAATAATTAAGTAAGGAAGAGATATAATGATTCAGGTGAAAGCACCAGGAAAGCTTTATGTAGCAGGTGAATATGCAGTGACTGAGCCAGGATATAAGTCTGTCTTAATTGCGGTCGATCGATTTGTTACAGCTTCAATTGAAGCTTCTAATGCAGTAACAAGTACGATTCATTCCAAGACATTACATTATGAACCTGTAACGTTTAATCGCAATGAAGATAAAATTGATATCTCCGATGCTAATGCTGCTAGTCAATTAAAGTATGTTGTAACTGCAATTGAAGTTTTCGAACAATATGCGAGAAGTTGCAACGTCAAATTGAAGCATTTTCATTTAGAAATCGATAGTAATTTAGATGATGCTTCAGGTAATAAATATGGGCTTGGTTCTAGTGCGGCAGTTTTAGTGTCAGTCGTCAAAGCATTAAATGAGTTTTACGATATGCAATTATCTAACCTATATATTTATAAACTTGCAGTCATTTCTAATATGCGATTACAAAGTTTAAGCTCATGTGGTGATATAGCTGTAAGTGTATACAGTGGCTGGCTAGCTTATAGTACTTTCGATCACGATTGGGTCAAACAACAGATGGAAGAAACATCAGTTAATGAAGTATTAGAAAAAAATTGGCCGGGTCTTCATATTGAACCTTTACAGGCCCCAGAGAATATGGAAGTCTTAATCGGTTGGACAGGTTCGCCTGCTTCATCACCTCATTTAGTCAGTGAAGTGAAGCGCTTAAAATCAGATCCTTCTTTTTATGGAAGATTCCTTGATCAATCTCATACATGTGTTGAAAATCTTATCTATGCGTTTAAAACAAATAATATTAAAGGTGTTCAGAAAATGATTCGACAAAATCGTATGATTATTCAACAAATGGATAATGAAGCGACAGTCGACATTGAAACCGAAAATTTAAAAATGTTATGTGATATTGGAGAACGTTATGGTGCTGCTGCCAAGACATCAGGTGCTGGCGGTGGTGATTGCGGAATCGCCATTATTGATAATCGCATTGATAAAAATCGTATTTATAATGAATGGGCATCACATGGTATTAAACCGTTAAAATTTAAAATTTATCATGGACAATAATAATATAAACTAATAAATGAGTAGGACTAAATTCAAATGTTGAATCAGCGTCTTGCTCTTTTTTATTATGGAAGAGAATGACTTTTAATGATAGGCTTGAATTTTCTTGTAAAAGGAGTAAAATAATTAGAGTTAAATTCATTGATTTGTATTAATATGCTTCAAAATTTAGGATAGAAACGACAATATAGAAAGGTAGGTGGCAAGGTGAAAAATAAATTTTTAATATGTGATGAATGTCAGGCGGTAAATATCAAAACTTTGAAAAGAAAATTAGAAAAATTAGATCCAGAAGCAGAAATTGAAATCGGCTGTCAATCTTATTGTGGCCCTGGACGTCGAAAAACGTTTGCCTTCGTCAATAATCGACCACTTGCTGCGCTTACTGAAGACGAATTGTTAGAAAAAGTCACAGCTCAGCTAAAAAAACCAAGAGATCCGGAAGAAGAAGAACGATTAAGAAAGCGTAATGAGGAACGTAAACGCCGTAAAGAAGAACAAGATCGAAAGCTAAAAGAGAAATTAGCTAAACGTAAGGCGATAAAATAGAGGAATCAAGTTATATTATAAACTTAAGCTATGAGTGTATTCTAACCTGAATATTGTCGTAGCTTTTTTATTGTAATAAAAAAAGCACTTAGAAGACATTTATCTTCTAAGCGCTTAATAAGGTCTAATCCTATGACATTACAACAACGTTAGTTGCTTGTTCGCCACGTTGACCTTCAGTAATATCGAAGTCAACTTTTTGACCTTCTTCTAAAGTTTTGTAACCTTCACCAGCGATACCGCTGAAGTGTACGAATACGTCACTTCCGTCTTCCCTTTCGATGAAACCAAAACCTTTTTCTGCGTTAAACCATTTTACTGTACCGTTATTCATATAGAATACCTCCATGTGCTTTTGCACGAATATTTGTAACAAATTCATTTATAAAAAAGAGAGTATTCTAAACAAACACACTACATTTAAATTCACGAGCTTTTATTACGTTAGATTAACTATAACTGTTATTTATTAATAAGTAAAGCTTTTTATTTTTAAAAATATTGATAAGTTGAATTTATATCTCTTGAAGTGCTGACACGATAGCATTTCAATAAATTAAAAAAATTTTAAATATTAAATAAATCGTTAAATGATTCGACTATTGTTGGGTGAGTATAAATAGTATCTCTTAGAACTTGGTAAGGTATATATTGATCTATTGTTAATTTAATTAAATTAATAATTTCTTCTGATTCTTTGCCATAAAGTGTAGCACCTAAAATCAAATCAGTATCTTTATTAATAACAACCTTGAAAATGCCACGAGCGTCATTATTAATCTTATGTCTCGGAATTTGAGCGACAAGTAATGTATTTTCAATATAATTATAGCCTTGAGATTGAGCTTCTTTAGCTGTTAAACCTACTCGAGAGAATGGTGGATCAATAAAGACAGTGTAAGGAATTGTACCACGGTTAAGTGTAGTACGTGATTGGTCACCATATAAAGAAGATTTTAGAATTCTAAAGTCATCCAAAGAGATGTACGTGAATTGTAGTCCGCCTTTGACATCTCCAACAGCATAAATATGTTCGACTGATGTTCGTAAGTGGTCGTTCACTTTGATTTCACCACGTTCACCAAGTTCAATGTCAGTATTTTCTAGTGCTAAGTCTGTGTTAGGTATACGACCTGTAGCTAATAATACGGCATCGGCTGAGAAATTACCTTTAGAAGTTACAATCGTTGATTGGTTGTTTTCATTTTTAAATTCTAGCGTTTTTGCATTTGTGATAAAGGTAATCCCTTTGTCCTCTAAATCTTTAATTGCATGTGCAACCACGTCTTGATCTTCTCGAGGCATGATTTGTGCTCCATACTCAATCACTGTAACTTTTGAACCGAAATTTGCAAACATTGAAGCAAATTCTAAGGCGATATAGCCTCCACCAATGATTACTAAATGCTTAGGTTGATATGAAATATTTAATAATCCGCGTGAATCATATAAATTTTGAGCAATATCTATACCTTTAATTGGAGGAATATTTGATTTCGCACCTGTATTAATTACTATCTTATCTGCTGTTAATGTCTTAGCAATAGCACCATCCTCGTCTAGTAGATTAACTTCAGTATTAGATTTGAATTGCGCTTTGTAATTAAATACTTCAATGTTTGTATCATTTGCTAAGTTATCATAGTTTTTCTTATTTAGTGCGCTGACCACGTCTTTTTTTCTTGAAAAGGCAGTGTCAAAATCGGTACCGTAAATCCCATCATGTACGAGTACTTTAGAGGGTATACAGCCGTGGTTTATGCATGTGCCTCCAAAGTTGTCTGAGGATTGTTCTACTAAAGCGACGTGTTGACCTTGTGATGCTGCGTACTTGGCAAGTGTCTTTCCTGCTTTACCGAAGCCAATAACTAATAAATTAAAATGTGTCATTTGATGTGTCCTCCTGAAGTGTATCTTTAATTACGTCGTTAATTGTCAAGTTACGATAAAAGTTGAGCGCTAGTGCAGTTTCTTGCTCTTTGTATTTATTCATAGTGGTTGCGATATTTCTAGAGATTGTACAATAGCTTTCTTCGCTACCAGTAAAAATACGTTGTGTTGGTAATTTATCTAACACGAAAAGTTGATACAGTGTATCTAAGGTGATGGTTGGAGTGCGCGCATTAGCTCGATAGCCACCACCTTTTCCACGAATTGAATCTATATATTGTTGATTATTAAGTGTAGTGGTAACACGCCTTAGTTGCACAGGATTAAGACAGGTAAGTTCTGCTAAATCCTGGCTATTGAATTGTTCTTCGGAATGCTTAGTAAGAAAGCTTAGCACGTGTACTGCAATGTTGAATTCTAAATTCATAATATACCGCCTTTAATGTAACTTGATTAGTTACATTAAAATACATTGCTCATCAAAAGTCAATATGAATGTCATAATAAGAAATGGGTAAACTATAAGTAGTTATATAGAATAAAGGAGCGATTATAGATGGCAGATTTAGTACAATTAGGTAAATCAGATGTTCACGTATTTCCAATTGCATTAGGTACAAACGCAGTAGGTGGTCACAATTTATACCCAAATTTAGATGAAGAACAGGGTAAAGATGTTGTACGTAAAGCAATTGACAACGGTATTACGTTACTAGATACAGCTTATATTTATGGACCTGAACGTTCTGAAGAATTAGTTGGCCAAGTAGTTCAAGAGTATCCTCGTGAACAAGTTCAAATTGCAACGAAAGGTTCACATGTTATTAAAGAAAATGATGAAGTCGTACAAAATAATGATCCAGATTATTTAAAACAGCAAGTTGAGAATAGCTTGAAACGCCTTCAAGTAGATTATATTGATTTATACTACATTCATTTTCCAGATGAAGATACACCGAAAGATAAAGCAGTTGCTGCATTAAAAGAACTTAAAGATGAAGGCAAGATTAAAGCGATAGGCGTGTCTAACTTCTCATTAGAACAACTTAAGGAAGCGAATAAAGATGGTTATGTCGATGTAGTGCAATTAGAATACAACTTATTACATCGTGAAAATGAAGAAGTCATGAAATATGCAGCTGAAAATAATATTACATTTATACCATACTTCCCATTAGCATCAGGCATCTTAGCTGGTAAGTATGAAGAAAATCAAACGTTTGATGATCATCGTGCACCTCGCCGTGATTTCCAACCGGAAGTATTTAATGATAATGTTCGACGAGTGAAACAATTACAAGGCATTGCGGAAGCTCATAACACATCTATTGCTAATGTGGTTCTAGCATTCTATTTAACGCGTCCAGCGTTAGATGTGGTGATTCCTGGTGCGAAACGTGCTGAACAAGTTGTGCAAAATATTGAAGCGGCAAATATTCAATTAACAGATGATGAACTGAACAAAATTGATGAATTATTTCCGATTGAATAAAATAAGTTAAGGTAAAATTAAATAAAGTAATTGATGCTCTTACACCGTTTATATGTGTGTAAGAGTTTTTTATAACTGAAATAAATAGTAATGATTCTTTTTTATTTTTAAAAATACACATATATTACGTGAAATAAGGGTACTAGGCAAATATGTAAAATATTAAGTAAGTATGAAGTGTTTATGTTGTTAACAATGAATAAGGGAATAGTTTTTTAATATAAATTAAGAGAGAGTGATAAAAATGATTACAGTTTTATTTGGAGGAAGTCGTCCAGAGGGGAATACAGCACAACTTACTAAGTCAGCAGTTGAGGGATTAGATTATAAATGGATTGACTTAACCGATTATCAATTCAATCCTGTAAGAGACTTTCGTCACGAGAATAGAGATATTACAAGCTATAACGATGATTATAAACAGGTCATTGATCAAGTTTTAGAAAGTGATACGGTCATATTTGCATCACCGGTGTATTGGTATAGTGTTTCTGCATCTTTAAAGGCATTTATTGATCATTGGTCTGAAACTTTGATAGACGATAACTACAAAGACTTTAAAGAAAAAATGGCAAAGAAAGATTTTCGACTTATTTTAGTTGGTGGAGACTGCCCTAAAGTGAAAGCTAAGCCATGTATTACTCAAATGAAATATACATTAGATTTTATTGGTGCTGAACTTAATGGATATATAATTGGTACCGCTGAACGTCCAGGTGATATTTCGAAAGATACGTTTGCACTAGAAAGAGCAAAAGAATGGAATGAAACATTAGCGTAAGTCTAATTTAAAAGTACATTAAACTACGCCGATAAATATTCTATATTAAGCGATTGTATAAGTACTGTGATATAATTTCATTATTAATTCCATAGTAAAGTCAGGAGAATCAAGTATGTTTAAAGTCAGAGAAGCTACACCAAATGACGTTGTAGCAATTAGAGATGTTGCTACTAAGGCATGGTATAACACATATTTAAATATTTATGCAGCATCAACAATAAATGAGTTATTAGCTGCTTCTTATAATGAGCAACATTTAAAGAAACGTTTAGAAGAACAACTATTTTTAGTAGCCGAAGATAATGATGAAATTATTGGCTTTGCTAATTTCATTTATGGTAAAGAATTGTATTTGTCTGCGCATTATGTACATCCAGAATCTCAACATAAAGGTTATGGTTCTAGTCTACTTAAGAAAGGATTAGAACAATTTGACGGTAAATATGATGCAGTATTTTTAGAAGTTGATAATAAAAATAAAGATGCCATTCAATACTATCAAAATAATGGTTTTGAAATCGTACGTTCTTATCAACCAGAAATGTATGGAGAACAAATGGATTTAGCTTTAATGAAGAGAAGTCTATAAACGCTATGACTATACTGTAATGAGAGGAAGGATTTATTTGACGCAAACACCCTATGTTGAACAGAAATTAGCTGAAGAGAAGGTATTCAAAGACCCTATTCATAAATATATTCACGTCAAAGATCAACTTATTTGGGATCTTATTAAGACAAAAGAGTTTCAACGTTTACGTCGTATTAAGCAACTAGGCACATTATATCTTTCTTTTCATACTGCAGAGCATAGTCGTTTTGGCCATTCTTTAGGTGTATATGAAATCGTGCGACGCATGATTGACGAATCATTTGTGGGACGAGACGCTTGGAACAATGAAGATAGACCATTGGCATTATGTGCAGCATTATTACATGATTTAGGTCATGGTCCATTTTCACATAGTTTTGAAAAGATATTCAATACAGACCATGAAGCCTTTACGCAAGCAATTATTACTGGACCTACTGAAGTTAATGAAGTTTTAAGTCGCGTATCGAGTACTTTTCCTAAAGAAGTTGCAGAAGTAATTAACAAAACGCATCAAAATAAACTTGTAATTTCTATGATTTCATCGCAAATTGATGCTGATCGAATGGACTATTTACAAAGAGATGCTTATTTTACGGGCGTCTCTTATGGCACATTTGACATGGAACGTATTTTACGTTTAATGAGACCATCTAAAGATGAAGTTCTTATTAAAGAGAGTGGAATGCATGCCGTTGAGAACTTTATAATGAGTCGCTATCAAATGTATTGGCAAATATACTTTCATCCGGTTAGTAGAGGCGGAGAAGTATTGTTAAATAATTGTTTGAAACGTGTTAAACAATTGTATAATGAGGGGTACCATTTTAAGATGTACCCAGAAGATTTTGTTCCTTTTTTTGAAGAGAAGGTTACAATTGAGCAATACGTTGATTTAGATGAAGTCGTCGTACTTTATTATTTGAAGAAATGGATACAAGAAGATGATGCAATTCTCAGTGATTTAGCACGTCGTTTTATAAATAGAGACTTATTTAAATATATTCCATTTGATGGTTCAATTATTACTATTACTGAGCTACAAGAGTTGTTCATAGAAGGTAATATTGATCCGAACTATTATTTTGTTAGTGAGGCTTTCTCTGATTTACCATATGATTATGATCGACCTGGTTCTAATAGACAACCAATACATTTATTAAGACGTAATGGTAGTATTAGAGAAATTAGTAGTCAATCACTCGTTATTTCAAGTATTACAGGTATTAATCGTGAAGATTATAAATTATACTATCCTAAAGAAATAATTCTTAATATTGAGAATCCACAAACTAAAGGTTCTATTATTAATCTGCTTAATGAATTGAATTAAGTCATTGAAACTTTAATATATAACGCATAATATAGAGATTATGAATTCAAGTTTTTCGGAGGTGTCATGTGTGTCTGAGAACAAAGGTTTTAAATTTAATATTATCAAGAATGATCCCCTTGACGGACATAAAGGGACGAATATAGGCTCAATTAGTTTAGATAATATTGCACCAGTATTTATAGATGTTGCGAATAAAGAGGCGTTTATAGATATAGGTGGTATGCATGCACGTGCTCAAGTTGAAAAAGGTGTTAAATGGATAAATGACAAATCGGAAGTTGAAGGCGAAGAAGCTAAAGAATATTGGCTTTGCTGGGTGACTACTGAACGTAGTGAGAGTGGTCCATATTATGCTGGTGTTACTGCATGTTATTTATTAGTTAACAAAAGTATACGACGTGGTTATAAAAGTATGCCTGAACATGTTAATATGATGGATAAATCTATGAAACATAAAATTATCATTGACCACATTGGTGAGAAAAATAAAAAAGTTTTAGCAGACTTTTTAAAATCTCATAATGAAGAGATGTGGAATAATTCTAGTGAGGAATTATTCAAAGCTTTTGAATAATATAAACAGTATTAGGAGTAGGACACTACGCTTAAAACGAGTCTGGGACATAAACCCTAGAGAAATAGCCAGTAAATGAGTTTTAACAAATTCATTTACTGGCTTCTTTATTTACAATACTCCGTATTGTTGGCTCGCTTTCTTAGGGGACAGCTTCAGCCTGTAGTCTTCAGCTTGTCCTGTTCCCTCAAGAGTCTCGCCAAAATACTTTGTATTTATATGTAATTTTACATTGTAATACTTTAAAAAAATAAAGCACTTTCGTATAATTTAATAAACATCACTAAACTAAATTAACGAGGTGCCTTATGTATAAAAATTATAACATGACTCAACTTACTCTACCAATGGAAACTTCAGTTCTTATCCCCACAAATGATATTTCACGACATGTAAATGATATTGTTGAAACAATTCCTGACAATGAATTCGACGAATTCAGACATCACCGTGGTGCAACTTCGTACCATCCTAAAATGATGTTAAAAGTGATTCTATATGCCTACACACAATCTGTATTCTCAGGTCGTAAAATAGAAAAAATGCTTAATGATAGCATCCGAATGATGTGGCTATCACAAAATCAAAAACCTTCTTATAAAACAATTAATCGATTTAGAGTAAATCCAAAAGTAGATGCTTTATTAGAATCTTTATTTATTCAATTTTACAGTCAGTGTGTAAAACAAAATCTTATAGATGATAAAGCTATTTTTATTGATGGTACAAAAATTGAAGCAAATGCCAATCGATATACATTTGTATGGAAAAAGAGTATTCAAAACCATGAATCAAAGATGAATGAGGATTCTAAAGCCCTCTACCATGAATTGGTAACCAATAAAATCATACCGGAAATTAAAGAAGATCATGATAATGAATTAACAAAAGAAGAAATAGATTTGATTGGTAGTCACTTAGATAAAGAAATCGAAGATTTAAACCAACATATCAACAATGAAAAATGTACTAAAACAAGAAAACAAATACGTCTCAAAAGAACTAAAATCAAAAAATACAAAAAGCAAATCAATGATTATTTTGAGCGAAAGTATCGATACGAATTTCAAAAATCTATTTTAAAGGATAGAAATAGTTATTCTAAGACAGATCATGATGCGACATTTATGAGAATGAAAGAAGATCACATGAAAAATGGACAACTTAAGCCAGGGTATAATTTACAAATAGCGACAAATTCCCAATTTGTTTTATCTTATAATGTGTATCAAAATCCAACGGATACTAGAACGATGATTCCATTTTTAAATTCAATTCAAGAGACCTACGGTCATTTACCTGAATATATTGTAGCTGATGCAGGTTATGGTAGTGAATCAAATTATAAGGCAATTATAGATGACTTTAATCGAACGCCACTCATAACATATGGAATGTTTATAAAAGATAAAACTAAAAAATATAAAAGTGACATCTTTAATACTCAAAATTGGAACTATGACGAAATTAATGACGAATTCATTTGTCCGAATAATAAACGGCTAGGTTTTAAAAGATATGCCTATCGTCATGATAAGTATGGTTATAAGCGAGACTTCAAATTATATGAATGTGATGATTGTTCAGAATGTCCTCTGAAAAATCAATGTATGAACTTCAATTCAAAAACAAACAAAAAAATAATGAAGAATTATAACTGGGAATATTTTAAATCCCAAATTAACAAAAAGCTTTCAGAACCAGAAACAAAAAATATCTACAGTCAAAGAAAAATTGATGTGGAACCTGTTTTTGGATTTATGAAGGCTATTTTGGGTTTCACTCGGATGTCTGTCCGAGGACTCAATAAAGTCAAAAGAGAACTTGGTTTTGTATTAATGGCACTTAATATAAGAAAAGTAGTAGCTCAACGAGCTGAAAATAATCAAAAAATTTATAAAAAAGACAATTTCTATATTATTTCAATAGAAATTGTCTTTTTTTCACTTATCCAAGAACTTTATGTCCCGGACTCTTGTTAGTGTGCCTAAAGTCGCATATTTTTAATTATTAATATTTTATTTTTTGAAGTGATTGTGTGAAAAACACTTAAAATTAGTCTATCTACCAGTTATATGATCAAGTAATTTAAACATAACTTCTTTATTCTCTTTAGGAACTTCGCGTTCAATAATTTCTTGTGGAGTTTGGTTTAATACAGAATCAACCGCATAAGAAAAATCATTAGTTACAATTTCTTTAACTTCAAAAGGCCCTGGTTCGAAATGGAATTGCAAACCAATAACATTGTTATTTAACAAAAACCCTTGATTAGTTAAATATTCACTAGAGAAAAGTAATTCTGCATTTTTAGGTATTTGGAACATTTCTTCATGCCAATGCAATGCCATCAATTCTTTTGGTAAGTCTGGTATTGTATTTGTTTCAAGATATACCTTATCCCAACCCACTTCTTTTACCGGTGACTTGCTTACTGTGTACCCAATTGCTTTCGTTATTTGTTGAGCACCAAAACAAGCACCAAATATTGGCTTTTTCTCTTTTAACAATACTCTTATCAATTCTCTTTCTTTAAGAATCCAATCATCTAAATCATTCGGACTCATAGGACCGCCTAAAATGATAAGTAAATCTGTTTCTTCTGCTTTCGGTAGAACACCATTATAAAAATAAGGGTGATAAATATATAAATCATGCCCATTCTCTTTAGCCCAATCTCCAATAGCGCCTACACCTTCATTAGGTGTGTGTTATAAAACGTTGATTCTCATTTCCTCAACTCCTTAAAATAATAACTAATTATACAGTAGGATATCTTTTATTACTATGGTTTAGTTATTTATTGATAATGAGTATCGAAATAACAATTGAGCAAAATGGCAATGATACTTATTATAAATATAGATATTTTGAAATTGATAAATGAAAGGTGAATATTATGGAGAAAAATCTACAAAAAAAAGCAATAGAATCAATTCAACATTCACATTTAATCGGATTGTCATTAGTGAATTTCATTATTTTCGCATTTTACTATTTTATATATACAGGTCCAGGTATAAAAGGGCACATGCCTCTATATATGAAAATATATTTAATAGGGTCATTATTATTATGGTTGCTTCTTTATTTACAAGAACGCGAGTATATTTTTAAAAATTATAATCGAAAAAACTATAAGTTTAGAGTTGCAATATATATGACTATCAATCTACTTTCAGGATACAATATTCCATTTTTAATTAGTTCTGCTTATGCTTTTTATTTTGCAGATTCTAGAGATGATACTTATACATATTGGTTGTTAATTTGTGGGATCATAACGGTCTCTGCTATAGGACTCTTCTTCTTTTGTTTAGGCGAATTTCAGATGTTTGGTATCCAAAAGGGTAGTTTTATTAGAATGATTGGAATTTTAATTGTTTTATTATCATTTGGACTGTTGTTGTATGTATCATTAATTGTTCCTGTTGATTCTGAAGAAAATAGAACGATTTGGATGGGAATGATAATGTTATTTTGTAGCCATATGCTTATTGTACGAACATATTTTTATTTAGGTCTTTTAGATTATGACATTAGAGAAGATGGAGTGAAATTACAATAGAATTAGGTATGCTTATAATGCCTTATTGTGTAAAAATAACATTTGAAATTGATAAAGAAGAAAACTAGTAGAATTAATAGGCGTTGCAAAATATAAAGATAAAACATTGAAAAATCATGTGAAAGATGGAATAAATAATTCTCTAAATAATGGAAAAAATTTTATTGGAGATTCTTGGAAAAGTGCAACGAAAGGAATAAAATCAGTATTTTCTTAGGAGATTTTAATAATGGATAAAGAAAATTTACAAATTTTAAGTATAAATAATATTAAAAATTCTTATTTAATAGGTTTTGCATTAGTAAATTTTATAATATTTGCATTTTATATATTTTTATATTACTTTATTGGTATGGAGGGAACAGTCCCTAATTATATGAAAATATATTTAGCTATATCATTATTATTATGGCTCATATTATATTTACAAGAAAAAGGAAAAATATTGGAAAATTTTAATAGAAATAACTATAAGAGAAGAGTGTGTACCTATATGCTAATTAATATATTAGCCGGATATAATATTCCTTTTTTGATAAGTTCAGCTGATATTTTTTATTATTCAGGTGTAGATGGAGATGCGTTTAAATATTGGATTATAATTGCAGGTATAATTCTAATTTCTATTACAGGGTTATTTATATTTTGCTATTCAGAATTTGAAATGTTTGGAAATAAGCAAAATGTAATATTAAAAATCTTAGGAGTTTTCTTAGTATTATTATCATTTATTGCTTTAATATATATTTCATTTGTTTCTCCTAGTGACTCAGGTGAAAGTAAAGTTATTTGGGTAGGTTGTTTCTTTTTGTTTGGTGTCCACATAATAATGGGACGAGTATTTTTCTATTTAGCAGTTTTAATTGATGAATATAAATACCTAATTGGATCTATAGCATTTTCAAGAGTGCTAGTAGGGAATAATGAGTATCAGTATACAGTATTTATTTCTTTAAATGATTAATTGCAACATATCCCTGAATTAAACATAGAATATATTGATATGTTAGAATTGGATCTACTCTATTAAAAATATTTTAATATTTGAAATATTAATTTTGCTATAACACAATTAGAAGAAAGAATGGATTTGGATGTTTTTGCATCAGTAAAATTAAGAAAAGAAATACACAATATTAAAATACGCAATCTTTTCTAGTATCGAATATATCGCACATCTCAATTTCTACCGTTGTTTAATATGTTTCTTCTCATTAGTTGAGTCATCGTGTGAAATCATTTTGCATTTCTCCACTCCCCAGTGTTATAATTTAGTTAACAAGGAAATTAGCATAGATGCACCAATCCCCTCACTATTGCCGTAGTGAGGGGATTTTTGGGGTGTGGCTATGGTCGCCTATTTATTATTGCGATTACGTAGCCAATGCGTGAATATCGCAATAATACAACTACTGATGACTGTGGTCGTGATGTGAACAAGGATTTCTAGCATAGATTAGTACCTCCTCTCTACGTCTAAATTGACGCCTGAGAGATAGGCGGCCTATATATTACATCATCCTCAAATACTCGCTAATAGCTTACCTCCGATAAGTCATTTTATATGAATATTTCCCAAGGCTTAACCTATATACTGTTCTTTTCATTACTCAATTTATCAAAATAGATGATGATACTTGTATATATCCTAAATGCTCTAAAACTGAGAAGTATCACCTACATGCACTATCTAATTTATGCTATAATGTGGTGTATTATTTAGAAGCTAAGGTGAGGCAAACGTTGAATAAGAATATAGACGTTCAAACGAAACAAGTTCTAAAACAAAATGGTGAAAAACAAAAATTTGAATTTGCTGCTCAAGGTTCATGGCAAAAGAAAAACGCAGATTATATTCGATACCAAGAACAAATTGAAGATGCAGTCGTTAATGTAACAATTAAAATTGAAGAACGCGGTGTTAAATTAATACGCAAAGGCGATATTAATATGAATCTTCACTTTGTGGAAGGTCATGATACGACTACCCTTTATGATATACCAGCTGGTCGCATTCCTTTAACTGTTAAAACGCGTAGCATCCTGCATTTTGTGAATGAAAATGCCGGGAAA